>JBMZFK010000056.1:0-11700 GCA_049615365.1 Puniceispirillaceae bacterium (SeqCode)
ATCAGTTGCAGGCGCACCCCTTCTTGAGGCTGCAATCTGATAACCAGCCGGTTAGGCATATTTTCTTTCGGCTCTGCATCTCTGCCATTGGCGAAAATATCATGCGGCTTTTCTTTGAAGGTGATGATGATTTCGCTTGCGCGCATCGCCAGTTTTTTGCCGGTACGCACATAAAAAGGCACCCCTGCCCAGCGCCAGTTTTCGATACCCAGCTTTAGCGCAACATAGGTTTCTGTATCCGAACGCTCGCCAATTTCACCTTCATATTCCTGATATTGGCCACGCATAATATCTTCTGCTTTTAACGGCCGAAGCGCCTTTAAAACGCGCAATTTTTCATCGCGCACCTGATTTGCATCGAAATGCGAAGGCGGCTCCATCGCTACCAGACATACGAGTTGCAAAAGGTGGTTTTGCACCATATCGCGCAAGGCGCCGCTTTTGTCATAATAGCTGGCGCGCTGACCTACCCCGACCGTTTCCGCGACCGTAATCTGTACATGATCGATAGCGTTATTATTCCACTGGCTTTCAAAAATCACATTCGCAAAGCGCAGCGCCATCAAATTCTGAACGGTTTCCTTGCCCAGATAATGATCAATACGGTAGATTTGATCTTCGTTAAAAACAGAGCGAATTTCCTGGCTGATTTTTTCTGCTGAGGCATAATCATTGCCAAGCGGCTTTTCCACCACAACACGGCTTTGTGGCAAGGCCAGACCTGCCTCTTTTAACAGCTGGCAACTTGGCCCGAATAATGCCGGCGCCACCGCAAGATAGTAAATCAGCGGCCGGTGCGCATCTGCTTTATCTGACAGAAATTCTGCCAGGGCAGCCGCCCCGTTTCCAGAAGCAATATCGACAATCTGAATGGAGATCAGCTTGATGAACTCTTCCCAAACCGGCTCTGCATCCTTCAGCCCGTCCAGCGCTTCGGCGCAGAATGGCTTTAATTTTTCTGCAAATTCGGAAACGGCCAATGGTTTGCGAGAGGTTGCTGTAAGCCTGAAATTACGAGTAATTTGACCATCAAGATAGCGCCAGAACAAAGCTGGAAATATCTTTCTCAAGGCAAGGTCACCCGTCCCTCCAAAAATCACATAATCACTATCTGGAATTGTCGCGCTTTGGGGGATTTGGTCTTGCATGGTAGCTGTCTAATTAATGATTGTTTAAACTGTCGCGTTTGTAGCATACCAAGCGCCAATTGTCTTGATCTAAGTAACTTGGCTCATGGGAATGCCCAGAAACTGGGCTACCCCAGATGAACAGGCTGGCCATGCGGTGTATGGATATACGCATCAGCCCATCTTTTTTTCATCTGCGTGATATCTGCCGCCGAGGTGATATTTTTATCGGTAACGAGAGCACACAGCGCGGCCAGCCATGCCTGATAATAGGCCTCATCTTGCGTGCTGTCCGGCTGCAGATGGGTCTCTGCCTTCAAAGCAGCGGCAAGATAATCTGTCCATTCCGGCCAGCTAAATTGCCCGGCTCTATGCAAGGCAAGGGTAAGGGCAAAAACCTCGGCATGCCAGGGCGCCTGAAAAGGGCGGCGGGCAATATCATCTGGCGTTATCATCGGCTCTGTCACGGGTTCTGTCACGATACAGGCTCCAGATAGCTCTCAAATAAATCCAGGCAAATTACATCATCTGGCTGCTCTGCATCAGGGAACAGATCGCCTGCCAAAAACTGAACATTATATAAATATTCCGGCGCCTCTCCCATAAAATAGGCATGGCTGTCTGGCAAGATATGCGCCCCGTAACAGGCACAAATACAGCCAGCCTTCACGCTGGCATAATACGGCAGGCGGGTATGGCCATCAGGCTGGCGTGCCACTTGTTGCGGGTCTCTGGTCCGCACCCTCTCACCGATCGAAAAGCGCGGAGAGCGTGCAACAGGGCGGCGCGTTGGCCCGCCTTTTTTCAGCACCGCCGCAACCCTGGCCGCTGGAAGCGGACGCGCTTCTATCGCCGGGCTATTTTTATCTGCCTGTCCAGATGCCAGCTCATCGCGGCTGACCAGCTGATGGCGAACCAGTAAATTAGCCAGCCCGGCCAGCCATTTTTCATAATAGCCAAAACGCTGATAATCCCTGGCTGGCAACATTTCACGCGCATTACGTGATGCATCTAGATTCCATTTACCCAGCGCCCCTGCGGCTAGGGTCAGCGCCAATGCACGGCCATGCCAGGCCTGCTTAAACACCGGCTCACTACCAAAATCGGCCTGAACAGGTCCGGCTCGCTGGCCGCCCATATCATGCGGCTTCAACGGTGTGTTATCAGCAGAATTATCCGCCATTTCCAAAGGGCTTTCCATAGGCGCTATGAGGGGGAAGGGGGTGTTTGTGCGTCTGTTTGTGCCCGTTTTTGTGCGTCTGGCGATTGCGGCAAGCCTGTCCCTATCATACTGTCTCTGGTGACCCAGTTTTTTAACGCTTGCAGATCCAGTCCAGCTGTTTCAGCGGGGCGTTGGGGCAGGATTAAATAGCGGATTTCAGCCGTAGAATCCCACACCCTGATTTTTGTTGTTTCCGGCAGATGCAGGCCAAATTCTGCCAGCACCGCACGTGGGGCGCGAACCGCCCGGCTGCGATAGGCATCTGATTTGTACCAGGAAGGCGGTATTCCCAAAAGCGGCCATGGATAACAGCTGCATAGGGTGCAAACGACCATATTATGCGTTTTATCCGTATTCTCGACGACCACAACATGTTCGCCTTGCCGCCCTGCCAGTTCCATCTCTGCCAGAACCGCTTCTGCATCCTCTAACAGCCGTTCTTTAAAGGCCGGATCCAGCCACGCTCTGGCAACAATTTCTGCCCCTATTTGTGGGCCAATCTGATTTTGATAGACATCAATAATCGCATCCAGAGCCGCGCGATCAATCAGCCCCTTTTCGCTGAGAAGTGTTTCAAGGGCCTTGACCTGCAGCTGGGGGTCAGGCGGCAAAAGGCTGTGCGGGTCGTCATCATGGTGATCATGTGGCATGAAAAAATACTGCCACACGCAAATGCACTCCGTAAAGATAGATTTATGCAGATACAGCGCAGAAGCAGAGAACCTGCGCAGGCATTGCGTTAAAAACCATTTTCAGCTTGTCGCATCGCACCAGCAAGGATAGGTTTTATTATCATGGAAAGAAAACAGAACAACATACTGATAAAAGACCAGCTTGCCGCCGCCGGTATCCGCAAGACAGATATTGATCTGGCAACTGAAACAAGTGAAATTTTGCTGGATTTACTGGCTGGGTATTCTATCGACGAGCTGTCAGATAATCGGCAGAAAAAATCGGTAAAGGATTTGTTTGAAGATGCTGCTGCCAGCCAGCTTCGGGCAATGGAGCCCTAGACATGCCCTTTTATCAATCCATCGCCGATATTCTGAGCGAAAACCGGCAAGATAAACACGCGATACTCTCTCGCACCGAGCAGATTATTAGCGCCCTTGACGGGCTGGGCAGAGAGCTGAGCGCAACCGTTTTTCTGGATGCGGAATTTAGCCTGCAACAAGCAAAAAAACGCCAGAATACAGATACAGATACAACCCTGCCCCTATATGGCGTGCCACTTGCCCATAAAGAGCTGTATGGGCGATGTGATACAGACGCGGTCTGGCCGAATGAGGGAGGATCAAAATCCTGTAAAGGGCAGATGGCCACACAAACTGCCACTACTATTGCACAGCTGGATCAGGCCGGGGCGATAGATTGCGGGCGGCTGGTATCGGTAGAATATGCGCTGGGGGTAACCGGCCATAACGCCTATGCAGGCACCCCTAAAAATCCATGGAACCGTGACTATGTTTGTGGCGGCTCATCCTCTGGTTCGGCTGCGATTGTGGCGGCTGGTATTGTGCCTGGCGCGCTGGGCAGTGATACTGGCGGGTCAATCCGCCTGCCAGCGGCGGCCTGTGGTCTGGTTGGTATTAAACCTACACAAGGGCTGGTCTCGCGCGCGGGTATTTTCCCGCTTTCTGCCTCTCTGGATACGGCTGGCCCGCTTACCTGTTCCGTAGAAGATAGCGCGCGTATTTTATCCTGCATAACCGGGTATGACGCACGCGACGAGATGAGCCTGCATACCGCAAAAATTGATTATATTGCTGATATGGAAGCCGGGCTAGACGGCGTGCGAATAGGCTTGCCAGAACGCTATTTTCTGGATGGCAGTGACAGCGATATTGCCGATATGATCGCCAGCGTTTTTGACAGGTTGAACCAGATGGGGGCGCGCGGGCAGGATATCGAGATTGCCGGAATTGAAAATACCAACCCGCTGAATGTGCTGCTGATCGCGACCGAGGCAAACAAAATACATGGCGGCCAGCTGGGAAAAATTCACGCTGATCTAAACGCCCAAACCCTGATGCGAATACTAACTGGCGCCTTTACCAGCAAAGCAGATTATGCCCGGCTTCTGGCCTGTCGTGCAGATTATATTGCCCGCACCCTGCCAGATTTATTTGAAAAGATTGATATGTTTTTAACGCCAGTCTGGCCCTTTGCGCTGCCAACAATTGAACAAAGCGATGTAGGTAGCAATCCTGCCGCCGCGGCGTTGGTTCAAAAAATTGGGCATAATACACGGCCAGTAAATTTTCTGGGTCTGCCGGCGATTTGCCTGCCGATCGGGTGCGATAAAAACGGCCTGCCTGTCTCGGCCCAGCTTGTTGGCAAGCCTTTTTCAGAAGCGTTGCTGATCCGCGCCGCCCGCGCTATTGAACGTGAATATCGGTTCTGGGATAGCCGGCCATCATTTGCCGAAACCGCCTGAAATGCACCTAATGTGTCGCCATTAGCCGTTCCAGCTTTTTAAAGGCGACCTCGCGGCTTTCGTGAAAATCTATTGTACCTTTGAATTTGCCCTTACTATCCAGCAAAAACACGCTCGCGGTATGATCAATATTATAGCCCTGATCAGTGATATTATTTTTTTGCCAGAAAATTCCCCAGGAACGCGCCAGCTCATGCACCTCTTCTGGAACCCCTGTAATGCCGGTAATAGCTGGCCCAAAATAGGGGATATATTCATTCAGAGCTGCCACAGTGTCGCGCGCCGGATCAACCGTGATAAAGAAAATATTGAAATCACCGCCTGCTCCCTGTAGCTGATCCCGCAGTAAGGTCAGATCATTCAGGGTTGTCGGACAGACTTCCGGGCAATGGGTAAAGCCAAAAAATACGGCTGATGGCGCCCCCTGAAATGCCTGCTCGGTTATCACCTCACCAGTATGGCTAACTAGGCTAAATGGACTGCCAAGCTGCATCGGCGTAGCTGTTTTTTGGGGATAAAGCTGACGAGCAATATATTCAGACAGGCTAAAAGCACCCACAAGTACAAGACTGAAAACAGCTGCTATGATGGCAATTTTTTTCATGATTTTACCTGTTGCTAGCCCGAGGTTACCTTTTTACTAGTGCTGATGTTTATGCGTGCCAGAAGCGCTATGCGCATGACCATTTCCTGGGTTTTTTACCACCATAAATGTCGCTGGCAATGCCCCACATCCATCAAACATCAAGGTCACCTTCTGCATCTGTGACGGCACCAGCTGTTCGGTTAAATGCATAAACATGATATGCAGCCCGCCCGGTTTGAGCTGTATCATCTCTCCTGCATCAATGGTTATGCCGTTTGGCAATGGCGCCATTTTCATCACCCCATCTTGCTGTTTCATTTCATGCAGCTCGATATGATGCGAGAAATCTGCATGCACAGATATCAGGCGCTGCGCCATATTCCCTTTATTATGGATATGCAGATAGCCACCTGTTACCGGTGCCTTTGGCGGGGTTGCCCTGATTTCAGCTTCAGCGATATGCAGACCCTGTTGCTGGCAGGCATTATCAGCGGCAAACGCGCCGCCGGGCAGAACAAAAATTGCGGCCAGCAAGCCATAAATACCCCCCCAGACCGGGCGTTGGTACAGTTTAAAGAACATATGCAGATCCATAGATAATGATATGTGATAGATAATTATTAATATTCGCGCTAATGCTAGCATAAACAGGATTTGGCAAATAGGAATTGTTTGCACCTGTGGCAATTTTATACAATCCTGTGACCAGATATCGCCGTTAGATAGGAAAATCAAAAGGGGGAAATGACCATGTCCGCAAAGCTTTATCCAGACAATCCTTCGCATCAGCATTATGATGTGGTGATAGTTGGCGGGGCGATCATTGGCTCGTCTATCGCATGGTTTTTATCCAGCAACCCTGATTTTACGGGATCAATTTTGGTGATAGAGCGTGATCCCAGCTATGAATTTGCCTCTACCTCTCGAACAAATTCCTGTGTGCGCCAGCAATTCTCCAGCGAGATCAATATTCGAATTTCCCAATTTACCGCAGAATATGTCAAGGATTTCAGGGCCAATATGGGCGGCGATAGCGATATCCCGAATTTGGTGCTTGATCCCTTTGGCTATATGTATCTGGCAAATAATGAAGGCTTTGCACAAGAGCTGCGCACTAACCAGAAATTACAGGCCTCTCTCGGGGCGGGCACGAAAATTATGTCACCACAGGAAATTGCCGCCGCCTATCCTTTCTATTCGGTAGATGACCTTATCCTTGGCAGTCATAATTTAAAGGATGAAGGCTATTTTGAAGGCAGCACCATGTTTGAATGGTGGCGGCGATCTGCCCGTAAAAGCGGGGTTGAATATATTCATAATGAAGCGGTTAATATTCATCTGAACGCCGCTGGCAGCAAGGCAGAAGCCGTGACGCTGGCAAGTGGTGAGAAAATTTCATGCGGGATTTTGGTGAATGCCGCTGGCCCCCGCGCCGCCCAGTTCGCCAGCCTTGCCAATATTTCCCTGCCTGTTGAACCGCGCAAGCGCTTTACCTGGATTTTCTCTGCGGAAACACCCCTGGACAGACCCCTGCCCCTGACCATTGATCCCTCTGGCATTCATCTGCGCCAATATGGCAAGGATGATTATATGGCAGGCTCGCCGCCGCTTCAGGATGCCGCCGCCCCGTTTGAGGATTTTGAAGAAGATCATACGCTTTGGGAGACCCATGTATGGCCGTTGATTGCCGGGCGCATACCGCAATTCGAAGCTATTCGGGTTACTTCTTCCTGGGCCGGACATTATGCCTATAATGTGCTGGATCATAATGCGATTTTAGGGCCGCATACCGAGATAGATAATTTTATTTTTGCAAATGGATTTTCCGGACATGGGCTGCAACAATCGCCAGCGGTAGGGCGCGGCATTTCAGAAATAATTACCTATGGGCGTTATCTCTCGCTAGATTTATCCAGCTTTAGCTATCAGCGCATAGCGGAAAACCGGCCAATGCTGGAAACCGCTGTTATATAGAGGGGCTAGCGCCATGTGCAGCCATAAAGGCGGTAACTTGTGCGCGTGTGGGAATAGGCGCGACCGCCCCATACCCCGTAGTTGACAATGCGGCGGTAGCATTTGCATAGCGAGCCGCATCAAACGGGCTGGCCCCGGCCAGGAGCTGGGCTAAAAAGGCCCCGTCAAATGTATCCCCGGCCGCTGTCGCATCCACAGATTCCACCGGAAAAGACGGGATGGTCGCCCGCTCTTGTGTGGTGGCAACAAGCGTACCTTTTGCCCCTAGTGTAAGGGCAACTACAGAGACCCCTAATTGCAGATAAAAATCGGCAATATCATCCGGGGCAGTAAGGCCGGTTAGCTGAGACGCATCATCGAGACCCGGCAAGGCAATATCACATTTTGCAATCGTTTCATGAATGGTTTGGCGTGCCAGCTCCAACGGCCATAAGCCCAGCCGCAGATTAGTATCATAACTCACCTGCCCGCCCGCTGATTTTACCGCATCAATGGCGGCCAGAACCGCCGCGCTGGCAGAATTGGATATGGCTTGGGAAATCCCGGATATATGCAGCATCGCTACAGGCGCAAGCTGTGCTGGCTGGACATCCTCTGCGGTCATCTGGGCGGCCGCGCTCATCTTGCGATAATAGCTGAAATGATGGCCGTCCCTATCATGGGTAACAAAATAAATGCCTGTTTGTGCCTCCTTGCAGCGTTTTACCAGCCCGGTTTCAATGCCCTCTCCCTGCCAGAGATTGATAAGGCCATCTCCCGCCGGATCATTGCCAATATGGGTAAAGATGCCTGCCCGTGCGCCCTGACGTGATGCCGAAATCGCCGCGTTTGAGGTATCTCCGCCAAACCCTTGCAGATAGCGCCCATCTGGTTGCTGATTATATTCCGCCATGGCCTCGCCCATACATAATAGCAGTGGCAGGTCTTTTTTCACCGGTTGGCTCATGCGTCTATCTGATAACCTGCATCGGTTAAAATTTCTGTTAGTGTTTGATGGCCAAGCTGGGCCATCTCAAGCGGCGGGTTCTGTTTTGGATCCTGTTCTGCCTCTACAACAAACCAGCCTTCATAATGATAGGACGCCAGGCTTCGAACAATTTTGCCAAAGTCGATATCCCCATCTCCGGGCACGGTAAAGACACCTTTTACAACCGCATCCAGAAAACTTTCTTGCGATTTATCCACGCCAGCCATCACCGATTGGCGGACATCCTTGGTATGTACATGGCTGATCCGTTTGTGATGATTATCTATCACCCGCAGATTGTCACCGCCTGCAAAGGCCATATGACCTGCATCAAATAATAACGGGATAGAGGAATGTTTCATAAACGCATCCAGCTCTGCTTCATTTTCAACCACCGCGCCCATATGATGATGATAGGAAAGCGGCATGCCTTGCTGTTCACAATAATCTGCAAAATCTGACACCTTGCGGCCATAAATAGCCATTTCAGCCTCGCTGATTACGGGTTTTTGCGTCAGCGTTTTATCGCGCTTACTTTGTACCGAGCCAGATACCTCGCCATAAACCAGACAAGGGGCATTTGCCGCTTTAAAAAATTGCAGCTGCTCTTCTACCCGTTCTTTTTCCAGCTCCAGATCACCCGTGAGCAGATCGCCAGAAAACCAGCCGCCACAAACTTGCATATTATGTTTGTCCAGAATCGGGCCTAGCTCTGCCATATTCATCGGAAAACGCTGACCTGTTTCCATCCCTGTAAATCCGGCAACAGAAGCTTGCCGCAATGCCTCGTCAAGACTGACATCATCAGACAGATTCACATCATCATCATTCCACCATGCAATAGGGGAAATACCTAGCTTTGCACGCAACATACTTAAATACCCTGTCTTTGTTTTTTTCTGAATTCTTCCTGGGCTGAGCGTGCTTTTCGAACACCCTCTCGCTCTGAGACTTCCGGCACACCTACATACCAGTCTGCCCCGCCAGGGGTCCATTTATAGGCATCGGTACGGAGAGTCAGCACGGTTGTTTTATCGGTTGTTTGCGCCCATGCCATAGCCTCTTCCAAATCAGACAGGCCCTCGCAATGTCTGGCATAGGCGCCCATTGCTGTGGCATGTGCGGTAAAATCAACATACGGAATATTGTTTTTATCTGCCACACGGCAATCGGCCAGCAGATTATTGAATCCCGCCCCGCCCATATTGGTCTGCAACCGATTAATGACCGCAAAGCCGCGATTATCACACACCACAACGATCATCTTGTGCCCGGATAAAACAGAAGAATAAATATCTGAATTCATCATCATATATGAGCCATCACCAACCAGTACAATCGGCACGCCATTACCCTGTTTGGCAATCGCATGACCCCAGCCGCCAGCTACCTCATAGCCCATACAGGAAAAGCCAAATTCACAATCAAAGCTGTAGGAAGATTTACATCGCCAGTTTTTAATCGTCTCGCCAGGCAATCCGCCAGCAGCGGTTACCATTATATCTTCCGGTTTTGCGTGTTTATTGACCACGCCCACCACTTGCGCATAGCTTGGAAATTCTGCATTTGTCGGAGCTTGACCTGCATCTATTTCGGCATTCCAATCCGCATAAAGCGCTTGCGCTTTTTGCATGCGCGCCGGCGGGCATGACCAATCCCCCAGCGCAGCAGAAATTTCCTGCAAGGTTACCAGCGCATCCCCGACCACCGCAACAGACCGATGTTTGCCTGCATCAAACCGGGCCGCATTAATATTAATAAAACGCGCATCACGGGCAAATCCTGTCCAGGAACCGGTTGTAAAATCCTGAAGTCTGGTGCCAATTGCAATCACAACATCCGCGGTTTCAGCCAGCTCTTTTGCCGCATCTGTTCCCTCGATACCCATCGCGCCAACATATGCCGGATGGTCATGCACAACCCCGCCCTTGCCAGCGATGGTCTCTGCCATTGGAATACCGCGCGCGACCGCAAAATCTGCCAGCATCGCCTCAGCACCTGAATAACGCACCCCGCCACCGGCAAGGATCAGCGGATTCTTGGCTGTTTTCAATAGCGCAACCGCTTCGGCAATTTGATCTAGAGAGGCCCGTGGACGCGCGATCTGCCATGTTTTTTCTACAAAAAATTCTTCTGGATAATCATAGGCAATTTCCTGGATATCCTGTGGCAAGCCAAGGAATGCAGGTCCGCAATCGGCAGGATCAAGCAATGTTGCCACCGCCTGTGGCAGCGAGGCTATAATTTGTGCGGGATGGGTAATGCGATCCCAGAAACGCGATACCGCCCGAAAGCTGTCATTCACGGTTGTAGAGGGGGTGCCAAAATGTTCGACCTGTTGCAAAACCGGATCGGGCAGACGGTTGGTAAAGGTATCACCGCATAGTAACAGAACCGGCAGCCTGTTTGCATGTGCCACTGCTGCCGCGGTAACCATATTGGTTGCTCCCGGCCCTACAGAACTGGTGGCGATCATAATCTGGCGACGTTTTTTTGCCTTGGCATAGGCGATTGCGGCCAGCGCCATGGATTGCTCATTCTGGCCACGCCAGGTTGGCAGCCTGTCTTGTACCTGCTCTAGCGCCTCGGCAAGACAGGTTACATTGCCATGTCCAAAAATACCAAAACTGCCTGCGAAAAGCGGCACACGCACACCGTCAATTTCAGTATATTGATTAACAAGGTATCGAACGATAGCCTGTGCCATTGTCAGGCGTAATGTTGTGTTTCCCATAGCGATACCTCATTTTATTTCTTATATAAGCTATGCTAGTTTAGAAGATAGAACCTTTGGGAATCAATGTTTTTTACGCTAGACAGAACTATCTAAATGGTCTGTAACCACGCAAAGATTACCATCACTACAACCACAGATAGAAGTAGTAAAATGAGCAAGATTAATGTTGGCCTGGTCGGTACAGGTTTTATGGGAAAGGCACATGTTTTTGGCTTTGCAACCGCACAGCGCGTGTTCGATCTGCCGATTGATTTTTATATGGAGATGGTTGCAGATGCCAACGAAAAACTGGCAAGTGCGGCTGGCAAGGCGCTGGGCTTTTCCCGGCATACAGCAGAGTGGCGCGATATTATCGCCGACCCCGATATCGGCCTCGTCAACATAACCGCACCAAACGCCTTGCATAAGGAAATAGCCCTGGCCGCAATTGCCGCTGGCAAGCATGTTTATTGTGAAAAACCGCTAGCCCCTAGTGCAAAAGATGCCTTTGAGATGACCTGCGCTGCAGAGCAAGCAAACATAAAAACACAAGTTGGGTTTAACTATCTGACCAATCCAATGTTTGCCCTAGCAAAAGAAATGATAGAGGCAGGCGAGCTGGGTGAGATCTATTCCTATCGCGGTGTGCATGCAGAGGACTATATGGCAAG
>JBMZFK010000057.1:0-11642 GCA_049615365.1 Puniceispirillaceae bacterium (SeqCode)
GGGGATTATAATATCTCGCTTGTTACCCTGAAAGAGGGGCCGCGCATGATGGCCAGAGTGGTGGGTATAGACCCGCATGAGGTAAAAATTGGTATGGCGGTTACCGCAGATATCCAGGAAGTAGAAGGCACACGCGCGATTGTCTTTCAGCCAGTGAAGGAGGCGTAAAAATGGCACATTCATTAAGAGCAAAAACAGCTTGTATTGGACTTGGCATGGCAGGGATGGGCGAAGCCCCTGGCAAAAATTCAATGGATTTAATGGTAGAGGCAACCTATCTGGCGGCCAAGGATGCCGGTATTTCAGTACAGGATATTGACGGGGTGTTCTCAGCCACAGCGGTACATTCTATGCCGGCCATGTCTTTGGCAGAACATATTGGGGTTCAGCCGAAATTCTCCAGCAGCTCCAATATTGGTGGCTCCTCCTTTATGGCGCATGCCCTGAATGCTGCGATGGCATTAGAGGCAGGGATTATTAATGTTGCCCTTATCGCCTATGGTTCAAACCAGCGCACTGCGGGCGGGTTTAAAACCGTGTCTGAACCTTTGCCTTATGAGGCGGTCTATAAGCCGCGCGTGCCGTTGACAGCCTATGCGCTGACCGCCAACCGCTATATGCATAAATTTGGCGCGAGCCGTGAAGATTTGGCGCAAATTGCTGTTGCGGCACGGCAATGGGCAAATTTAAATCCGCAAGCCTATATGCATGGCCCGCTGAGTGTTGAGGATGTATTAAATGCCCGGATGATTTCTACGCCCTTTACCAAACTGGATTGCTGTCTGGTAACCGATGGCGGGGCTGCAATTATTATGACCCGTGCAGACCGTGCCAAAGATGGGCCGCATACACCTGTCTATTTGATGGGGGCAGCCATGGAACATCATCATCGCATGATATCTGAAATGCCGGACCTGATGCATACATCGGCAAAACAATCCAGCCAGAACGCATTGGATATGGCCAGGTTTTCGGTCAATCAAATGGATAACTATCAGCTTTATGATGCCTTTACCATTAACACTATGTTGTTTTTGGAAGATATTGGCATGTGTAAAAAAGGTGAGGCGAAAGATTTCATCAAGGATGGTCGTATTGCACCTGGCGGTGATGTAGCGGTGAATACAAATGGAGGCGGGCTGTCCTGTGTGCATCCTGGCATGTATGGCATGTTTGTGATGATTGAGGCAATCCGCCAAATCAGAGCCGGAGCTGGTGATGATGAAGGGTCGCGTGGACAAGGTGGCTGGCTGGACAATGCCAAGCTGTCTCTGGCCCATGGTAATGGCGGGGTGCTATCCAGTCAGGCTACCACCATCTGGGGACATCCTGATACCGTGTAGATATTTATGTAAAAGGGCCTATCCCCCCTTGATTGGCAGTAAAAAGGAGCAGAAAAATGGATTTAAATTATTCCGAATCTGAACGTGCTTTTCGCGATGAGGTGCGCGATTGGCTGGCACAAAATCTGCCTGCTGCTTTGCGTGACAAGGTTAAAAATCATAAACGCCTGAGTAAGGAAGACCATCATCTCTGGCATGAGAAATTACGCAGTCGTGGCTGGCTATGCTGGCATTGGCCGGTTGAACATGGCGGGACAGGTTGGACGCCGGTTCAAAAACATATCTTTGAAGAGGAAATGATTGCTGCCGGCGCGCCGCGCATCATTCCTTTTGGCCCCAACATGTTGGGCCCTGTGCTGATAGAATTCGGCTCGGATATCCATAAAAAAACCTATTTGCCGCGTATTCTGAATTGCGAGGATTGGTGGTGTCAGGGCTATTCTGAGCCGGGATCCGGTTCAGATTTAGCCTCTTTGAAGACTAAGGCAGAGCGGCAGGGCGATGTTTATATCGTGAATGGCCAGAAAACCTGGACAACATTAGGCCATCATGCTGATAAGATGTTTTGTCTGGTACGCACAGACCCTCATGCAGACAAGCCGCAAAAGGGCATTTCCTTTTTGTTAATAGATATGGACAGCCCGGGCGTTGAAGTGCGGCCTATCTACACGCTGGATGGCGAGCATGAGGTAAATGAAGTTTGGCTAACAGATGTGCGTGTGCCAGTTGAAAATCTGGTCGGTGTGGAAAACGACGGCTGGACATATGCTAAATATCTGTTGACCTATGAGCGCACTGGTATTGCTGGCGTAGGCTATTCCAAGCAATTGCTTTCGCATTTGAAATCGCTGGCGCAACGGCAAAAAGAAGGGGGACAACCTCTGGCACAAGACCCGCTTTTTGCTGCCAGGCTGGCAGAAGTCGAAATTGATCTGATGGCGATGGATATGTTTAACTTGCGCACCGTATCTGCGGCAGGGGCTGGTAAAGCGCCCTCTGCGGAAAGCTCGCTTTTGAAAATTAAGGGTACACAAATTCGCCAGCGTATCTCTGAGTTGCTGCGTCAGGCAGTTGGGCCTTATGCCTGCCCCTATATTTCTGAACAATTTGATGAAGGCTATAACGAGCCGCCTATCGGCCCGGAAGATGCTATGCCGCTAGCCCGTCAGTATTTTAATTTACGGAAATTATCAATCTATGGCGGCTCGAACGAAATTCAGAAGAACATCGTTGCCAAAACTGTTTTGGGACTGTAGCCGGAGATAACTGAGATGGATTTTAACTTTTCTGAAGAACGTAGCCTGCTAGCGGCCAGCATTGACCGATTTTTGCAAAATGCGGATTCTACGAAAAAAATAATCAAGGGCGGCGATCAGAATTTAGCCAATGATGCTGGTTTCTGGCAGGAAGCAGCCGAGCTGGGACTGATAGAAGCCTTGCTGCCAGCACAGGCAGGCGGGCTGGGCGGTGATGGGCTTGATTTGATGCTGGTGTTTGAGCGGCTCGGCAAACATTTGATCAATGCCCCTTTTCTATCGACTGCGATCCTGGGGGCTATGCCCTTATGGCAACAAGATGCAGAAAAATATAGCGCTCTTTTGGCCGATGTTGGGGCAGGCACATCCAAGCTGGCGCTGGCAATAAGCGAGGCAGATTCGCGATACGATATTTACCATGCTGACACCAGGGCAACCTCGCGTGATGGCGAGCATTATCAGCTATCGGGGCATAAGGCTGTTGTGCTGGGTGCAAGCGATGCCAGCCATTTGGTGGTTTCTGCCAAATTAGAAGGGGAGGAGGCAGGCATTGGCCTGTTTTTGATAGATGGCAAGGCAGAGGGGCTTAAATCGCGCAGCTATCAAACCATTGATGCGGTGCTTGCATCTGATATCTGGCTGGAAAATGTGCCTGCCAGCTGTATTACAAGAAACGGTGCAGATATTCTTGGGCAAACCGCGGCAGCCGGGGCGCTGTGTTTATCGGCAGAGGCGGTAGGGCTGATGGATGTAATGAAGGACGCCACCATTGAATATGTTAAAACCCGCAAACAATTTGGCCGCTCTATTGGCTCGTTTCAGGTCATACAGCATCGGCTGGTCGACCTGCTGATGGAGATTGAGCAAACACGCTCTGCTACCATGCTTGCGGCGGCGCATCTTTTTTCTCAGCCTAATATACGCGATAAACATATTTCTGCTGCGAAAAATTTGGCTGGCCGGATAGGAAAGCTTGTCGCCGAAGAAACCATTCAGCTGCATGGCGGTATTGCTATGTGTTGGGAGACCGATATCGCTCATTATGCCAAACGCCTGACAATGATTGACCATTATCTGGGCGATAGCGATTATCATTTAAAACAGATGATGCGCCTTTCTGCCTAACGGTCTCTGAATGAGGAGAAAATTCTTATGTCACACTCCACAATTATTATTCGCTCTGATGGGCCTGTCCTGCATGTGATTAACAATAACCCCAGTTCAAAAAACTCTTTATCTGCTGGGTTTATTGACGGTTTTACTGAATTGCTGGAGAGCATTGAGCCAGATTTGGATAAGGGGCGGGTTATTGTTTTAAGTGGAGCAGAAGGTTTTTTCTGTTCTGGGGGCAATCTGGACGGGTTAAAAAAACGCTCACAGAGTGCCTATGACCAGCGCCGGAGTAATGTTGATAAAATCAATAAAATGATATTGCTGATGCGTGCCTGTCCATTGCCGATTATCGCCGCAGTCGAAGGTGGCGCTGCGGGGGCAGGGGTGGGGCTAGCGCTTGCTTGTGACATGATTTATGCCGCAGAAGAAGCATTTTTTATGGCGGCCTATGTTAAAATTGGCATCACGCCTGATGGTGGCATGACACCCTTCATGGCCGAAGCTATTCCCCGCTGGCTATTTGCCCAGATGGTCTTTACAGGGGATAAAATGCCTGTGAAACGACTTTATCAAATGGGTGTGGTGAATGAAATTACGCCAAAAAAAGAGGCGGTGGCATCTGCAACAAAAATGGCAGAAAGACTGGCAAAAGGTCCAGGTCAGGCACTAGCACTTGGTAAAGCCCTGATAGGCTCTGCTCGCCTTAGCCCGCTTGGCGCACAGTTAGATGAAGAGGCTCATATTGTGGCTACCGCCCTTGGCAGCGACGACGCGAGAGAGGGTATTAATGCTTTTTTGGAAAAACGCGCGCCAAACTTTTCTTGATCCCCTTCGGCATTAAAAAACCGCCTCTTTGTCCGATGCATAGCTTTCCATTTTACAACAAACAAATCTATTACAGCATTGACGAAACTCAAATAGTTCCTGCATGATTTAATAATAATAATAATTCTGGTTTGTTAATTTACAGAATTAATAAAAGGAGGAAGTTCATGAAAAAACTATATACAATGATGGCAGCTTCAGCTGCCGTGCTGGTTGCCGCTAGTGCAAGTGCCGATACCTTTGTGCGGATGGTATCTGGACCATCTGGTGGTTCATGGTATCCACTAGGTGCAAAAATTATGCAGGTAATGGAAGATGAAATCGACGGTATTGCGACCTCGAATACTTCAGGTGGCGGTATTTCAAACATCAAATCTGTAAATGGAGGTGATGCTGAAATCGGATTTTCTTACGGTCACACCACAGCTAATGGCTTTAACGCCAAAGGCAAGTTTGACAAAGAGCAAAAAAATATCCGGCATTTTGCAACGCTTTACCCATCTATGTTCCAGGTAGCTGCGCGTGCCGATAGTAATATTAAATCTTTTGCTGATATGAAGGATGCAAAAATCTCTCCTGGTAAGGCACAGTGGACCGGGACAGCCTTTGCTGAAGCTATCTTGAGCGCACATGATATAACTTTTGATTCTATAAAAGCGAATGGCGGTATTGTGCACCATGTAGCCTATACAGAATCTATCGCGTTGATGAAAGATGGCCAAGCTGACGTATTTATGGCTGCCACAAACATGCCGCAGGCATCGTTTCTTGAGCTAGAAACTAGCCCTGGCATCCGCTTTATTGGTTTACCTAAAGCAAAGCGGGATGAAATTGTTGCTGCAAATCCAGGCTTTATCCCGGGCACAATGCCAAAGGGCGTATATCAGAGCGTAACTGAAGATATTCACACCTTAGGGATCGTTGTAAGTATGGTCGTCAACAAAGACCTTTCTGATGAGCTGGTTTATGAGATGTGTAAGAGCTTTTGGGCAAACCACGCGACTTTTGCAGAAGTGAAGTCAGTTTGGAACCGTGTAAAGCTTGAAAATGCTCTCGATGGTATGGGCGCGCCTCTGCATCCGGGTGCAAAGAAATGCTACGAGGAACTTGGCGTAAAAACCTCTTAAATTCTCCTTGAGATAAACGATAAAAAGCGGATCTGGCCTCTAGAATGACTTTGAGAGGCCAGATTCTCAATAGTAGGATAGTTTATTAAGGAGGAAGAAATGACCGACAAGGCATCACCTAAAGATCTGCCTTTTGCCCTTCCTGAAGAGAAAAAAATAGCAGGCTTCTTTGAGCGACTATTGGTGTCCCCTCGGAAAATTGGACCTGTTCAGGTAATACTAATATTTGGGGCACTTATTTCTGTTGGTCTTGGCCTATATCACATCTATGTCGCTGTATTTGGCCCGCCAGAAGGGCGTTCATTTAGGTCTATTCACTTAACAGGAATGTTGACCCTGGCGATTATGATGTATCCATTGATGCGCTCTTCGGTCACTGCACCGCTGAAAACAACATCACATTTTCTGGGTGCCTTTATTGATTTAATTATTATTTCTGCGGTTTTCTTTGTTCAAGTCTGGACCTTGTGGGATATTGATGCTTTTCACATGCGGTATGGGAACAAGGAGCTCCCAGACCTGATTGTTGGCGGTATCCTTATTGTCTGTATCCTTGAAGCCACACGACGCGCTGTCGGGTGGGCTATGGTTGCTATCACGTCATTTTTTATAATACATACGCTTTATGCCAATTATTTTTTCGGCCTATTTTATGGGCCGCCGGTTCGATTTGGTAAATTTATCGATACCTTATTTATGAGTTCTGATGGTATTTTTGGCATTCCGCTTTATGTTTGCGCGACGTATATTACGCTATTTATTATTTTTGGCGCGCTTCTTATCCGAACCAATGCCGGGCGATTTTTTATTGAATTGGCGGTTTCTCTGACCGGTCACCGTATTGGTGGTCCCGCCAAGGCGGCAGCTGTGGCTTCAGGATTTATGGGGACAGTGTCTGGCTCGGCGGTTGCAAATGTTGTTACCACAGGCTCTTTTACTATTCCGCTAATGTCAAAAGTTGGGTATCGACCAAAATTCGCCGCGGCGGTTGAGGCATGCGCTTCCTCTGGGGGGCAAATCACACCGCCAATTATGGGCGCAGCTGCTTTTATTATCGCAGAGTTTATTGGCGTGCCGTACACGCAGATTATTATCGCTGCAGCAATTCCTGCACTCCTTTACTTTGCCACTATCTATTTCATGGTGCATTTAGAGGCAGAAAAAGAGGGGGTTGGCAGGCTTTCTAAAGCAAACCTACCCAATTTTTTTGAGGTTTTCAAACGCGGCTGGTATCTTTTACTGGCGCTTGCGGTATTGGTGGTCATGCTTTTATGGGGCTATACGCCAATGCGCGCTGCCTTTTTTGGTATCGTAGCCCTTATCGGGTTGAGTTTTATCCGTGCCGAAACACGCCTTAGCGCGGTAGATATTTTGGCGGCTCTGGAAAGCGGTATTCGGGCGACAGTAGCTGTTTCGATTGCGTGTGCCTGTGCGGGGTTGATAATTGGCTCGGTATTCGTATCAGGGCTTGGATTAAAATTTACGCAATCAGTTATTGAAATATCTGGCGGAAACTTACTTATACTTCTATCTCTGACCGGCATTGCTGCAATTATTCTTGGGATGGGGATCACTACAACGGCGGTATATATTACCGTGGCAGCCCTGATTGTTCCTGCGGTAATCAAGGCTGGTGTTGAGCCAATTGCAGCCCATATGTTTGCTTTTTATTTTGGCGTGGTTTCGACCATTACACCGCCTGTTGCCTTGGCATCTTTTGCAGCGGCGGCAATTGCCAAAACGCCGCCTATGGCAACAGCAGTGGAATCAACAAGGGTTGGGATTGCTAAATATCTGGCCCCATTGATTTTTGTTTATAATCCATCATTGCTGTTTGTTGGCCCGTTATGGCTGACCATGATTTCGGCTGTTCAAGCGCTGCTGGGTTTGTGGGTATTGTCATTAGCAATGGAAGGGTGGTATCGTGGTAGATTACCAACATTTCAGCGACTTGGGTTGCTTTTTGGTGCGATAGGGCTGTTATTGCCACCCAACATCATGCTTGCTGGCATGCCAAGCTATTATTTTTGTTTGGCTGGCCTTGTTCTTTCCTCCGTTTTCATTATGCAAAGACGGATACAAACAGTGGGGTATAGTGTATAATGCGAAAGGTTTTCATTGGTAAGCCACTCCATTGGATTTTGCTTGCCCTCCTTATGATCCCGGGTTTTATTGCTGGAAACGCGGTTTTTCACACAACTAACTTTGTGCCATGGGTTTCCATTTTATTTGGGTTAACCTTTTTGCTTATCATCTTTTTTTGGCTCACGAGCAATCGGAACGATTCTCTGACGCGTGACCCCATTATTGATGAAGATGAGGTTAAGTTAAGAGAATATGTCGACTAAAATGCCCGTACCTACAGTAAAACGGGCAGCAGATATTCTTGTAGACTCCCTGTGTCAACATGATGTTGACCGCCTGTTTCTGGTTCCCGGTGAGAGCTATCTTGCCGTCCTTGATAGTTTGTATGATCAGTCCGCTATAGACGTTGTCACCTGCCGACATGAAGGGGGTGCAGGTTTTATGGCAATAGCTGATGCAAAGCTTACAAAAAAACCGGCTGTGGTATTTGTTAGTCGTGGGCCAGGGGCAACTAATGTTTCTATCGCTGCCCATCTAGCCGAGCAAGATGGTGTGCCATTGATAATTTTTGTAGGCCAGGTCGCCGAGCATGAACGCGGACGTGGCAGTTTTCAAGAAGTAGATTACAACGCGATGTTTGGCCAAATCGCTAAATCTGTCTTTGAAGTTTCCAACCCCGATAAATTATCTGAAACCATTTCCCGTGCCTTTTGCGATGCTCAAACGCCTACCAAAGGGCCAGTGGTTATATCTGTGATGGAAGATATGCTATGCGCAGAGGCTAATCTGCCGAATTTTCCAGTTTTAAAACCGCCAATTCTGGGCGTGGATGCGCGTCATGTTCAGCAGGTGATAGAGGCAATAGAAAAGGCCAAACACCCCCTTATTATTGCTGGTGGTGGCTTTGATGGGCTAGAGGCGCGCCCGGCTTTAAAGGCTTTTGCAGAGGCTTATCAGATACCGGTAGCTACCACCTTTAAACACCAGCAGATTTTTGATAATCGCTCGGATTTATTTGCTGGGCATCTGGGTTTTAAAATACCACCTGCCCATTTACAATGCCTGCAAAAACATGATCTGCTCATTGCTATTGGCACGCGCCTTGGTGATACCCCTACACAAAATTATCAGTTGCCACGCCTTCCAAATCCTGATGCCCTGCTTATTCATGTTACAGATGATGCGCGTGTTATTGGCCGTGTCTTTCCAACTTATCTGGGAATTGCAAGCCACCCGGCAGATTTCTGTGATGCGCTTGTCAAACATGCACCAACTAAATTGAGGGTGCGTTCAGAGTGGGTTAAAGAAATCAGAGAGTTTATGCAAAATTTTCGCAACTATAAACCCCAAATGCCCAGGGATGGGATCGATTTTTCGTATGTGGTGAAAGCGCTCTCTGCCCAACTTGGCGACGAGGTTATCCTTACCATGGATTCCGGTAACTTTTCTTCCTGGGTTCATCTGCTATGGCCATTTACAGGGCGAGAACAGGTGCTGGCGGCGATTGGCGGGGCAATGGGCCTTGGTTTGCCAGCGGGTATTGCAGCTGCCCTTCGTGCACCGGAAAAACCGGTTATCTCCTTTGTAGGGGATGGTGGAATTATGATGACAGGTAATGAGCTGAGTATCGCAGTTGCCAAGCAAGCGCCTGTCAAACTCGTAATTGCTAACAACCGAAGCTTTGGAACAATTCGATTGCATCAGGAAAAAGCCTACCCTGAAAGAATTTCTTCTACTGACTTGTCTAATCCCGACTTTACTGCCTGGGCACGTTCCTTTGGGGCTTGGTCAGAGACGCTTGATAATCCCAAAAATACTAATAAGATTATTGAGAGATTTTTGACACAAAAGGGCCCTGCCGTGCTTAATGTTTTAACGAGCACAGAATTGTTATCTGCATTTACTTCAGTCTCAAAAGTAAGAGGTCTCAACAAGTAATGACTGAAAATTTTTCTTATTTTGAAAAGCTTTCGAACGTTGGCTAAGATTTTGTTTTATCTTCGTTTAAGTATGATTGCCTTGTCGTTAAATTATTTCATATAACATTGTTTTTATATAAAAAATGTAAATGTTTTAAAATGGCACTAATCGGTTTATCTCAAAAGAAGCCCCCTTTAATTACTTGACTATATTTCTTTTTATTTTTCCTATGCCCTATTTTTCAAGATTTTTTAAGTTGGGCGTGGGGCGCATTGTTTCTTGATGTTCTGAAAGAAAGTTTTCTAATTTTTTAGCAATTGAAATGACTTTAACATCATTTCCAGGTGCGCCTAAAACCTGAATACCAAATGGCATACCATTATGATCAGTGCCGCATGGGAGAGTGACACCACAAGCAAGAGCCATTGTTGGAAGATAGGTAATAGCTAGCCATTTCATATAGGTATCCATTTTTTGGCCATCAATCTCAGTTACTGACCATTCTTCATGAGGAAAAGGGGTTACCGATGCTGCTGGACAAATTACTACGTCAATTTCATTAAACAAATCTAGCCAATCACGTGCAATCTGTGTCTGTTGTAAGTGCGCTTTGGCAATATCGTCGATACTATATTCGCGACCTCTGTCAACATTATCAATAACATTTGGGCTAAGATTATTACGATATCTATCTACACGTGCGCCGTGCGCAGCAACAAAGTTTACGGCTCTTAAAACTTCAAAACAATTATCACCATTAGTAAAATTAGGGCTCCCATCTAATGCGATGCCAAAATATTTTCTAAAATGATTACTTCGTTTATTGAAAATTTCGTTATATTTTTTCGAAACAACCGCACTTCCAAGATTTGGTGTGAACATAGCACGTATACTGCCTAAATCGATGTCTTTTATTGGCTGAAAGTAACTTTCTTGAAACCGCATTGAAAATGGATCGTGTAGGTTAGTGCCTGCTTGCGCTTGAAGTAAAATATATGCGTCATTTACAGTCCTCCCCATTGGCCCAAGGACGGAAAAAGGTAGCAAGCCAATTGGTCGATTTTCTGCGGCAACTATACCTGGGCTGGGGCGAATACCAACAACACCACAAAAACTAGCAGGTGTACGCAAGCTTCCTCCATAGTCAGACCCACTCGCGAGCGGCACCATTCCAGCCGATAAAGCAACTGCAGAGCCTCCAGAAGAGCCCCCACAAGTCTTTGAGATATCGAATGGGTTTTTTGTTGCGCCGAATACAAGATTTCGAGTATTTCCACCAGCCCCAAATTCAGGGGTATTCGTTTTTCCTAATATTATGCCGCCTGCAGCGCGGACATTTGCTACGCTACCTTGGTCTTTTTTTGGAATATTTTTGGAAAAAAGTAGAGAACCAAATGTTGTCCGAATACCAGCTGTTGCCTCCAAATCTTTTATTCCAACAGGGATGCCATGTAATATTCCTAAGTCATCACCATCAAGAACCGCCTTTTCTGCTCGGCGGGCCTCTTCTTTTGCCATTTTGTAGTTATCAGTAATAAAAGCATTTAGTGGCCCGTCTACAGTTCGAATGCGCTCAATACATGATTCTAAAAGCTCTAGGGGAGAAATATCTTTGTTTACAATCAAATTTCGTAGCATCAAAGCGGATAGGTCACATAATTTTTGCATCGAAATACCTTTTCGGAAGGACGCAGAAAACTACAGGCTAATTGGAATGTGAAAATTTGTCAAAGGAAGCGACTAAAATAGGAAAATGGAGCGGCGTGCGAGAGGTTCGAAGCCTATTCGATGCGCCAATCTGTGACTGAATCCAGCTATATCAATAGCTTATCATATCAGTAGATATGGTCAACTATCAAAACCTTACCTGCAACCTTGCCTGAACCCAGGTCCCAGGTCCAAGTTCCAACAATCGCGCTCCTCGAACCTCGGTTCGGGGTTACTGATGCCGTTTGGCAATCAGCTTTGGCTCT
>JBMZFK010000058.1:0-11298 GCA_049615365.1 Puniceispirillaceae bacterium (SeqCode)
GCAAGGCAGGATTGGCACCAAAATGTGTGGTTCTGGTTGCCACCATCCGGGCCTTGAAAATGAATGGCGGTGTTGCCAAAGAGGATCTGGGGGCTGAAAATGTAGAGGCGGTGCGCCAGGGGGCGGCCAATTTGCAGCGGCATATCGAAAATATCAAGCAATTTGGCGTGCCGGTTGTGGTCGCCATTAACCATTTCATTACCGACAGTGATGCCGAAGTAGCAGAGGTGAAAACTCTGAGCGATGCGGTCGGGGTTGAGGCTATATTATGCCAGCATTGGGAAAAAGGCTCGCAAGGGACAACAGAGCTGGCAAAGGCGGTTGTATCTATTTGCGAGGCAGATTACGCCCAATTTGCCCCGCTTTATGCAGATGAGATGCCATTATTTGAAAAGATTAAAACCATCGCCACCCGGATTTACCGGGCAGATGATGTAGCCGCTGATATGAAAATCCGCAATCAATTACGCGATTTCGAAGCTGCAGGTTTTGGCCATTTGCCGGTTTGCATGGCAAAGACACAATATTCCTTTTCAACCGATCCCAATCTGCGCGGCGCGCCAACTGGCCATATGGTGCCGATACGCGAGGTGCGCCTCTCGGCAGGGGCAGGCTTTATTGTGGTGATTTGCGGGGATATTATGACCATGCCCGGCCTGCCACGCAAACCTGCTGCTGAAAATATTTGTCTGGATGATGATGGGCAAATACAAGGGCTGTTCTAGGCTGCAATCAGAACTAGCAGGAGGCACAGCTTTTCTGCTAGTCTGCCGAAGATGAAAGCCGAGCGTAAAACAACAATTGAGACAATTACCTCAACCGGGAATGCAGAGATAAAAATGCTGCGTTCTTTGCATGAGCGTAAATATCGCCGTCAAACAGGCTTGTTTCTGGCCGAAGGGATGCGCCATTGCACCGAAGCGCTGTCTATGGGGTTTAGCCCGATGCGCCTTGTCTATGGTGCGGGGAGAGAGGTTGATAAAGGCATGCCGGCGCTGATACAGGCCTGCCATGCCGCCGGTGGCCGCGTCTTGCCAGTTACCGCAAATTTACTGTCACGCATCAGCGGCAAGGATAATCCGCAAACCGTCATAGCGGCTTTTGAGCTGCGCTATCGCCATCTATCTGACATCGCGCCCCAGCCGCAAACAGACAGCATCTGGATAGCGCTGGACAGGGTGCGCGACCCTGGCAACCTTGGCACCATTATGCGCAGTGCCGATGCGGTAGGGGCCAAAGGGATTATCCTGATAGATGATTGCACAGATCCCTATTCGGTGGAGGCGGTTCGCGCCTCCATGGGGGCCGTGTTTAATGTGGATATTATTCAGACCGGCAACACAGAGTTTATCCGCTGGGCAGAGGGCTGGAAGGGCGAGATTATCGGCACGGCGCTACCCGCCTCAAAAGATTATCGAAAAGCAAAATGGCAACAGCCCCTAATCCTGTTAATGGGGAATGAGCAAGCCGGCCTGACTGAAGAATTATGCGAAGCCGCTACCCAGCTTATCCGCTTGCCGATGCTGGGGCGATCAGACAGCCTGAATCTGGCGGTGGCCACAGGTATCTGCCTGTATGAGGCTATTCGCGAGGTTTAGATATCTGCTAGCCAGCGCGCATATAGAGCCTGGCCAATGGCGCGGCCATCTGGCCGGTTTTCTGCGATACCTAACTCGCCAGAGGCCATCTCGCCTGTCAAAGCATCACCAAAGCGGTTTTGTAGCGTATCTGCCAATGCCGATTGCACCGCCAGGGTGGAGGTGCGAATAGCATAAATGGTGGCGATCATACATAAGGGTGTATTCGATAGCAGGCGGGTACAATCAGATAACAGCTCTGGCAAATCCTCATTTAGCTGCCACACCTCACCTTTGGGGCCGCGCCCATATTTTGGCGGATCAAGCAAAATGCCATCATATTTTCGCTCGCGGCGGACTTCTCTTGCAACAAACCGCAGCGCATCATCGGTGATAAAACGAATAGGCGCGTCTGCCAGGCCAGATAAATCTCGGTTACGAAACGCCTGTGCAACCGCTTTTTTACTTGCGTCCAGATGAGTGACCTCGGCGCCTGCCTGTGCAGCGTGCAAGCTCGCGACCCCTGAATAGGCAAATAGATTTAACAAGCGCGGAGCCTTTTTATAGCGCTTGATAAAGCGATGTATCGCTGTTTGCGTCCATCGCCAGTGCGGGGATTGTTCTGGAAAAAAGCCTAAATGGCGAAAGGGAGTCGGCATGGCTTCAAATTTCAGACCATCAAACTGTAATACCCAATTTTCAGGCAGATAGGTATCCAGCTCCCATTTGCCGCGCTCTTCATCTGCGGCGGCAAAACGGCCAGATGCGCTTTGCCAGACCCCGTCATCCAATTGCGGGGCCCATAGGGCTTGCGGCTCCGGGCGGATAAATAAATAGGGGCCGAAACGCTCCAGCTTTTGGGCATGGCCACTATCCAGTAATTCATAATCTGTCCAGTCATCTGCGAACAGATTCTGGCCTGTTTCAAGCGCTATCTTCATGGCGCCAGATGATGCCGGTTCGACTAGCTTGTGGCAAGAAAAATTGCAACAAAGAGTTAATTATACTATAGACAGTCATGTAGGTGATAGGTTTTAGTAATAAATTTTAACTTTTCGACATAAACAAAAAGAATTTTTAAAATGGATGAAATTGACAGAAAAATCCTCAATCTTCTGCAAGAGGATACAGCGCAGCCGGTAGCAGATATTGCTCGAAAAATTGGCTTATCGGTTACGCCCTGCTGGCGCCGCATTCAAAAGCTGGAAGAAGGCGGGATTATCCGAAAGCGGGTAGCCTTGCTGGATGGGGCAAATTTAGGGCTGGGGATGAGCGTGTTTGTCGCGATAAAGACCGATCAGCATAATGCAGACTGGCTGGATAATTTCGCGGCGACCATTTCCGCCTTTGAAGAGGTGGTGGAATTCTACCGGATGAGCGGTGATGTTGATTATATGTTGCGCGTGGTGGTGGCGAATATGGCCGCCTATGATGCGTTTTATAAAAGGCTGATATCTGAAGTGGCGTTGACCGATGTCAGCTCTTCTTTCGCGATGGAAGAGATTAAATATACCACCGCACTACCGCTTGGCAGCGGTCAGGATAGCGTCTAGTGCCTGTGCCTGTTGCGCAAGGCTGTAATGTTCTGAGATATGTCTGGTACCGGCTAGAGCTGCTGCTGCGCGTTTTTTCCTATCCTTGATGAGCAGGCATAGCGCCTCTGCCAGCGCTTCTGGTGCGCCTTGTGGATATAACAGGCCGCCACAGGGCAGGGTCGCCTCCAGGCGGGTTCCGCCTGTCCCCAGAATATCGGATGGCCCATCGGTCATGCTGGCTATCACCGGCAGGCCTGCCAGCATCGCCTCACCCAGTATCAGGCCAAAGGGTTCTTCATGTGAGGGCAGGCAAAAAATATCAGCTTTTGCAAAACAGCTGGATAAATTCTCTGCCCAGCCTTTTAAGGCCAAATTTTTCACGCCCAATTGGTCAATCTGGCGCCGATAGCTATTTTCGAGCGGGCCAGCCCCATACAGCTCTATTCTGCAGGAAATATTCTGATGCTGCAAAAGGGCTGCGGCATCTATTAAATCTGTAAATCCCTTTTTTTCAACAAAGCGGCCAGCGGCTATAATTTTGGGAATTTTGCCCTTGTCCTGTTTTGCCGCTTTTTTTCTCGCGGCAGCGGGAATTAAAAATCCATGGGGCAGGATAATAGTTTTTGGCTGGTCAGATGCGGCAATACCCAACTCGTCAAAAGCGCGTTTTGCCCGGTTTTGTGCAGCCGAAGACAGAAACAGGATGTTATCTGCTTTTTCAAGATATCGAAGCTTGCCGGAATGATTGACCAAAAAATGCGGCGGGGCAAGGCGCGATACGCTGGACAGCAGCCTGGCATTATGCACCAGGATAGCACGCGCATCAGATAGGCTTGCCCGAACAGAAGCACAAAAAATAAAGCGGGTCAGAAGATGAAATTTCAGCCATCCAGGCGGAAAGGTTTTAACCTCTATATTCGGCTCTTTTGCCAGAGCGGGCAGGACGCTGGCGCCATCTGGCAGGATAACCATATGCCGATAGCCCGCCATATCCAGCGCCCGACTATAGCCAATCAGCGCGGTTGCGATGCCGCCTGGTTGTCGATCAGTGGTGACAGAAATTACCGTTTTCACATCCTGCCCTTATGCTTGTCCCTGCCTTTGGGTGCTGCCTGCCTATCTCGTATCGGTGCGGGTGTTTTGCCCGAATGGATTATAATTGTATATAGACCGCTTTTACCTCTGTATAGGCCTCGAGCGCGTAAACAGATCCCTCGCGGCCAAATCCAGATTGTTTAGATCCCCCAAACGGCAAGCCAGGCGGGATAAGATTATAGCTATTTACCCAGATATTTCCGGCCTGCAAGGCATCTGCCAGACGATGGGCGCGGCTTACATCTTTCGTCATGATACCTGCGCCCAGACCATAAGGGGTGTCGTTGGCACGGCGCACCGCCTCCTGCTCATCATGAAAGGTCAGGACAGACATGACGGGTCCGAAAATTTCCTCTTGGACACATGCCATCTCGTCGGTGCAGTCGCCAAGGATTGTTGGCTCGATAAAACTCCCCCCTTCCAGCCCTTCTGGAAAGGCCTGCTTGCCGCCTGCCAGCACTGTTGCGCCTTGCTGTTTTGCCTTTTCAATATGGCTCAGCACGCCTTGCATATGCGCGTTGGATATCATTGCCCCGATTTGCGTAGATGGGTGCATCGGATCGCCAATAACCATTTCTTTTGCTTTTGCCGCTACCGCCTCAACAAAGCGGCTGGCAATGCTGTCTTGTACAAATACCCGCGTGGCGTTAGAGCATACCTCGCCTGCGGTATAGAAATTCGCATCCAGCGCGGTTTGCACGGCCAGATCAAAATCGCAATCCTCAAAAACCAGCAAGGGGGCTTTGCCGCCCAGCTCAAGCGTGACTTTTTTCAGAGTCTGTGCAGATTGTGCCAGAATAAGCCTGCCGGTATCGACCCCGCCTGTTAAGGATATCTTGGAGATCTGCGGATGCGCGCATATCGCCTGGCCAATTTCATGATCGCCATGTATGACCTGAAATAATCCATTTGGCAGGCCGGCTATTTGAAACAGCTCTGCCAACAGATTTGCGGTCAGCGGTGTATCTTCGGATGGTTTAAGAATAAAGGCATTGCCGGCGGCAAGTGCGGGTGCCGCCTTCCAGCATGCTACCTGTACCGGATAATTCCACGCACCAATCCCGGCACAAACGCCCAACGGTACCCGCATTGTATAGCCTATGGCATCTGGCCATTTATGGGAGGTGCCATGATAGGTTGCTGCAAGGGATGCGAAAAATTCAAAGGCTTCGGCACCAGAAGGCACGTCTGCGCTAACCGCTTCGCTATATACCTTGCCGACATCCTGAACTTCAACTGCCGAGAGTGCCTCATTATGATCGCGCAGAATAGTACCAATTTTGCCAAGAATTTGCGCGCGCTCATGCCCGGCCATTGCGGCCCATTCGCGTTGTGCCTCAGCTGCATGACGGACCGCATCATCCAACATCCGGGCATTGGCAGGTTCGACTTTGGCAATGACCTCTCCTGTGGCGGGATAAATTTTATCAAAGGGTGTCAGAGGGCTGGAAACCTCCTGGCCATTTATGACAGAGCGGATGATTTTTGCCGGCATAGCTTACCCCTTTCAAACAAGGATAGGATTCTCTATCTTTTGGGCTTGCCCCAGACAATAAATCAAGTCAATGATTTCCTCGGACAAACCTGTGATTTCTGATGAAGAAAACAGCCACGATATCAGATCAGGTAAAGGCATTTGCAGTGGTACAGGCACCTGCATTTAAGATATCTCTGGCTTTTATAACTATCGCCAAAACCCTTGAAATGCCAAAAGAAGGTGCCAGCCGCCTGTGCCAGCTTTTCAGCAAAGGCCTTGACAGACGAACAGGGGGGTGTCGCTAAGGCGATGGTTTATGGCATAATTGGAATAATTAGAACAGATGGTCAGCGCAGTCTAGTACAAGAAGGGGCTGCTAAGGGTGCGGGCCCCTAATGAAACTGGATAGATAACAATAATGACAAGACGACAACGTAGCCGCCGGGAAAGACAAACTGAAAGCGGCCCGTCGCCCCTTTCACAATCTGCATATAGCTCCATTCGTAATCCCTTGCCGGCGCTAACCCCGCTTAGCGAGGATCAACTTCAGACCATTCACAATGCCTCGCTAAAGCTGTTGGCAGAGACAGGTATGGAAGTGACCAGCCCGCACGCCCGCAAGCTGTATCAAGGGGCTGGAGCCGAGATAGAGGAAGGCCCGGAGCTGGTGAAACTGCCTGCCGAGATGGTGATGGGGCTTCTGGAAACTGTCCCGTCAGAATTTACCCTTACCCCTACTAATCCGCAGCGTGCCCTTACCATTGGCGGCAACCATATTCATTTTGGCATGGTCTCTGGTGCACCAAATGTACATTGCGCTATCCATGGCAGGCGGCCAGGAAATTTTGCAGATTACAAAAATTTTATCAAATTGGGGCAATCCTTTAATATCCTGCATTTCTTTGGCAATCAGACATTGGCGCCAAATGATTTGCCGGTAAATACCCGCCATCTGGATACAACAGCGGTTAATCTGACCTATGCAGACAAGGTATTTTTATCCATGTCTATCGGGCGGGTGCGGGTGCGTGACGCTGCCGAGATGCTCGCCATCGCCAGGGGAATTTCGCTGGAAGAAATGGCTAGCTCGCCAAGCTGTATCACCAATGTGAATATCAACAGCCCGCGTAAATTTGATACCGAGATGGCAGAAGCCCTGATAACATTATCTGGTCTGGGACAGGCGGTAGTGGTGACCCCCTTTACCCTGATGGGGGCGATGACACCTGTTACCTTTGCCGGCGCGCTGGTACAGCAAAATGCCGAAGCCTTGCTGGGGATTTGCCTGACCCAGATTGTGCGGCCAGGCGCGCCTGTGGTCTATGGTGGTTTTACCAGCAATGTGGACATGAAATCTGGCGCCCCTGCTTTTGGCACGCCGGAAAATAGCCGCGCCAATATGGCTGGTGGACAACTGGCCCGGCTCTATAATATTCCCTATCGCACCAGCGCCTGTTCTGCATCAAATGCCGTAGATACTCAGGCAGTATGGGAAACACAGATGGCGCTATGGGGCGCGGTAAGCGGTTATGGAAATCTGATTTATCATGCTGCCGGCTGGGGCGAGGGCGGGCTTATCGCGTCTTATGAAAAGCTGGTGGTAGATTGTGAAATGCTACAGGCGATGGCCTCGCTGCTGGAGCCAGTTCAGTTTAGCGAGGATGATTTGGGTCTGGGCGCACAGCAGGATGTTCCCCCTGGTGGCCATTTCTTTGGGGCAGAACATACCATGTCGCGCTATAGAGATGCGTTTTACACGCCGTTCTTATCAGACTGGCGTAACAATCAGGCCTGGCAGGAAGCGGGGGCGCGCACTGCTCAGGACAGAGCAACAGATATCTGGCAGGAAATGCTGGCTTCTTATGAAAAACCGCCTTTGGCTGCCGATAGGGTAGAGGCGATAGACGCATTTGTTGCCCGCCGCAAAGAAGAAATAGGCAGTGATGAGATTAGCGGATAAAACGCACAAAACCATCCTGATTGTCGAAGGCAACCATGAAGGGCTGGTATCAAAAACACCGCAAGGCAACCCGCATGGTGCGGCTGAGCGCTATGGCGCTGTCTTGCAACAGCTGGACAGCCAGCTGCGCCTTGTGGTGACCCGGCCACATTTTACCTCTGACCCGGCCGGGCCGGTAAATTGGCCAGATATTGATGGGGTGGTGTTTACCGGGGCGGGGGTGTACTGGTCTGCGGATGCCAGCGAGGCGGCGCCCGCGCGCAAGGTGATGGAGACGGCCTTTTCCCACCATTTGCCGGTATTTGGATCCTGTTACGGGATGCAGCTAGGCGTTGCTGTGCTGGGCGGGCGTATGCAGGCTAATCCAGCTGGTCCGGAAATTGCCATTGCCCGCGATATTCAGATCAATGATGAAGGCCAGAGCCATCTTCTATATCACCACAAGCCCCATAGATTTGATGCGCTATGTATGCACCGCGATGATGTTCTGGACACTGGCGCGCAGCTATGCGTGCTATCTTCAAACGCCCATTGCGCGGTTCAGGCGGTGGCCGCAACAGCCCCGGATATCTGTTTCTGGGGGGTGCAATATCACCCCGAATTGCATTTTCGGGATATAGCGGGTTATCTGGAACGATCAGATATTGACGGATTTACCAAAACCACACGAGCAATTGGTTTGAGCGCACCGCCTGACCTAAGCTTGGCAGAAATTATTGCAGATTTCAGGGCGGTGGATAAATTAGGGGCTACCGCGCCCTATAAAGAGCGTTATAATTTATCATCTGGGCTGATGCGCCGGGATATACATGAAATTGAGCTGTCTAACTGGCTGGCCAGCATAGCCTGCCAGGTGAAATAAAATAGGGATAAAGAAGATGTCTGCATATTGGGTTGTTCGTGTCGCGGTGCGTGACGCAGAAAAACTGGCTGCCTATGCGCCACTGGCAGCAGAGACAGTAACTACTTATGGCGGGTGCTATCTGGCGCGTGGCGGCGCTCATGAAAGCACCGAAGGTACCGATTATCCGCGTAATGTCATTGTTGAATGGCCAGATATGGAAACCGCACAAAAGGCCTATCACAGCGCGGAATATGCCCATGCTAAACAGGTGCTGGGAGATGGGGCTGACAGGTTGTTTGTCATCATCGAAGGGCTAGAGGGCTAGCTATATCGCTGTCTAGCGGCGGCGCAAAATAAGCCAGACCAATGCAGAACCAAGACCAATGGTGCTCAATGCGATGCTCCATGCCCCCAGATCTGTCTCGCCGCCTGCCATATCCAGAACAAAGCCGATGGCGGGGGCGCCAAGCGCTGCCCCGCCAAAACCGATAATGGTATGAACCGCCAGCAATGCGCCTCTGTCATGCTCGCCTGCGGCCGAAACCGTCCCTGCTGTCAGCGAGGCTGAATCCAGCATGATGGTAATGTTAAAGACAAGGGCAAGCCCAAGAACAAGATAAAAATCTATAAATCCTGATAACCCGAATAAAATAGCTGTGACCGCCGATAAAGCCCCAAAGAGCGAGATCATCCGGGCGCGGGGATAGCGCAGACAAAAAGACGCGCCAATGATTGAGGCAGACATACCGATAATCGCAAAGACCGAGATAAAGGTGGATAGGGAGGCCGCATTAAGGGTTATTTGATAATAGCCAGCGGCAAACACCAAATAGGCAAACAGCCAGCCGCGATAGGCAAATAGCTCAAAATTATGGGCGCCATAGGCAAAGATATAACCAAGCGCGGTTTTGTTTTTAAAGGCAGGGCGGAAATCAAGAGGATGGCGCCTGGCCCCGGATTGCGCCTGAAGGGGCGGGGCAGGGCGAATAGCCAGAATAATCAATAACGCGGCAACAAGGCTGAAAATAGCCGCTAAAAGAAAGGCATTCTGCCAGCTGGTGAAGGCGTAAATCCAGCCCATCAGGAAAAAGGACAGCCCCGTGCCAACGCCAAAAGCAGAGGTGTAATAGGGTAGTAATTTTATTCTATCTTCTGCATCTAGCCGTGCATTCAGGATTTGCAGCCCCGGCATATAGGTGCCAGCCAAACCTGCCCCTACCAGCCCCCAGCTAAGCGCGGCCGTCCAGAAACCTGTTGCAAGAAAGGCAAAACATAGCGCCCCGATAAACGCCAGAACGCTGGCAAAAATATAAATATATTTTGCATCAATTCTGTCGGTAAGCCCTACCAGAACCGGTGTTGCGACCACATAACCAATAAAATAGGCCCCGGTAATCCAGCCCGTAGCAAAATTGGACAAGTCCCATAAAGGTTGCAAATCTACCAGAAATAGTGGCCAGGCAGCAAAGCTGACCATACTTAGCACTTCTGCCAGACAGACAAGAAATAAAAGCGCTATGGGGCGCGCGGTCAGAAAATAGAACATATTGACGGGGTTAAAAATTTCATCATGCTAGAGGTAAGATAAAGTTCTAATTCTTTTCTGTATAGAAAAACCTTTATATGTCTGGTGTAGCGCCTGGGCAGAGGCAAGCTTTAGGTCAATTTATGAAAAATATGCAACTAGGTTCGGTGGTAGGCTCGCTAAAACTTTTTCTGGCGGTAGCCTGTTGGGGTGTGTCGATGCCCTTGCTGTTATCCCCGGTTGCGCCACCAGAAATGGCAATGAATTTCGCCTTTGTGCTGTTCGTGCTGTATTTAGGGGTCGCGTGTCTGCGCCTCAGGCGGCAATCGCGTATCATCATCCTTGCCCTATTTGGCATTGGTATGCTGGTGTTGCCAGAATGGCCAGATTGGGCACAGTTAAAACAGACAGGCAGTTTTGTCCTTATCTTTGCCTGTTTAATGCCAACCCTGACTCTGGTTCGGGCAACGGCTATGACGATGCCTTCAGTTGCACGCACACAAGACAGGCTGGCTGCACTGCCCCCTGAACATAGCGCTTCAGGCTTGCAGCTTGCCAGCCAAATGCTGGGCTCAATAATGAATATTGGGGCCTTTGCACTGGTATCAGCGGCCCTGCCATCTGACGCCGGCAAGCAACGGCGCCGTGTCGCCGCTGAAGCTGCTTTGCGCGGTATGAATGCGGCGGTGCTGTGGTCTCCTTTTTTCATCAGCTTTGCGGTGGCGGGCATTTATCTGCCAGTAGGATTTGCGCCTGGCGCTATTTTGCTGGGCATATTTCTTTCTTTTCTATTTTTTATAATTACCTCTGCGCTGGCGGCGCCGGCTGGTGCGCGATTTGCGATAGGGCAATCCCTGCAACCTCTTGCCCCTGTTGCCTCGCGCCTGTTTCTGGCAGTCTTTTGTGTGATGGCGTTATCCTTTATCACCGGGCTTACCGCGCTTTATGCGATTATCGCCACCATGCCGCTTTTATGCGGGGTACAAATGTTGCGTCGGCGCGATACGATACAGGCGATTTTAGCCAATTTCAGGCAGCTACAGAAAAATAGCGGTGATGATCTGGTCATTATTTCGGTATCCATGCTGATTGCCTCACTGGCCGGGCAAACAGATTATATGATATCCATGCTGACCTCGATATTTGGCCAAGCACCTGAAATCCAGATTATGCTTTTTGCGCTGCCTGTCATTGTCTGGGCAGGGTCGGTTATGGGCGTGCATCCGGTGATATCATCTGCACCGCTTCTGACTTTCTTCTCGCCCGGCATTACAGTTTATGATGC
>JBMZFK010000059.1:0-11261 GCA_049615365.1 Puniceispirillaceae bacterium (SeqCode)
TGGTGATATCGCGGTTCAGGAAGAGGGATGCGAGCATAAGCCGGTTGCCGATAATGACGGGGAATGTCTGGTCTTTGCTATTAATCATGGCGACATCCGCCTGACCGGCCCAATCGGGCGGGTATTAAACCTGCTGGTTAATTAGTCTTTTTTCAAAAATTTCCTAGCTGGGTAAAACCATATCCTGATACGCCAGGCAGACCAGGCTTGCCATGGCGATCAGGCTAAGATGCACACGCAAGCGCCGCATCCAGAACGGCCAATAGCCCTTTGCCAGCCATATCAGATCTGCTGCGAGGGCAACCAGAAACCCTGCAAGCAATAGAATTGCCCCGATAAAGACAGGCAGAAGTAGCGCAACCCATCCGACCAGAGACAGGCTGACCGACCATAACAGGGCGATTCGCGGGGAAATGACATTTGTGTCGGCCGGCATTATTATCGCGCGGCCCCAATGCAGCCCTCCTAAAAAGCTGAGGATGATCGCACCATAAGATAGCAAGGCAAATTCAACCTCAGCGGCGGCGACAGGCGCGATACCAACTTCCGGGTAAATAATGACAAGCCCCAAGCCTAAAAACGGCAGCGCCCCTGCATAGCCCAGCCAGTTAGCGGTTTGAATACAGGCTTGCTCGGATGGTGACATATTATTCATTCTTTTGCCCCGCCGGATAAAAACTGCGATAACACCGGCATCATCCCATCAATTATTTTTGCCACCCCATCGGCATTTGGATGCAGCCCGTCCCGTTGATTAAGGCCAGGCACAAGGGCAACATCCTGAAGAAAAAATGGATAAAAAGCGAGGTCATATTTTTGCGCTAATTCTGGATAGATAGGGTTAAATTCACGGCTATATTCCGGCCCTAAATTTAAAGGCGCTAACATACCGCATAAAAATGTCTTTATGTTCAGCTCGGCCAATCTGGCCATAATCTGATCCAGATTCTGGCGTGTTGCCCCGGGGTCCAGCCCGCGCAGCAAATCATTTCCACCCAATACAATCATTACATAATCGGGCTCCTCGCTGAGCGCCCAGTCAAGACGTGCCGCGCCTCCGGCGCTGGTATCGCCAGACACGCCTGCATTTAATATCTCTATGGTAAAGCCGTTCGCGGATAGGCGGTCCTGCAACTGGCTGGTAAACCCCTGCTCTGCTGGCAAGCCATAGCCGGCTACCAGTGAATCCCCGAACACCATCAGACGCGGCGCCTCCGCCTGTACCAGCTTTATCGGCATAAAAAACACTAAAAAAAGAGCTAATATTCCAGCAAAAGGCAGATGAAATGCTTTTTTTGATTTTTTAGCTTGGCACATCACAAGACACATCCCATATCAGTGGGGAAAGCCCAGCATATAAAATGCAATGCCCAACCCCTTTCACGGTCCAAATAGCCGCCCTGTAGCATGTATAAGGTCATCTTTATGCCAGTTCAAGAAACGAAAGCCCAGCCGCGTTCTGATAAACCACGTTCTGATGAGATGGTGATATCGCTGAATAAGGCCAGCCTGTCCTTTCCTGGTGCCACAGGCCAGGTTGATATTTTGAAAAAGATTAGCCTTGATATTCCTGCGGGTCAGTCAGTGGCGATTCTAGGGCCAAGCGGGGCTGGGAAAACCAGCTTGCTGATGCTGATAGCTGGCCTTGAAAGCCTGAGCGCAGGAAAGGCGGTGCTGGCCGGCCAGGATATCACAACGATGAATGAAGATGCTCTTGCCCAATTGCGGCGTGACCATGTTGGCATTGTCTTTCAGGCGTTCCGCTTGATCCCCTCTATGACCGCCTTGCAAAATGTTGCCGTACCGCTAGAGCTGGCAGGAGATAGCCAGGCTACTGAAAAAGCAGCAGATGCGCTGAACAGCCTTGGCCTTGGCCACCGGACGCATCATTTGCCAGACCAGCTATCTGGCGGCGAGCAACAACGTGTGGCTATCGCGCGCGCGATTGTTACCCGCCCGGACATCCTGCTAGCAGACGAGCCTACAGGAAATTTGGATAGCGCGACTGGCACTGCGGTAATTAAAGAGCTATTTGCCGCCGCAGCTTCGGTAAATGCCGCGCTGGTTCTGATAACCCATGATGAAGGGCTGGCGATGCAATGCCAGCGTTTGCTGCGTATCGAGGATGGCACGCTCACGACCGACGAGCTGATAAAGGCAGACAAAAATGGATAATAGCTGGTCACTAGCCTGGCATTTTGCCCGATGCGAGATCAGGGGATCGGTGTCTCGCTTTCGTGTTTTCCTGGCTGCCCTGATGCTGGGTGTGGCCGCGATTGGCGCGGTTGGTTCGGTTGCCGAGGCGATGCGGGCTGGCATTGATAATAATGCGCGCAGCTTGCTCGGCGGTGACTTTGAACTCTCCAGCCTGCATATTCCGCCAGAACAAAGCTTACTGGATTTTACCGATTTGGCCGGAACACGCTCGGATATTCTGCAAATGCGGGCGATGCTGGGCAATCCAAAAATATCCGGCTCAGCCATATCCCGAAATGCCACCCGAAAGCTGGTGGAATTAAAGGCTGTTGATGACGCCTATCCTCTGGTTGGCGCGGTAGAGCTAGCACCAAATATTACGCTTGCCGAGGCGCTGGCAAATAACGGTGCGGTGGCCGCCCCGGCATTGCTGGCCGCGCTGGATCTGGAAATTGGTGATAGCGCGACACTGGGCGATATTAGCGTGACCATACGCGCCAGCCTGACCGCTGAGCCAGATCAATCTATCAGCTTTGTTGGTTTTGGCCCGCGCCTTATCATCAGCCAGGAGACGTTAAAAGCCTCTGGCCTGCAAAATGAAGGGGCCTTTATTTCCTATAAAACGCGATTGCGCATACAAGACCCTGCCCGCATGTCAGAAATAGAAACCGCCCTTCGCGAACAGGTAGAGGGCAGCTATATTCGCTTGCGCACCCTGAATTCGGCTGGCGCCGGGTTTGAACGATTTGTGGAACGCGCAGAATTATTTCTAATGCTGGTTGGCCTTACCGCCTTGTTAATCGGCGGACTCGGCGTCAGCGGGGCGGTGCGCGCCTGGCTGTTAAGCCGAATGAATGTGATCGCCACCTTAAAATGTCTGGGTGCCTCCTCTCAGCTGATTTTCCGCGTTTACATCTTGCAGGTATTGGCGATTGCCAGCCTCGGGGTGAGCGCCGGAGTGGCTATTGCCGGGCTCTCGCCTTTTCTGGCAGCCAATTTTTTTGCTGCCTATGTGAATGTCCCATTGATGACTGATTTTTATGCCAAACCGCTATTGCTTGCCGCCAGCTTCGGGATGTTGACCACTTTTGTGTTTGCGGTCTGGCCCTTATCGCGCACCCGCCATATTCGCGCTGCCCACCTGTTTCGCTCGCTGATGCAGATGCCTTCTGGCAAGCCGTCAATCGTGGCTCTTGTGACGGTGTTTGCGGGCTGTGCCGGCCTTGTGGGTCTGGCGGTTCTGGCAACTGGCAATCTGGTTCTGTCTCTTAGCTTTATGGCGGCAGCCCTGATTTCCATGGGCCTGTTATATCTGCTAGCAGGGGCTGTATTGCTGGGGTTGCGCCGAATAAAGCCACCAGCTTATGTGCCTGCCCATCTCGCCCTGTCTGCGGTTACGCGCAAAGGCTCGCCCCTGCAATCCATCATGATCGCCTTTGGCCTTGGTCTATCTGTTCTTGTTGCGGTGGTATCCAGCCAGCATAATTTAATGGCCCAATTGAGCAGCCGTGCCGCCGCAGATGCCCCGGACTGGTTTTTTATCGATATCCAGCCGCAACAGATAGACCCCTTTATCGCCGATATTCGCGCCATATCAGGCGATACCATAATTGAACGAACCCCGATGTTGCGTGGGCGAGTGATAGCGCTGAATGAACTGCCAGCCAGTCAGGCAAAACAGGATGTAGATAGCAGCTGGATTTTGCGCGGTGACCGGGCTTTGACCTGGCAAGCAGAGGCCCCGGAAGGGGCAAAAATCACGCGCGGGAAATGGTGGCCATCAGATTATAGCGGCCCACCCTTGATGTCTATTACCGAAGATATGGCACGCGATTACAATCTGGCAATGGGCGATAGCGTGACGTTAAATATTCTGGGGCGCGAGATTACCGCAAAAATTGCCAATGCCAGAAAGGTCGAATGGGAAAGCTTTAGAATAAATTTTGTGTTTATTATGTCGCCTGGCTTGCTGGATGGCGCCCCGCATAGCTGGCTGGCAACCACCCGTTCATCTGATGCAAAAACCGCCCAGAAGATTGAAACCAAAGTCACCTCCAATTTTAACAATGTATCGGCTATATCGGTTAGTGACGCGGTACAGACCGTTGAAAAAGTCCTGCAGCTGCTTGGCGCGGCTATCCAAATGACAGCGATAGTCACCCTGTTATCTGGTCTGGCTGTCCTAGCAGGCAGTGTTGCCAATTCTGAAGCCCAGCGTTTTACAGATTCGATGATTTTGAAAATTCTAGGTGCCAGACGGGCAGATATTATTCTTGCCTGGATTTTGGAATATAGCCTGCTGGCGGTTCTGACCGCGATGGTTGCTATCATTATCGGTAGCGCGACCAGCTATGCGCTAATCAGCGTTTTCATTGGTGCAGAATTTACCTTCAATATCGGGCTTGTTGCTCTTACCGCTTTTTCCGGGGCTGCCTTTACGATTTGTCTGGGGCTTGCCGGGGCGATGCGGACATTAGGCAGCAAGCCGGCACCGTTCCTGCGGGAAACCATTTAAAGGAAAAAACAGTTTCCGCCTAAGCGCTGTTTTCTGATATAGAACAGCATGATTTAAATGAAATTTATGCCTTCCGGCTTGCGGCGTTAACATGCAAGGAGAGAACAGATGTCCACACAACAGGTAAAGAAAGTTGTTTTAGCCTATTCAGGTGGTCTGGATACCTCTGTGATTCTGAAATGGCTGCAAGAAGAATATCGCTGCGAGGTTGTCACCTTTACCGCTGATCTGGGTCAGGGCGAGGATATTGAACCTGCCAGAGAAAAAGCCCAGCTGTTAGGTATCAAAGATATCTATATCGAAGATTTGCGCGAAGAATTTATGCGCGACTATGTGTTTCCAATGTTTCGGGCGAACCCGCTCTACGAGGGGGCCTATCTCCTTGGCACCTCAATTGCCCGGCCATTGATCGCCAAACGGCAAATAGAAATTGCCCGCGAGGTGGGCGCTGATGCGGTCTCGCACGGGGCCACTGGCAAGGGCAATGATCAGGTGCGCTTTGAGCTGGGCTATTATGCCCTGCAGCCAGATATCAAAGTGATCGCGCCATGGCGGGAATGGGATCTGGCTTCACGTACAAAGCTTATCGCCTATGCAGAAGCCAACCAAATCCCGGTGCCAAAGGACAAGCGCGGCGAAGCCCCGTTTAGTGTCGATGCCAATTTGCTGCATATCTCGGCAGAGGGAAAAGTTCTGGAAGATCCGGCGCTGCCGCCAGAAGAATATGTCTTTTCACGCACCGCCTCGCCGGAAGATGCCCCGGACACAGCCGAACATATCAAAATACAATTTATTGGCGGCGATCCTGTTGCCCTGAACGGGGTGGAAATGTCTCCGGCTAGCCTGCTGACAGAATTAAACAAGCTGGGGGGTAAACATGGCATTGGCCGTTTGGATTTGGTCGAAAACCGGTTTGTGGGCATGAAATCCAGAGGGATTTATGAAACACCGGGCGGCACCGTATTGCTGGCGGCCAGACGGGCTGTCGAATCGATCACTCTGGATCGGGGCGCTGCCCATCTTAAAGATGAGCTGATGCCGCGCTATGCCGAACTGGTCTATAATGGCTTCTGGTTTGCCCCGGAACGCGAAATGCTGCAGGCCGCAATTGATAATTGTCAGGACATGGTCAATGGCGAGGTCGAATTAAAGCTGTATAAAGGCAATATGATTATTGTCGGACGCCGCTCGCCAAACTCGTTATATTCTGAAGAGCTGGTTACCTTTGAAGAAGGCGCAGCAGATTATGACCACCATGATGCACATGGATTTATCCGCCTAAACGCCCTGCGCCTGCGGGTAAATGAGATGGCCCGCCGCCGGATGAAACCATAAGGTAGCGAGGCCATATAGCTTTAATTCCGGCTATCTATTTTTCGGACATATCCAGACATATCTCGCCCACACTTCCGTCATGGGCGCGTTGTTTAAACAGCACAAATTTAGCTGGCGCCAGAGCAAAGCCGGAATCGCGCTTGCCAGTCGTGCAGTCCCCTACATAGGATATCTCGAAGCTAGCATTGCCATTGGAATGGCGGGCAAACTCCTGATAGCTGGGGGTGCTAACCCCAACAAGAAAGCCGGCAATCAAAATAACTGGTAGCATGTTCACATCTCCTTTTTTAGACCTAAATAACTATGCAGCACATTAACGAATTCAAGGAAATATCTACCCAAATTAAGCACAATTGACGGCACAAACATGGCTAAAAAGAGACGGTCTGTATTTGCAGACTGCATAATTTAATAAAAATAAACAGTCTGTTTAGGCAGGCTATATGGTACAATATGCCCGCAATAGAGGCGTCTAAATCGCCCCTTTATAATCCGGGATGGACGAGTTTTTTATTCAAATCATTCCCGTCATTCTGTATGAATAGATAAAACCACCACCATAGCTGATAAGGATATCGCCATGTCATTTGAACTACCAGACCTGCCTTATGCCTACGATGCGCTCGCCCAAAATGGCATGTGCAGCGAAACCCTCGAATTTCACCATGATTTGCATCACAAAGCTTATGTTGATAATGGCAACAAGCTGATCGCCGGCACCGAATGGGAAGCAAAATCCCTGGAAGATATTATTACCGGAACCTATGCGGCAAATGCGGTTGCACAAAACGGTATTTTTAATAATGCCTCTCAGCATTGGAATCACATCCAGTTCTGGGAAATGATGGGGCCAGATGGCCGGAAAATGCCAGGCGAGCTGGAAAGCGCTATCACCGCATCTTTTGGCTCAATTGACGAATTCAAAGCGCAATTTGTCGCCGCCGGAGTTGGCCAGTTTGGGTCTGGCTGGTGCTGGCTGGTGCAGGACGCCTCAGGCAGCCTTGCCATTACCAAAACAGAAAACGGGGTCAACCCGCTTTGCTTTGGCCAGACAGCCCTGCTTGGTTGTGATGTATGGGAGCATTCCTATTACATTGATTTCAGAAACAAGCGCCCAGTATATATCCAGAACTTCTTGGATAATCTGGTAAACTGGGAAAATGTTGCCGCCAGAATGGCCGGCTAACTAGCAGACCTGAAAAAAATAGGAAAAACAGGATAAAGCAGAGATAGATATTTGCTTTATCCCCATGACTGCACTTCTTCCCTTTCCGCGATGCTACGGCGTGTCAGATACTGGCACTACACAAGCGCCGGCGATAAATACTAGTCATTATAGATACTGGCCCCATAAATACTGGCCCTCTAATGGCTGATTAGGCTGTGCGCCGATAAATAGATAGATGGAGACAAAAGCGATGCTCACATTAAACGACCCCGGTTTGCTGAAAACAGATGCCTTTATTAATGGCGAATTTGTCCCTGAAAAAACAGATGCACGCTTTGTGGTTACTAACCCTGCAAATGGTCAGAACATTGCCGAAGTTGCGGATTTTGGTGCAGACGGCATTGCCGCCGCGATAGATGCCGCAGAAGCAGCTGGCCCAGCCTGGGCGGCGCGTACTGCCAAGGATAGAGCGGCTATTCTGCGCCGCTGGTATGATTTATGTATCGAACATGCAGATGATTTGGCCGCGATCCTGACCGCTGAAATGGGCAAGCCCCTGGCAGAGGCCAAGGGCGAGATTTTATATGGCTCCAGCTTTATCGAATGGTTTGCTGAAGAAGCCAAGCGCATTTCAGGCGATGTTTTGGAAAGCCCTTTTCCAGATAAAAAATTCCTTGTTCTGAAACAGCCTGTTGGCGTGTTTGGGGCGATCACCCCGTGGAATTTTCCAAATGCGATGATTACTCGCAAAGTATCGCCGGGACTGGCAGCGGGATGTACCTGCGTGCTGAAACCCGCAGAACAAACCCCGCTTTCGGCGCTGGCTCTGGCAGAATTGGCTCGCCGCGCTGGCTTTCCAGCAGGGGTGATGAATATTGTTACTGGCATTGACGCCCCTGCAATGGGCAACACGCTATGTACAGATCAGCGCGTTCGCAAAATCACCTTTACTGGCTCAACCGAGGTCGGGCGGATTCTGATGCGGCAATCTGCCGAGACAGTCAAAAAGGTCAGCCTGGAGCTGGGCGGCAATGCGCCATTGATTGTATTTGATGACGCGGATCTTGATGAAGCGGTAGAAGGCGCGATTGCGTCTAAATACCGTAATGCTGGCCAGACATGTGTCTGTGCAAACCGGATTTTTGTTCAGGACGGCATTTATGATGCCTTTGCCAAACGGCTTGCTGAAAAAGTTGGCGCGATGAAAGTTGGAGATGGCTTTGAAGAGGGAGTCTCGCAAGGGCCAATTATCGACCAGCAGGGCTTTGATAAAATTGAACGCCATGTCGCAGATGCCCTGTCCAAGGGGGCGGCTGTTTCGGTAGGCGGAGCGCCGCATGAAAAAGGCGGTACCTTTTATCAGCCTACTGTGCTGACCGGTGCCAGCCGCGATATGGAGCTGTTTTCAGAAGAAACATTTGGCCCGGTTGCCGCGCTGTTTAAATTTGAGACCGAAGAACAAGTGATCGCCGCTGCCAATGATACTATTTTCGGGCTGGCGGCCTATTACTTCACCAAGGATGTGGGGCGTATCTTCCGCGTTGGTGAAGCTCTGGAATATGGCATGGCGGTCGCCAATACAGGCGCCTATTCTTCTGAAGTTGGCCCATTTGGCGGGGTGAAGGCTTCTGGGCTGGGCCGCGAAGGGTCAAAATATGGCATTGATGAATTTCTGGAAATCAAGCTGATGGTGATTGGCGGGGTATAAACCAGCCCACCTGCCAGCCTGGCTATTCTGATCCTGTGACCTCTAATCCAGTATTGGTTTAGTCCAATCTTGCCCTGCCATGCGGTAAATCCAGATTAATATCTGGCCCGGCGGGGATCACACCTGCTGGATTAATGGTTGGGTGGCTGACAAAATAATGGGCTTTGATATGCTGCATATTCACCGTTTGCGCAACATGCGGCTGCTGGTAGAGATCGCGCACATAGTTGGAAAGGTTGGGATAGTCTGAAATTTTGCGGATATTGCATTTGAAATGCGCTACATATACCGGATCAAATCTGACAAGTGTTGTAAATAGACGCCAATCAGCTTCGGTAATAGATGCACCTGTTAAATATCGCGTGTCTGCCAGCTTGTCTTCCAGCCAGTCAAGGGTTTCAAATAACGGAAACACCGCCTCTTCATAAGCGTGCTGTGTTGTCGCAAAGCCGGATTTATACACCCCGTTATTTAGCGTCTCATAAATACGCAGATTTAGCGCGTCTATCTCGGCCTGGCTTGCCTCTGGGTAATAGTCGCCCGCAGATGCCCCGCACCCGTCAAAAGCGGAATTAAACATCCGGATAATTTCAGAAGATTCGTTCGAGACAATAGTGTTTTGCTCTTTATCCCACAAAACCGGAACCGTAACGCGGCCAGAATAAGCAGGATCGGCAGCGGTATAGATTTGATACATGAACTCGGCGCCCTTAACAGTATCAGGGATAACCCCGTCAGCCGGGGCAAAGGTCCAGCCCTTATCTGCCATGTGCCAATGCACCACAGATAACGATATGTGCGGCTCCAGCCCCTTAATCGCGCGAAAAATAATCGTGCGATGCGCCCAGGGACAGGCATGCGATACATATAGATGGTAGCGGCCTGACTCAGCCTTAAAGCCGCCAACGCCGCTGGGACCAGGCGCGCCTGTTGCGGTTACCCAGTTTCTGAATTGTGCAGTTGTTCTAACAAACCTGCCGCCGGTTTTTTTCGTGTCATACCACTTATCCACCCACTGCCCGTCTTGTAATAATCCCATGATATCACCCTGCTAAAAATAGCTGTTAAGAGTTGCATAGACTGCCTAATTCTGATCACCAAAATGGATCATCCGGAACAAATAACAACACACAATATGGGCAAAATTCACTATTGGCTTGACATAAACAATATAGCTGGCCTGCTGCTACAACAATTTGTTTTTTCTAATATACGCGCCCCTCTGGCACATAATGGCCGCGCCTCTGATGCTGGCCATCAGGAAATCAGGAAATCACCTCATCCCTGACAGGGTTTTGTAACAAGCCAATTTTTTCAATTTCAACTTCGACAATATCGCCATCCTTCATCCATAAGGGCGGCTTTCGGGCGTGCCCAACACCGGAAGGGGTGCCCATAAGCACGATATCGCCAGGCTCCAGCGTCAGCCCTTCTGTGATATATACCAGCGTTTCTATCACCGGGAACATCATCATATCGGTATTGCTGGATTGAACTGTCTGCCCGTTCAGGCGGCAACAGATATCCAGCCCCTTTGCGCCATCCGGCACCTCGTCCGCGGTTACAAATACCGGGCCAAGCGGGCCGGTCTGGTCAAAATTCTTGCCCATCGTCCATTGGATGGTGTGGCGCTGATATTCCCGCACCGAGCCATCATTTGCACAGCTATATCCGGCGACATATTCAAGCGCATTCTCAGCGGTTAAATGCCGCGCTTTTTTGCCAATGATCAGCGCCAATTCTGCTTCAAAATCCAGGGTTTCAGATTTTACCGGGCGAATTACTGGCGCCTTATGCGCTACCATAGAGCTTGCGGTGCGCATAAAAATTGTTGGAAAAGGCTGCTTTTCAAATATGCCTTCATTCACATGATCCATATAATTCAGCCCCAGGCAGAGAATCTTGCCAGGAGCGCTGATGGGAATGTTAAAGGTTAGCTCATCAAAATTCAAAAGCGCATCATCGCTTGCCCTATCTGCAATTGCCTGAAGCGTGCTCAACGCGCCATCTGCAATAACCGCCTGAATGTCGCGGGGGGCTGTTTTATCCACTGAGGTTAAATCAATAACCTTATCGCCTTTGACAAAACCAATACGCGTACCATCATCAGCCTTAAAACTAACTAGTCGCATAATTTTCCCCTCTTAAATTGCCGACTGCTGGCAGGTTGGTGCGCTACCACCAAAACGGACAGTCCCGGCGCATAGGCCATCTGATTTTTGGCATAGTTTTGATACGCGTTACCGCTTCAACAGGCGGATAAGGCTGGAGGTATCGTTGCGGCCAAACCCCTGATGAGACAGGGACGCATAGAATTGGGAGACCAGCGCGGTTACTGG
>JBMZFK010000060.1:0-11197 GCA_049615365.1 Puniceispirillaceae bacterium (SeqCode)
TGATGATGCAGGCGCCTGTAATTATATATGAAGGCAATCCGTTTCATCCCGGCCCGGAACGGCTGTGGCAAATCGCCGAGACAGAAAAAATGACGCTATTTGGCACCTCTGCCAAATATATCGATGCGGTTAGAAAGTCAGGGTTACACCCCGCACAGCATTTTGATCTCTCCTCTCTTCAGATTTTATGTTCTACAGGCTCGCCTCTCTCTTCTGAAGGGTTCGGCTTTGTCTATGAGGCTATCAAGAGTGACATTCAACTTGCCTCTATCTCGGGCGGCACCGATATTATGGGCTGTTTTGTACTGGGATGCCCGGTAAAGCCTGTTTATGCCGGTGAAATTCAGGCACGTGCGCTGGGGCTGAATGTTGCTATTCTTGATGAAGATGGTCAGCCCGTAAATCAGGAGCAAGGCGAGTTATGTTGCCTGTCCCCATTCCCTTCCATGCCGGTAGGGTTTTGGAATGATCATGATGGTAGCCGCTATCAGGCGGCCTATTTTGATGTGTATCCAAATATCTGGCGACATGGGGACTGGGCCACCCATACCGCTAGCGACGGGATCATTATTCATGGCAGATCTGATGCAACGCTTAATCCGGGCGGGGTACGGATTGGCACCGCAGAAATCTATCGTATTGTTGAATCATTTGATGAAATTGCAGAATCGCTGGTGGTTGGCCAGATGGTTAATCATGATGTGCGGATAATCCTGTTCGTGCGCATGACAGCTGGCCAGACACTTGATGATGGCTTGCAGGCAAATATCCGCTCCATGCTAAAACGCGAGGCCAGCCCGCGTCATGTGCCTGCGGTTATCCTGGAGGTTTCAGATATTCCGCGAACCCGTTCTGGTAAAATTACAGAGCTGGCCGTGCGCGATGTTATTCAGGGGCGCCCGATTAAAAATACCGAAGCCCTGGCCAATCCAGAAGCGCTGGAAGAATATAAAAACCGGCCAGAGCTGGAAGTCTAGTGCGTGATTATCTGGTGCCAGCCATATAAAGGGCTGATTGGCGGGGTGGTATCGGGACTATCCGTTTAACTGATGCAGGAATTGTTGCAGGCCCGAGCTGTTTGCATATTGCTTTCTGACCTTTTTCAACATTGGCACCATCGCCCGAAGAGAGGCGGTTTCAGCCGCACTCAGGCTTTCTTCATCTGCGATATCTGCGCCTTTTTGCAAGGGGCAGACAAGCAGCCGGTAGGTGTGATTGGCCCCAACCCGGTCCGCCAGGATTTTGAACCGTGCCTTACTGCCAACAGGCCATTTTTCCCGCAACACCAACAGCAGGACAAAATCATCAGCCTCGGCGCCTTGCAAGGCAGGTGCGGCCAGAATTTCTGCTGCCGCCTCAACCTGCTTGCGCCACCCCTCATCATCATCCAGTGACGGCGCGGCCGGATCATCCAGCGCTTTTCCCAGCCAGTTCACCATATCCGCATCTGTCGGGGCATCAATTTCGGTAAGGGCGGAAATATCGCCAATCACAGCAGCGTTGCCGGTGCTCTCAAAACAATGGATTTCGATTTCACCCATTACACGGATAATCATTGGGTCTCTCCTGAGCTTGTCATTTTTTGTACAGCCTGTTGCTGCGAGATTACGAATTCGCGCCAGATAATAAACATACAGGACGAAACCACAACCACCATTCCACATAGTTGGAGTATTGTTGGCACCTCGGAGAAGACCAAAAAGCCAAAAACACCCGCCAACGGCACTTGCAGATAGCGCAAGGAGGCAACAACAATCGCCTCGCTATAGCGATAGGCAGAGGTAAAGGAAAGCTGAAGAAGCGAGCTAAATACCCCCAAGATCATCAGCATGAACAGCTCATCCGGGGCTGGCATCATAAAGTGCGAGGGCAGCGCCAGCAAAAGCAGTCCAAATACGATAAATCCACAGCTATTATAGACAAAGGCGATAGTGACAGGCTGATCCCCCTTGCCAAGCCTTCGCAAAGTTATAGACAGGCCCGCCCCGGCAATCGCTGCACATAGCCCGAATAAAACCGCCGGGGTAATGGCCTGGGAAAACGGGTCTGTTAACAAAACAATTCCCATCAGCCCGACAATCACAGCTACTGTTCGATATATACCAACTTTTTCGGATAACAGCAGCGGCGAGGCCAGCGTAATAAACAGCACAGAGGATTGAAAAAGGGCAGTCGCCTGGCCAAGCGGAATATTGCGAACAGACAGAAACCAAAAGGTTATTCCAGCCATACCAAACATGACCCGCACCATCATTGTGCGCCGCTGGGTAATTCGCAACATATCGCGTCCCCTGACACGCCAGGCAACAAAAAACAAAATCGGCAGGGAAAATAGAAACCGGAATAACAGCATCGTGAGCAAAGTCAAATCGCCAGACAGCCCTTTGACAATAGCGCCCGTAATCATCGCAAAACAAACCGCAGCCAGGGTTAACAGCACCCCTTTAATTTGAGACGATAAGATCATGAAAAATGGGGAAACAGCATAGACTGCCAATCTGGAAAGACCATTCAAAACGTATAATAAAGCAAAATATACCCTATTCATCATCCTATCATATTAAGGGAAATTAGATATGAAAAAACTAGGGACTGTTATTCTGCTTCTGGCGCTTAGCGCACCTTTGCCTGTATTTGCGAGCGACCTGATAGACACACGCAAAGCCAATTTCAGGGAAAATGTCACTATCCTGAAAGCCATACGCGGGCAAATTGGCAGTGAGGACTGGCAAGGGATCGCCGATGGCGCCCAGAAAATCGCGGATTGGGCAGAAAAAATGCCAGAATTTTTCCCGGCAAGCGCACCAAGCCGCGGCGCCCTGCCCGCCATTTGGGAAAATTTTGATGATTTCAAAACGATAGCGATGGATAATCACAAAGCAGCTTTAGCCTTAAAAGACGCCGCGTTGAGCAAGGATGGAGATGCGGTTATGGGCGCTGTGCAAAGCCTTGGCGCTACATGCAAAAGCTGTCATTCCAGCTATCAGGCGAAATAGCCAAAAAACAGGGGTGGGCCGCTGAAACATGAAATTTCGGTATGGTTAATAATCCAGAATTTTTAATATAAGGCAGGTTGCAACAAAATTGGCAGCTGAAAGCCCAGAACACAAATTGCCAGCCCCAGCAGCCCCAATATTGTGTGGGGGCGAGATAGATAGCCGCTATCGCCCTGCAGATTTTTATGTTTGCCAGTGACCATCGCTGGTATCAGATTTTTCTTTAGCCGAAAATAATACACCACCATTGCCGCAAGATGCAGAAGGATTATCGCAAAAATCAGATTTTCAGTAACAGCATGAATGCGTTCTGCCACTGGCGACAATGTCGGGGCAAACATAACAAATGGCCCCTCAAACAACACATCATCTGTAGAAAATGCGCCCGACAGGCTCATCACCAGACAGACCAGCAACAGCAAAATCACCGCATAGCCGCCAAGGGCGGAATGGCCGGCTCTTGTGTCTGCCTCGCCGCGACAAATCTGTGATATCACCGCCATTGCTTCTGAAGGGGGGCGCACAAACTGGCTGAAACGGGCGGTGCGGCTGCCAACAACGCCCCAAATCAGGCGAAAACAGATAAGCCCCATTACCGCCATGCCAAAATGCCGGTGAACTTCCAGAACTTCTGCTTTGGCAGAGCCTATCGCCCCGAATACGCATATCACCAGCATCCAGTGAAACAGGCGCAACGGCAGATCCCACACCAAATGATCATCGCCTGTCACATCTGGTGATTTGGCGCGGTGCGTGCCTGCCAGCTTATCCTGCTGTGTTTTTGCCACCCTGCTCACCCCTATTTTTATCGTGCCCTCACTTTTATTCGAACGGGCATGTTTATGCGCTCTGGCGGTGTAAAAACTTCTGATCTAAGCTAACACCTATTATGGCAGATAACATAATTAATATTTTTTCTGAAGTCCCGGAGGCAATGGACGACGCGCTTCATGCACTCGATAGGCTGGATGCGGATATCAAAGCGGCCAGAGCGCGCTGGGGCAACCCGCCAGACAGGTTCAGCCAGCCCGGCTTTTCTGCATTGGTGCGGATTATACTTGGCCAGCAAATCTCGCGTGCGGTCGCCAATACCCTGTGGTCGCGGATGACCGAGCATAACTGGTGCGATGCCCCGTCTCTGGCCGCACTGGACTATACAGCTTTGCAAAATATTGGCCTGTCGCGTCGCAAGGCTGAATATATCATCGATCTTGCCAGAGCAGAGGCAGAAGGCGGCCTTGATCTGGAAGCTCTGGGACAGCAGCCCGCAGAAATTTTCACCCAAAAGCTAATCGCCTATCGCGGGGTTGGTGGCTGGACGGTCAGCAATTACCGATTATTCTGTCTGGCTGATCTGGATGCCTGGCCAGGCAATGATTTAGCCCTGATGGAAGCGGTGAAAAGGCTGAAAAATTTACCCGCACGCCCATCTCATGCAGAAATGGACAAGCTGGCCCGTTCCTGGATGCCCTATCGCGGCGCGGCAGCTTTGCTGTTATGGCATCTCTATGCGTGTCTGGAGCGCGATAGCCGCCCGATGGGCTAGCAGGCCTTTTTCCTATTCATCTGCCAAATAAATCTGCCTGCCCTTTTGGCGGCGGTAGCGCGCTTTCAGCAAAAGGGGCTACAAGGCTGGCATTATCATTTTTGATATTTCCAACATCCGGGCTGACCCGGTAGGCGTTAAAATAGCTGGCAGCAGCAGGTACCAGACAGCTGGCCGCATCAGTTGAGTTTCCGTTCAGCCAAACCGACCATTGGCTGGCTGGCAGAACCAGTGGGCAGCGATGATGCACGTCATGCAAGGTGCCATCTGCTGTGGTTGTCAGAATAACAAATTGGGCCGCCTGCCCCTTGCCAGCAGAAAAATACAAACCTGCCATCGCCATTACCCGGCCATCCAGCAATTGCACATGCCAGGGCTGGCGCGGTGCGGACCATTCAAACCAGCCACTGGCAACCACCAGACAACGTGCATGGATAAAGGCATCTCGAAAAGTTGGCTTTTCCCTGACCGTTTCAGCGCGGGCGTTAATCAGCCTTTTTCCCTGCGGGCCAGCAGGTTTTCCAAATTCGGCCATATCTGCACATAGCTCTAGCCCGCGCTGGCGAACAATAAGGCTGGATTGAGAGGGCGCGATATTCCAGCGCGGCACCAGATTTTGCAGCACAGAAATACTAAAACGCTGATTTAGCTCGTCATTATTTGCGGTCAGGCTAAAGCGTCCACACATATTCCAGCCTCTATGAAAAAGGGTTAGAGTATGGTCTTTATCACGGGTCAATGCCGGGCTTAAAGACCTTTTTTATCTTGCCGCCCCTGCCTTTTTGCCCCCAGATATGGCTGGCGTTAGGGTCTGGATACAGCTACACTGCGACGGCATACTCATTCAGGCGCGCAACCACCAGAATTTGTTAGCGCCAGAATTTGTTAGCGCAGGAAATATATCAACCCATATCTGGATAGCTCAATACGGATATCCCCATGCCGATAGCCTCGACACTCTCTCCAACCCCGATATCCGAGGACAGCCTGAACCGGGCGGCGAAATGCCTGCAGCAAGGCGGTCTGGTGGCCTTTCCAACCGAAACGGTATACGGGCTGGGGGCAAATGCCTGTGATAACAAGGCAGTTGCGCGGATTTTTGCAGCAAAGAACAGGCCACAATTCAACCCGCTTATCAGCCATTTTGCAGAAGCGTCTGCTGCTCTTGATGCCGGTCTGCCCAGCCAGATTGCAGAGCTGCTAGCGCGTCATTTCTGGCCTGGTCCGCTGACCCTTATCCTGGAGCGGCCAGAAAATAGCCCGATAAGCCTGCTGGCATCAGCTGGCAGTAACAGCCTTGCCGTGCGGGTGCCTGACCATGCGGCCGCCCGCCAGCTTCTTCAGCTTACCGGCTTGCCTGTTGTTGCCCCTTCTGCCAACCCCAGCGGAGGCATCAGCCCGTCGCATGCGCGCCATGTTGCCGATGGATTAGGGGCAGCTTGTGATATGATACTTGATAGCGGGGCCTGCAGGCGCGGCCTGGAATCAACCGTTATTGATTGCCGCACGCAAACGCCCATCCTGTTGCGCCCGGGCCCTGTTACGGCTGAGCAGATTGCCTCAAAAACAGGCTTGAAAATAGCCTCTGCACCCGCCCTGGTAGCAGATGGAACAACCCTGCTGGAAAGCCCTCTGGCCTCACCTGGCCAGCTTGCCAGCCATTATGCCCCGCATGCTCTGGTTCGGCTAAACGCGGCAGAAAAACACGCAGATGAAGTTTTGGTAGGCTTTGGGGCGCCCCCGGATGGCGTGCATCCAGATTTCACCTTATCGGCAAGCGGGGATATCAAGGAAGCCGCAGCAAATCTGTTTGCGGTGATGCACAAGGCTGACCAGATGGCGGTAAAATCTATTGCCTTTGCCCCCATCCCCATGTCAGGATTAGGGCTTGCGATAAATGACCGTTTGGCGCGAGCAGCCGTGCCGCGCACGCTATCGTCAAAAATAAAGGCGTCGAAAAAATAGGTGCCCAAAAATAGGCGCCAGAAAAATAAGAAGCCGAATAGATAGGCTGATACATAGCAAAATTTGCCATTCAAACATAAAAATAACGTTTTAACATAAGTGATATAAAATGAATAAAATAAACCATTTCAACGATTTACTTGATGATAAAGATATTCTCAGCCTTGCAGAAGATAAAGCCCCATTTCTGCAGGATTGGCGCGGCAATTATTCAGGTGAGGCAGAAGCGGTTTTATTTCCGCGCAATACCGAGCAGGTTAGCGCGATTATGCGGCGGGCAACCGAACAGGGGCTGATTATTGTCCCGCAAGGTGGCAATACCGGGCTGGTTGGTGGCGGTATACCTGACAAGTCCGGGCGGGCCTTTGTGCTGTCTTTATCGCGGATGAACAAGGTGCGCTCTTTTTCCAAAGCCAATCGTTCAATGGTGGTTGAATCAGGATGTATTTTACAGGAATTACACAAGCTTGCTGAAGAACAAGACCTGTATTTCCCCTTAAATCTGGCGGCTAAAGGCAGCTGTACGATTGGCGGCAATCTGGCAACAAATGCTGGCGGTGTAAATGTGGTTCGCTATGGCAATACCCGCGATTTATGTTTGGGCATAGAGGTGGTATTGGCAGATGGGCGGGTGATGGATTTGCTGACCCCGTTGCGCAAAGATAATACTGGCTATGATTTAAAGCATCTTTTTATTGGCTCGGAAGGAACGCTGGGCATCATTACCGCCGCGTCCATGAAGCTATTTTCACTGCCCAAGGCGCGGGCAACTGCCCTTGCTGGCATCCCTGATATCGCAACAGGTGTTGATTTATTGGGCAAATTGCAATCTGCCAGTGGCGAGCAGGTTGAAGCCTTTGAAATTATGCCAAAAACCCTGTTAGATGTAGTCTTTAAACAATTCCCAGAAATCCCGCACCCGCTTAATCCCATTCCAGACTTTATGATCCTGATGGAAATCGCCAGCTCGGACGAAATGGATGGCCGCGAGGATGAAACTGGGCAGGTGCCAATTATTGACACGCTGGAAACCTTTCTTGCCGATTGCTATGAAGCGGAGATGATTACCGATGCGACGCTGGCCCGCAATGAGACCCAGCGCCAGCAATTATGGGATATTCGTGAACATGCCCCTGAATCAACCAAGCGGGAATCCTTTCCGGTAAATACCGATATTTCTGTGACCCGGGGCGACTTGCAGACCTTTTATGATCTGGCTGTAGCAGAGGTAAAAAAAGTCTGTTCGGTTAGCCGCATATGCAGCTATGGCCATCTGGGAGATGGAAACCTGCATTTCAATGTGATTGAAAAAGATGGTGGCGATCCCGACTGGCTGGCAAAAAAAGAACCGATAAAAGCAGCTATTTACCAGGCGCTCGCTAGCGTTAACGGGTCTATCAGTGCAGAACATGGCATTGGCGTAATGAAGTTTGAGCAGTTAAAACAGGTCAAGGATCCAGTTGCCCTGTCGGTGATGTCGAGCATGAAGCATATGCTGGATCCAAAAGCTATTCTTAACCCCGGCAAGGTGATTGATTAAGCCGGAAAAGTGATTGATTAAGACCGGAAGTATAGTGCGAAGTGCGTTCATATATAACCATCTTTTCAGGAGGCTGGCATGGCCCTCACACCCAGCAATCAAAAACATATCGAAAACATCATAACCTTCTGGTTTGAAACGATTTCGCCAGAACAATGGTTTGCCAAAAGCGCAGAATTTGATCAGCAGCTGCGCGAGGCGTTTGAGCCGCTGGTCATACAGGCCCTGAATGGTCAGCTTGACAGGTGGGCAGCAGACAGTAACGGATGCCTTGCCCTTATCCTGTTACTGGATCAAATGACCCGGAATATCTATCGCGATACACCAAAAGCCTTTGCGGGGGATGAAATTGCCTGTGCGTTATCGCTTCGGGCGGCGGCAGATAAAACAATAGATCAGCAGGAAAGTGAAGCCAAAAGGCAATTTTTCCTGATGCCTATGATGCATTCAGAAGATATTACCATTCAGGAAAACTCGCTGCCGCTTTTTAAAAAACATACCGCTGAGCGAACCTATGATTATGCGATACGCCACCGCGATATTGTCGCGCGTTTTGGACGCTTTCCCCATCGAAACGTTATTTTGGGGCGTCCATCAACTGATGAGGAAACAGAATTTCTAGCCGGGCCAAACTCGTCTTTTTAAGACAAAGGCGTGCGTGCGGGCTAGCCCCGCATTTTTTCCAATTTTTCCCAAACCTCAAAAGCCGGCAATTCTGCCAGTTGTGGGGCATATATATAATCCGCCCTGTCCCCGACAGGCGCAGACATGGACGGGTCAGTATCTGCCCCCATCAACATACAGGTTGGCACATTTGTTCGCGCCCCCAAAAATACCGGACCTGTATCATTGCCCAGAATAAACTGTGCGCCCCGCATCAGGCTGGCAAGCTGGGATAAAGAGGTTTGCGCGGTAAGATCAATAACCCCGGAACAGGCCGCTTTAATCGCGGCATTGGCGGCTTTGTCTTCTGCGGTACCACAAAGCAATGGGGTAATCCCTGCCTCAAGACAGCGGGCAGCGATATCAGCAAACCCTGATGCTGGCCATCTTTTGGAAGGTTTTGCTTTCGATGAGCCTGCTACAAACACACAATAATCTGCTGGTAGATTAGGCATAATATCAGCATTGGCAGTGGCCAGAAAATCAAGCTTGCCTGTATGGGGTTTTGCCCCAGCCATTGTGACCGCTGTCATCATGCGCTCGCGGTTATTCACGCCGGTAAAATCTGGCATGGGGTCAGAACACCCCGCCACCGTGCCAAACCACCGACCTTTTGGGCGCATCAGCTTGAAATAGGTTGCTGTGCGTGACGAGCATTGCAAATCAAGGATAGCCTCGAAAGGCTGTGAGAATAGCCGCGCAAGGCGCAAGCTGTGCGATAGATGCCAGACAGGTTTACGCGGATCAGAAACCACATCATCAAACCAGCCGGAAGCGGCCAGTAGCGGAGCAAACCCCTGTGCAGTCAACAAGGTGATATGCACTTCTGGAAAGGAAAGGCGCAAACTTTCAAATGCATCAATCGCCTGAATAATATCGCCTAGCGCGCCATGTTTTATAACCAGAATATGTTGCATTGCCCTTCCTTGCCCTTCCAGCCAAGAATCTATCAAACCTTTAAGGGCAAAAACACCCCATATATTGCCCCGTCATAGACTTGTTTTCAGATTATGGCTAGTGTAAGCCAAGCACAATCAAAACAGATGCGCCATGTGAATAAAGCGGAATTTTTTATATGTCCCCCTCCTATCCGAAAACAGATGTCCTGCTGGCTTATAAAGAAGTAATGACACAAGCAAATGCCGGGGCGGTTTCGCGGGTTGTGGCAAATTTATTTAACTATTCCAGGCATCAGAACGCGATCACTATCTTTGGTGTGCCGATACAGGATGCTCCGCTGGAAAATGTGAACTTCCATCCCCTTCCCCTGCGAATGCCTTGGCTTTATGGCAAAAATAGGGGGTTTTTGAAAGCCTATCTTGCGCATTTAAAAGCCCATCCGCACCGCACCCCTGAATTGGTGGAAATCCATAGCCGATGCCATCTGGCAAGAGAGATGAAAACCGCCCGGCCCGATATCGCGGTCAGCCTGTATATGCATAATGATGCCCGCTATATGCGCGGCGGCAAAAGCAGTGCAGAGCGCGTGTGGCTTATTGAAAATCTGGAGGCGATTTTATTTGTATCGGAATATTTAAAACAGGCCTTTATCCAGGATTTACCCGCAGACAGGCTGGCGGCAAAGATAGGCGCGAAATGTCATGTTATCGGCAATGAAATAACCCGCACCGCCACCAGGCGCCCGGTGAAGAAAAAAACCCTTATCCTGGCTGGCCGAATGGTAGAGGAAAAAGGCATATTAGAAGCCTGTTTAGCGGCGGCACAAATCTTGCCAAACTTCCCTGACTGGCACCTGCACGTTGTGGGGGGGCGGCATTTTCAAAAAAAAGCCTTATCAGAATATGAACAAGCTGTTCAACGAGCACTTATGCCTATTCAAAAACAATCAACTCAACATGGTTTTATGCAAAGCTCAGATCTAGCAATCTTGCAATCTGAAGCCAGTGTCGCCCTTGTGCCCTCACTCTGGGAAGAACCAGCTGGGTTAACAGTATTAGAAGCATTGGCACATGGCTGTGCGTTACTTACGACTGATAAAGGCGGCATTCCAGAGACTGCAACTGGCAGAGCCGAGATTGCCGCTATCGGTCAATTCAATAGAAATGCGCCTCAGGACAAGGAAAAAATTATCGGGATATTTGCTAAGAAGTTAGAATATTTGCTTAGCCATCCAGCGCAGGTAAAGAAACTTCAGGATCAGGCCTGGCATGATTATCCTTATGATGCCAAAAATATGGCCGTTAAAGCTGATAAGTACAGGCTTTGCATAAACTCCTGATTTACAATCACGGTTAATTAAGGTAGGGCTTGTATTGTAATTTTTGTGCAAAGCCTTTGATATTTACTGGTAAATTATGGCAGGTCAAATGGGATTTCTAAAATGCTCCATAAACGCGGTTATAGCCGTTCCTTTGCTCGTATTAGTTATCTGGTCAGGGTCTGTACAGGCGCAACAAGACAGCCCGGTTGAGTTCGAAGCAGACAGGGTTAGCGTAAACAACCAGGACGGCACAATGATTGTCACTG
>JBMZFK010000061.1:0-10269 GCA_049615365.1 Puniceispirillaceae bacterium (SeqCode)
GCTTCTGCACGATCTCCTAGCGCGCGCGACCCCATGCCAAGCGCAATCGCTGCATTTGCTTTGCCATGCGCGATACGGTGGCGATGAAGTGAAGTGCCATCCTGATTGACACATAACCGCAAGCTGGCCCGCGCATCCAGAATAGTCACGCAAATAGGCTTTAGCTTTAATTCAGCAGCTGATGCCATCGCCGCATCTGCAATTTTCTGGCAAATCTCTAAACTTAATTGGCTCATCTTATCTCTCACCTGGTTAAAATATCGAATAATCTCTGACGTTATGTATTTTGCAATTAGCGAACATGGCCCCGATTTCCTGCGATAATTCTGCCTAAAAAATACTCAATTTAGCACAAATCAGACGATGTAAACTCCGGTCTGCAGGGCGCGAATGTATTCTATAGCTTACAATTGAACGGCGTGAAAGCGTTTGCATCATCCTATTCTTGATTTTTCATGCAAAATAAGAGAGAGTGGCAAGGGTTTAACACTTTGTTGATAAAATTAAGAACCATTGTCATCTTAGTCGTTTATGTAAAACAAGTTAGAAGATGCGGGGATTTGTTCGTCCAGAGAACGCTGAGTTGAGGAGTAAAAATATGTTGAAGCGCGTTGGCCTGTTTATTACAGGTGTCAGTTTTCTCGCGACAGGCAGTTGCCTGGCCGGCGGTGACCCAGATATCAAAGCTGAGGAAGTAGCCGCATCAACACCAAATGGCGCGGCGACCGCGACAGCAAATGCCAGCACCAGCGCTGGTTCTGGTGGCAATTCCGGTTCTGCTTCCGGTACCGCCAACAATAATTCTGGCAGCGCCTCTTCTGGCGGCACAAACACTGGCCAGCAAGATGACAGCTTTGATGCTGTTGAAAATGACGAATTAGTTATCGATGTGGATTCTCTGGCTGATGGTGATGGGCTTGGCTCTATTCAGGTACAGTGGCAGATTTCGGAAAATGGCAGTAACTGGACGGTTATTCCAGGGGCTATTCAGTCCAGTTTTACCCCACGCGATTCAGAAGTTGGCAAATATCTGCGTGTACAGATTTCCTATGTCGATGGTCAGGGCAACGCCGAAATGATGTTCAGCCCAGCCTCAAAGCCCGTACTAAATGTGAATGACCGTCCCATCGGTATGCCTGAAATTCAGGGTGAGGCAAAAGAGGATAGCGCCCTCTTTGTTGATACCAGTCGCATTACAGATGAAGATGGTATTGGCCAGATGGCGCTGATTTGGCAGCGATCTTCCCAGCGTACCAATTGGGAAAATGTGCCGGATCAGTTTGAGAGCACCTTGATGCTTTCCCAGCCCGATGTAGGCTTTAGCTATCGTGCCGTGGTAAGCTATATTGACGGTTTTGGGACGCGTGAAACATTGGTTACTGACCCTTCTGAAACAGTCGCCAACATTGATAACCCGCTACAGGGTGAAGTTGTGGTGCGTGGCCGTATTGTCGAAGGTGCTGAGCTGACCTTGAACACCAGCACCCTGTCTGACTTTGACGGTATCGCCAGCATGGCTTCTGTTTGGGAACATTCAACAGATGGCCGCACATGGGAAGCGGTTGCAGGCAGTGAAAGCCAGCGCAGCCTCGAGCTGTCGCAATCACTGGTTGGAGACCGTATCCGCGCCCGCGTTAATGTGGTCGATAATTTCGGGGTTGAAACCGTTGTTTATTCGCAAGCCACAGAAACTGTACGCAACGTGAATAACAAGCCTGCTGGCCGGGTAATGATCCGCCGGGTCACCAACTAGACAAACCTTGCTCTGATGGCCTGACCATACGCGCTTATGGCCATCAGCTTTACGGTAAATCTCTTAGCCAGCCCGGGATTTTTTCTTTAAACGGAAAAAAGCCCCGCCGCGCATGTGGCCAGCACATCCTGTCATAGCCCCTGACCAGCTGGTGCGATTGCAAGTCAGCCTTGTGCGCAAGCTGCATGATATGGGCCATATTTTGCTGCCATGGCCCTGTTGGCGTGTAGCTATACATCAAATCCCCAAGCGTGTAATGCCGGGCATATTCTGATATCTGCCTAGCGATATCTGGCAGCGCGTCCGCTTCCAGATTGGCCTCATCTGCCAGTACCAGCGTATGAACAGGGCAATTGAAATGCGCACCTGCACGCACCCCAGCATCCGCCAATGCCACGCTATCCAGCCTGTCGATACTGGCATCCCTTAGCCAGCCTGTTCCAAGCGGGATATTGCCCATCGCGCCCGGAAGTACCAGCACCGCTTCTGGCGCGCCAGGCAAAGGCAGATCTTCTGGCAGGCAATCTTCAGCATGCAAGATCAAAAGATAGCAGTTTTTAGCCGGCAGTTCAGGCCAGACAGGCTCTATCGCCGGGGGCGGTTCTGCGCCGCTAACCGGCAAGGCGGTTTCATCAAGAATGCCATAGGGGGCAAATCGTCCATTTGTGAAACGCTCTATATTATCTGCCCGCGCCAAATAATGTTTACCGCGGCTATGCAGGCCCGCTACCCAGCGCCAGCTCAGGGTGTTGGACGCAGGATCACCATCGCGCAGCCACTGCATGAAAAACGCCGCCCCCCATTGCCAGGGCAGCTTCAGGGTAAAAATCCAGATTGAGGCAAACCACATCCGCGCATGGTTATGCAGATAGCCTGTTTCACGCAATTCATCTGCCCATTCATTAAAACAGCTAATATCCGTTTGCCCAGAACAGGCCTGAATAAAACGCGCATCTGTCAGGGCCGAGGGGGCGCTTGCCAGCCACTCTGACCAAATTGACGGGCGCATTTCCAGCCACCCTTTAAAATAGGTGCGCCAGAAAATTTCAGAAATAAATTTCTCGGAAGCTGAAAATGAATGACGGGCCTGAACAGCCTGCAGAATTTCTGTCTCGCTTATCAGGCGTCTGCGAATATAGGACGATAAGCAGGACACTGACAGATGCTGGCCACGCCCTTTGTCAAAATTACGCTCACGCGCATATTGGGCGCCTGCCAGCGGGGTAAAGGCCTTTAGCATCGCCAGACCAGAAGAACGGGTTAAATCTTGTGTTGTATCGGCAGAGCTTGCCGTAAATAAATCCATATTTTGGGCTTTCACAAAAAAACAGTCATAAATATGTAAAAGATACGTGCATTAAAATGACTATGGATTGCTCAAAACACAGATTTCTTCATTTTTGCCTTCACGAAAATGATTTATTGGTCTTATACTAAACCTAGTATGGAATATCGAGTCGCAAACACAAATTGTTGTGGTACGCGCAAATCGCGCCATTCCAACGTTACCGTCAAATATCCTGAAAATTGTCGTGTTAATTACCTTTACTGGCAGATGCCAGCGGCGGCGATTGCCTATTGGATATCCAACCCTGACAGTCATTTAGCTAAGAAGGAGCATTACTATGCAGCCATCTGATCGTGATTTACCGGATAACGCAGACATTATTCCTTTTCCCGTCCGCAATCCGGAATCAAAGGGACTGTTAACCACCACCATCGCCGCCCTGGTTGCGGTGACGGTATTGCATGATGAAAGCATTTCAGCAGAAGACAAATTACTGGAATTAATTGAATCTTCTGGCGAAGCTGAGGTAATGGATAGTGCAGAAGCCCTTGATCTACTAGAAGAGCCAGTATTTGTGGGCGAAGGCCTGGCACTGCCAAAGCCGGTGAATGATAATTTCTAGTCAGGCAGGTGCGATCAGCACAAGCAAGGCATCTGTTTATATTTTCGGCTGTGCCTGTTCTTGATGCAGCGCAGCGCCAGCCTGTTGTAGCAGATGTGAGCCCGATTAATCCCGGCAGCTTGTTCAGGCATTTGGTCTTTGACGTCTGACCAGCGCCCTGCCTATACTCACCCTTGATTTAGGTGGGCTAAATTTGCCCAAACCAATTGCCTTTTGTGGCTTCCATCGACCCGTTATAGTGTGTTCATGTCTGAAATTCTGTCTCTTACCATCCCCTTTTTTGTGGCTATTTTGCTAGGTAGCCTGTCTAGCCTGAAAGGTTGGTTCACGCTTCAAGATGGGCGCACATTATCCCGCTATGTCTTTTTTGTTGTCTTGCCACCTTTTATGTTTGTGGCGATTACCTCGCGGCCAGTCACCAATATTGTGAATTTGGAATTCCTGCTGCGCTATGAGGCCGTAACGATTTTCATCTTTTTAATCGCGGTGTTTCTGGGGCGTGTATTTCTGAAATTAAAGCCAACAGAATCAGGTCTGTTTGGCCTGAACGCCGCCTATCCAAATTATGGCTATATTGGCGTGCCGCTGGCCTTGCTGGCATTTGGGCCGGATGTCGCGGTGCCGATGGCCCTTATTCTGGTCTCTAACAATGTCTTATTACTGGTGTTAACCAGCATTTTTACCCGTGATGGACATTCCACCGGGCTAGCCACCCTTTTATGGACGAATTTGATTTCGCTCGGGCGCAACCCGCTTTTATTGTCTGTGTTATTTGCGGTGGCTTTTTCTGTCAGCGGGTTAAGCTTGCCAGCCATGCCAGATATTTTCCTTAAATTCCTGGCTGGGGCTGCCGCGCCAACAGCCCTATTCGCGCTTGGCATTACCCTTGTTGGCCAGCCTATAAAAGAAGCCTGGGCAGAGCTTAGCCTGCTGGTATTGATGAAACTGCTGTTGCATCCCCTGCTCATTATCGCTGTATTTTTGCAAGCCCATCTGGCCGGAAACACCGCTATTGATGTGCTATGGATAAAGGTTGCTGTATTATTTACCTGCCTGCCGATTGCGGCAAATGCCTTTGCGATGAGCGAATATTACGGCACCTATAGCGGACGCTCGGCAACCGCTATCATGCTAACAACCCTGCTGGCAAGTGTCAGCGTACCTGCCTTTTTATATCTGATTACGGTGATTTTTGGCGCATAAAAAGGCGCTGTTTCCAGCGCCTTTTACACATTGAATAGCGATTGCGCCGCGATTATTTAGCGGTCAGTTTGGCGACCAGCTTCCACATAAAAGGAACAGAAGCCGCGGCGATAACCAGCTTTAGAATATCGCCATAAATAAACGGAACCAGGCCGAATGTAATCGCTTTATCCAGTCCAATTAGCTGGCTAAGCCAGGCAAGTCCCAGCAGATAAATGATAGAGGTACCTGCCAGCATCGCGGCGGCAGTTGTCTGCCAGTTGCGTGTCCAGCCTCTGTCTGCCAGCGCCCCCAGAACAACACCGGCCAGTAAAAATCCAGCCAGATAGCCGCCTGTTGGGCCTACCATATAGGCAAAACCTGCACCGCCTGCAAAAACAGGTGCGCCTACAAATCCAGCAAACAGATAGCTAAACAGGGTCGCTGTCCCTAATTTGCTGCCATAGGCCATGGCAATGACCATTACCGCTAATGTCTGCATGGTTACAGGAACCGGGTAGAACGGTACTTGAATACGGGCAGATACCGCCAATATCCCGACACCAACCAGCACCAGTGCAAGGCTCATCATGGCCTCGCCAAGACCGCTCGACTTCACCATATGACGCGAGATCTGTCCAGCCATCGCCGGTGATGGGGCTGTCAGGGTAAACGCAGAACTTTGTAACATTTTTTGTCTCCTTTAACGGAACGCTGACGCGATCCTGTGCCGTCATGTTGCCCTAAAAATTCTATAGCCAATTAATAATCGCAATTCATAATTTTTGCCAGTATAAAGGGCGTAGGTAAGATGCAATTTATAAATCTAAACTGCAAACATGCCAATAACGGCGATATACAGCGCCATATTTGAGAGTAAACTAAGGGATAAACAGGCATGTTAGAACGCTTTTTTAAATTCAAAGAGCACCAGACCTCTATTGCAACCGAGCTATCGGCCGGTTTAAGCACCTTTCTTACCATGTCTTTCATCATTGCAGTTAATCCCGGCATCCTGTCCGAGGCGGGGATTGATTTCGCCGCAGGCTTTATTGCCACCATTCTGGCGACCATACTAGGCACCCTTATTATGGGCCTATATGCCAGATGGCCTGTGGCGGTTGCGCCCGGCATGGGGTTGAACGCCTATTTTGCCTTTGTTGTGGTTCTGGGATACGAGCTAAGCTGGCAACAGGCGCTGACGGCTGTTTTTATCTCTTCAATTGCGTTTTTCCTGTTTTCCATCACCCGCATACGCAGCTGGCTAATCCTGTCCATTCCAGCAGAAATGCAGATTGCCATTACTGCGGGGATTGGCCTGTTTCTGGCGATGATTGGATTGCAAGGCGCCGGCCTGATTATTGATAATCCAGATACGCTGGTCGGATTAGGCCGACTGGATGACCCGCAAACCCTGCTGGCGCTGACTGGCCTGATTTTGATGGCGGCTCTGGACAAGCTTGGCATCAGGGGGAGTATTCTCATCACCATATTGGGCCTATCTGCGGTTGGCTGGTTTACCGGGCTGGCCAGCTTTAACGGGCTGACCTCTATGCCGCCTATGGCCAGTGCTGCCTTTTCACTGGACTTCTCTGCTCTTACCACTACTGCCTTTTTATCAGTGGTATTTGTGATGTTCTTTGTTGATTTCTTTGATACCACAGGCACGCTGACCGCGATTGCAGAACCTGCTGGCCTGAAAGATAAAAACGGCAAGATTAAGAATCTGGACAAGGCGGTTTTAGCAGATACCTCTGCCAGCATTTTTGGCAGTCTGCTAGGTACGTCAAATATGACAACCTATCTTGAAAGTGCGGCTGGTTTGCAAAGCGGTGGGCGCACCGGTTTTGTTGCGGTCACTGTGGCAGCCCTGTTCGCAGCCTGCCTGTTTTTTGAACCGCTATTCTCGTCTATTCCGGGATTTGCAACGGCCCCTGCCCTTATTTATGTTGCTATCGGCTTTTTCGGTGGGTTGCGGCAAATTGACTGGACAGATATGTCGATTGCCCTGCCCGTTATATTGACCGTGTTTTTGATGCCGCTGACCTTTTCGATTGCCGCTGGCATTAGTGTTGGTTTCCTTAGCTATGTTGCCATTCGGATTTTAAGTGGACGCGCTGGCACCCTTAGTCCGGGAATCATGATGATTACCAGCTTTGGGCTGATTTGGATTGTATTGCAATATGCAGTATAACGGGGTCTTTGGGCCGGGTATAATCTATGTTTCAGGCAATGACATATAGTCCAGACCAAAGGTTCATGGGGAGGTAGCAGAAATCCTATGATGCAGCCGGGCAAGGACATGAAAGCCGTTCCGACGATTGAATCGCATCCTATTTTTTCCTTCGCCGATGGAGAAATGGGGCCGATAGCGAATTCGCTTATTCGGGCCATGGAAAAGGTCACAGGCCAGCCGAAAATCAAGAAAATCTATTTTGACTATGTTGATGATGAACGCCCGCGCGAGCTGTTTTGGTCAGATGCGTTAGAGCGGTTGAATATCAACTATAATCTGAAAAAAGAATCTGCCTTTGAGATTCCAAAAACTGGGCGATTGCTGGTGATTGCCAATCATCCATTTGGGGTTATTGATGGCCTTATTCTGTGTTCCATTATCGGAAAGGTGCGACAGGATTACCGAATTATCACGCATCAGGTGTTGCGCCAGGCCCCTGCGGTGAAAGATAAAATCCTGCCCATAGATTTTTCCGAAACCGAAACAGCCCTCAAGACTAATCTGGCGACACGGCAAGCTGCACAAAAGCATCTCAAAGATGATGGGGTGGTCATTATTTTTCCAGCAGGCGGCATCTCTCTTGCGCCTAAATTTATTGGCCCGGCATTTGATTCTGAATGGAAGACCTATGCGGCCAAACTGGCACAGACCAAGGATACAACCATTCTGCCCGTCTATTTTAACGGCAGAAATTCAGTCATTTACCAAATGGCACGCCGGCTTTCGGTAACGCTGGGCTATTCTTTGATGTTCCGGGAAATCTGCAAGCAGATGAATGGCTGTGTGGATGTAACCTTACGCAACCCCATCCATACAACAGAGCTTGATAGCTTTGTAAACCGGAACGAAATCACCAATTTTCTGCGTCAGTGTACCTATGGGGCGTCAGGTACGGGGGGCTGATCCATTAAAGCCGTCAGCATCGCGTGCAGATAGATGGTTTCAGCAAGCACCGCATAGGCTGTCTGTTGCCCTTTTGCCGGCGTGATTTGCAATCTATCTGCTGACATTTTATTAGAAGTGCCAACCTGTCCGCCAGGGGTCATACGCAGCCCATCTAGCGGCCAATGCAAGCCGGTAGAGCTGGTGAAATCTATTTCCCCCAACGGCCAGATAGAAACCCGCTCCCCCTTATCCATCTGCATCGAAAAAGGGTGAGAGGTGACATGCAAAACATCATCACTGCCAACCAGCATCACACGGTGCTGTCGGGTATATCGCGCCAGAACATTTAGCGCAGCCAGGCTATGATCAAAGCGTTTACCAAGAAATCCAAAGCCGATAATAGCTGGTGCACGCACATGGCGCAGGGCTTTTTCCAGATCGGTTGTGTCCTGTTCTGCCAGCGGATGCACAATTGTTTTTTGGCGAGCATCGATCAGATCCTCTGCATCTACAGAATCCATATCCCCTATCAGCAAGTCAGGGGTAATGCCAGCAACCCGGCAGCCATAATAACCGCCATCCACCGCTACCACCGGGCCCATAGGCGCAAACCGTGCCAGCATCACGGTATCATAAGCCCCATTTCCAACCAGAATCAGTGGCTTTGTCTTTTCTAGTAACAACGGAGTGGGAAGTTTTCTACTCATATCTGTTAAAATAACCAAAGCCTTTTAATGGAACAAGCATTGTATATTCTGGTTTTGAGACTGGAAACAAAATATCCTTTTAAGGATGATGGTTTTCCTAAAAATCAGAATTAAAGGAGTTTTATTTTTAAAACCCAACAAGGAAGAGAAACAGAAAAAAATCCTTGATGCGGCCCGTGTTAGCAAAGCTGAAAACAGCAGGCCATCAGAAGATTTTTATGTAAAACTTGATTCAAACAGGCACGATAGGCAAACTATCCTTAAAAAATTTACTTGTTAAATTTGTGAAAAAACTACACCTAATACAATAGATTATAATTTTTTTTATGTTTGTTATTTAGAAGTCAATTATGTTTGATTTAATTTTGTATCAGCCACAAATACCACCAAATACTGGTAATATAATTCGGCTTTGCGCAAATTCAGGTGCAAATTTGCACCTGATTGAACCTTTAGGCTTCAGACTAGACGAGAAATCGTGTCGTCGCGCTGGGCTGGATTATAGTGATATGGCAATGGTACAAAAATGGCCAGACTACCAAAGCTACAAAAAACAACGCAAAAAAGGCGGGTTATGGCTAGTCACTAAATTTGGAGGAAGCTGCTACAGCGACATCAATTTTGGTAAAAATGACGGGTTTGTTTTTGGCTCTGAACAGCATGGACTACCGGACGAGATAATCCAATCTGTTCCCTCACATCACCGCCTCTATCTGCCAATGCAGAGCGGCTCTCGTAGCCTAAATCTGTCAAACGCAGTCTCTATTATATTATATGAAGCTTGGCGGCAGAATAATTTTTGTGGATCTTTTCAAACCCAATAAAATGAAGCTTGCGAGCAGAAATAATCTTACAAGCTAGGGTTATTAGTCGAAACATATCAATTAGAAAATAAAGTTAAAATATGAAAACAGATTATTCGAATACTGTAGTAAAAAAATTTGGTGCATTAATGGACGATGCACTGTTGGTTGTCGATATAAATTCTAAAATAATTGAAATAAATCCAGCTTCTGTTCAATTACTTGGGGAAAATCTCAAAGGCAACCAACTTTATGATAAATTAGAATGTAAAACCCTTCTTAGTGACCTTGCCTTCTGCCTCCAATCAGGTCAAATAATCGAGTTTGCTGCTTCTCCAAAAATCAATAAATTTCGGCAAATGAGGGGCCGAATGGGGGCCTTTGAAAAAGACACCATTACTATTTTGCTAATGGATATGACCCTTCAGCATAATATCGAAAAAGTAAGACGTGATTTCATTGCAAACGTCAGCCACGAATTACGCTCTCCGCTAACAAGTCTATTAGGTTTTATAGAAACTATGCGAGCGGATGTAAAAATGGAACCAACCATAAGAGAAAACTTTCTCAAAATTATGGATGAAGAGGCTCAAAGAATGTCTCGCTTGATCAACGATTTGCTTTCATTGTCTAGGGTAGAAATTGAGGAACACATCGCCCCCACAGGCGAAGTGCCTATAAAAAATGTTATTAGGTCTGTAATTAACACCCTCCAAAACAGAGCAGATGCGGCATCACAAGATATTCATTTCAAGGACATTCGCAGCAATGTAGCAGATGAGCCGATTATAAG
>JBMZFK010000062.1:0-10240 GCA_049615365.1 Puniceispirillaceae bacterium (SeqCode)
GTTCTCTGGGGACGGCGTTAAACAGGCTGATGCCGGCGCGTCCAGTTTCTGTAAAGGACAGTTCCGCTAGATCATGATAGCGCTCGCACTTGCCCTGATTGATTATCTTGTCCGGTACCGCGCCCATACAGATAACATCACCGAATTTGGCAAATGCCTCAGCGGTAAGAGGAGTAGCTTTTATCTGCGCCTCTGTCATCGGACTGATCCCATCAAAGAAAGCGGCATATGCCGATTTACATCTTTATAAAGCAAATATCGAAACGGCTTATTTCCGGCGGCATAACAGGCTTGCGGACAAAAGGCGCGCAACCACATGTAATCGCCTGGCACCACCTCTATCCACCGCCCATTTAAATAATACACACCCTTGCCCTGTAGTACATATAGCCCATGTTCCATCACATGCGTTTCAGCAAAGGGAATACATCCCCCCGGCAAGAAGGTGACAATATTTACATGCATGTCATGCGCCAGATCATCTGGCGACACAAACCGGGTTGTCGACCAGATGCCATTTGTATCTGGCATTGCTATCGGGTCAATATCCTTATCAGAGGTAACAAAGGCTTGTGGCGGTTTGATACCCGCAACAGAATGATAGCGTTTGCGTATCCAGTGAAAATGGCAGGGACTGTCCGAGTTATTTTTTAATTGCCATTCAAGACCCGCTGGCAAATAGGCATAGCTGCCGGAGCTAAGTTCTGTTTGTTGACCATTATAGGTTAGGCTGGCCTGGCCACCCACGACAAATAAAACAGATTGGGCTGTTGTGTCATCATCGGGCTGCTGGCTGCCGCCGCCACTGCTGACCTCCATCAAATAATGTGAAAAGCTCTCTGCAAAACCTGTCATCGGGCGAGCCAGTACCCATAGACGGGTAGCCTGCCAAAATGGCAGAAAGCTGGTAACAATATCGGTTTGTACTTCTGCTGGAATAAAGGCAAAGCTCTCTGTGAATAGGGCTCTGTCCGCTAGCCTTTCAGATTGCGGTGGTAATCCCCCATGCGGCACGTGATAGGTTTTGTCTGTCACCTGCTCATCTAGCTCCATCCGATAAATTTGGCTGTAGTTTATCACGCAGGCGCAAAAGTGCAATCTTTTCAACCTGTCGACACGCTTCTGTGAATTCTGTATCCGAATCATGCTCGACCCGCATGTGAAACGCCTGCAGAATATCGGTTTTACTCATGCCTTTAACCGCGATGATAAAGGGGAAGCCGAATTTACTGGTATAGCTTGTGTTCAATTCTGTGAATTGCTGTAATTCCTGACGCGTTAGCGTATCCAGCCCTGCCGAGGCTTGTTCCTGTGTACTGCTTGTTGTTAATTGACCCTGTTGTGCCAGTTTTCCAGCCAGATCAGGATGGGCGCGCAACACGGCTAATTGTTTATCCGGGCCAGCCTTGCGGAATGCCCGGCACAGTGCATTATGTATCCCCTCTGCACTGTTATGGGCAGGGCCAAGCTCTAGCTCAAAAGCGGCTTCGGCAACCCATTCGGAATCCTCAAAAATGCCACCAAAATGTGCCATAAATTCAGCCTTATTCATGGCTGAAGGGCGCGCGGCATAGGCCTTTTCATCAAAAGGATGAGCGGCTTGCCAATGTCTGGCGATATCAATACGCCGGGCTATCCATACCTTGTCATGGCCGCGGATATAGTCCAGGAAGCGGCGCAGAGCCTGAATGCGCCCTGGCCGTCCAGCCAGACGGCAATGCAGACCAATTGATAGCATCTTTGGCGCCCCTTCGGCTCCTTCGGCATAAAGCGCATCAAAACTGTCTTTTAAATAGCTGTAAAACTGGTCGCCAGAATTAAAGCCTTGCGGGGCGGCAAACCGCATATCATTTGCATCCAGCGTATAGGGAATAATCAGCTGCGGTCTATCTGCATGCACATGCCAATATGGCAAGTCATCTGCATAGCTGTCCGAGATATAGGCAAATTTGCCGGTAGCGCTGACCAAATCAACCGTGTTCATTGAACACCGACCGGTATACCAGCCTTGCGGGGCCTGGCCTGTCACCTGTTCATGCAATTCTATAGCGTCGGTGATATGCTGTTGTTCTTCTGTGGCAGGGATATCTTTGTAATCAATCCATTTATAGCCATGGCTGGCGATTTCCCAATTTGCCTGTTGCATTGCCCGCACCTGATCTGGGCTTCGGGCAAGGGCGGTCGCCACCCCATAAACCGTAACCGGTATTTCGGCGCCGGCAAACAGCCCATGTAACCGCCAGAACCCTGCTCTGGCACCATATTCATAAAGAGATTCCATATTCCAGTGACGTTGATCCGGCCAGGATTGCGCACCGACAATTTCTGATAGAAAGGCTTCTGAATGGCTATCGCCATGTAGAAGGCAATTCTCGCCACCTTCTTCATAATTCAGGACAAACTGAACCGCGATTTGCGCGTTATCTGGCCAGTCAGGATGCGGAGGGCGGCCTCTATAGCCTGCCATATCGCGTGAATATCGTGTCATTATGCCCTCTCGCAAAATGGTCAGGCTAAAGGCAAGCCCCAGCATATATATTCGATTATCTCTAAAAACAGGATTGATCTCAAATATAAAATCAGTGAGATTTGGAGAAGTATGGCTGGGAAGGGTATGAATCAAAAAGGGACAGCAAATGGCAAAAGGATTTTTAACCACACATGTTCTGGATACTGCCAGGGGCTGTCCGGCTGCCGGGCTGAGAATTCGCCTGTTTAGCATGGATGGGCAAGAGGCTACACAACTTGCAGAAATGACAACCAATTCAGATGGCCGAACAGACAGCCCTATTCTGCCAGCCGATAATTTCCGCTGTGGCAGTTATCAGCTAGTCTTTAGCGCAGGTGATTATTTGCGGGCGCAAGGGCAGGCAGATGACATTCTGTTTTTGGATGAGGTGATTGTGCGGTTTGGGATTAATGACAGCGATCAGCATTATCATGTACCACTTTTGCTTTCGCCTTATGGCTATTCTACCTATAGGGGCAGCTAGATGGAGCCAGCGCTCTTAAACATCTTTGTTACGCATTGGGCAGAATTTGCGGTGCGCTGGTTGCATGTGATTACAGCGATCGCATGGATTGGGTCGTCTTTTTATTTTATTGCGCTGGATTTGGGCTTGAGTAAAAGCAGCAATTTGCCAGCAGGTACCGCTGGCGAGGAATGGCAGGTACATGGTGGCGGCTTTTATCATATCCAGAAATATCTGGTCGCACCCGCCCATTTGCCAGAACATTTAACCTGGTTTAAATGGGAATCCTATGCAACCTGGTTATCCGGATTTGCCTTGCTGGCTATCGTCTATTATGGCGGTGCCGATTTATATCTGATAGATGCTGAAAAAGCTGAATTATCCACGTTATTGGCGATCCTGATTTCTATAGGATCGCTGGCGGCGGTTTGGGTGATTTACAGCCTGTTATGCCGCTCCTCGCTTGGGCAAAATGCAACCCTGTTAATGCTGGTTTTATATATATTGCTGGTCGCGCTTTCCTGGGGGTATCACCAGCTATTTACCGGCCGGGCGGCCTTTATTCATCTGGGGGCAGTTACCGCAACCATCATGTCGGCAAATGTATTTATGGTGATCATTCCGAACCAGAAAATTGTGGTGGCGGATCTAAAGGCCGGACGCAGCCCGGATCCAAAATATGGGCAAATCGCCAAACAACGTTCCACCCATAATAATTACCTGACCTTGCCGGTTATATTTTTGATGCTGTCTAACCATTACCCGCTCGCCTTTGCCACTGAACATAGCTGGATAATTGCCAGTCTGGTGTTTCTGATGGGGGTTACAATCCGTCACTATTTCAACAGCCGGCACGCCAATAATGGCAATCCGCGCTGGACATGGGCGGCCACGGCGGTGATTTTTGCGATTATCATGGCTCTGTCTGTGGCCCCGTTATTCAGCCAGCAGGCCGCCTCAGACGATGATGAGCAAGACACCGCAACCCTGCTGCTTAACCCGGAACAGCAAAAACAGGCCAGCCATCCCCTTTTTGAAGAGGTATCCTATATTATTGAGGGGCGATGCAGCATGTGCCATGCCGCAGAGCCATTATGGGAGGGTATAGTTACCGCACCAAAGAATGTGTATCTGGAAACTCATACAGATATTCTTGATCAGGCTGGGGCAATTTTTATGCATTCTGCTATATCCCATGCCATGCCGCCGGCGAACATCACCTATATGGAAACAGCAGAACGCGCGCTTATCCGGCGCTGGTATCAGGATATAAATCGATAAGCTGAAACCATGCCCAGCTATGCAAGCCCTTGCATAACCCTGCATAGGGGGCTGGTTTTCATTGCTATAAGAGGGAGTAAAGGCGCATGAACACAGATATAGTCGGGGCCGATTCTGCCGAGGCGTCCAAAGAGGGGGATTATATCGGAGATGCTAGCGGGTTTTTCCATGCCTCTACACCGATTACAGATTTTGATACCGCTTATAATAATGGGCTGGCGGTGCCACAGGTAGATGATTATATCGCAGGCTGGCTTGAAAAAGCGCCAGCTTTCCGCGCGAGCTGGCCAGATTACCAGCTGGATTTGCCCTATGGCGAAGGGGCGCGAAATATCTATGATTATTTTCTGCCAAAAGGCACACCAAAAGGCACATTGGTTTTTATTCATGGTGGCTATTGGCGCCGTTTTGATAAATCCTACTGGTCGCATTTGGCGGGCGGGGCGCTGGCACAGGGCTGGCGGGTTGCCATCCCCAGCTATACTCTTGCGCCTGTTGCGCGGGTTACCGATATTGTTGGTGAGATAACTCAGGCGGTAAATCATATTTGCAGTGGTGTAGAAGGTCCGATTGTTCTGGCAGGTCACTCTGCTGGTGGGCATCTGGTCAGCCGCCTTATGTGCAGCGATACCGCCCTTACAGATGCGGTGAAGGCGCGGGTGCAACATGTTATCTCGCTGAGCGGGGTACATGATTTGCGCCCTCTTTTGAAGCTGGAAATCAACACAGATATTCGATTGGATGAACAGGAAGCAAATCTGCAAAGCCCGGCTTTGTTATTACCTATCGAAAAGGTGAAATTAAGCTGTATTGTCGGCGCAGATGAGTTGCCGGAATTTGTGCGCCAAAGCGGAGTGTTGGCCAATATCTGGTCAGGGTTTGGCATTGATACAGGAAGCTGGCGGGTAGCCGGGCGGCATCATTTTGATATTATTGATGACTTGCAGAGTGGGGATACAGCGCTTACGCTACACATACTGGGATTGCGAGCGCTTCGCTAGCCGTTCGGGGTTGAAAATTTTTTAGGGGATACGGGAAATGAAATTAACAAAGTTGCATGATAAATGGGCCGCAGGCCAGCCAGGACTGAATGGATGGTGTTCTATTCCCAGCAGTGTAACAGCTGAAATTATGTCCCTGCATGATTATGATAGTCTGACGATTGACCTGCAACATGGTCTGGTTGACTACCAAACTGCACTGACAATGCTGCAGGCGATGAGCGCATCCGGCATTACGCCAATGGCGCGGGTGCCTTGGAACGAGCCTGGCATTATCATGAAGTTGCTGGATGCAGGTGCGCTTGGCATCATTTGCCCAATGATTAATACAGCAGAGGATGCGGCGGCGTTTGTCAGCGCAACCCGCTATGCCCCTGATGGTAGTCGCAGCTCTGGCCCTACCAGAGCCATTATGGTGCATGGCGGCGATTATCATCATCAGGCAAATGAACATATTGTATCCATGGCCATGATTGAAACTGTCGAAGCGTTTGGAAATATTGAGGCTATTTGTGCAACAGACGGGCTGACAGGTTTATATGTCGGGCCTTCTGATCTGGCCGTATCTATGGGGCATAACCCTGGTCTTGACCGCAAAGAGCCAGATGTGGATGCCGCGATTGGCCAGATACTGGACACCGCAAAAAAACAGGGCCTTAAAGTTGGCATTCATTGTGGCTCGCCTGACTATCTGAAATCAGCTTATGCGCGGGGGTTTGATTTCGCGACCATCGCTTCGGACATTCGTTTGATAGGTCAGGCGATTTCCATGAATATTCAGGCTATTCGCAGCTAGGGTCAGATACTGGCCGGCCTAGCTATCGATTTTGGACAGGCCCAGCTTGGCGACCCCGCTTTCGCCAAGATCAGTCGTGGCAAACGGCCCGCCATGCATCATCTGATCCGGGTCTCTGGCATCTGGCGGCGGCGTGGCGGCCAGAATTTCTGGTGCAAATTGCTCGGCATTATCGCGTGGCCGATAGCCCAGAAAAGACGCCCCGGAATTATCTACTGGTGCGCGGTCATTATCAGATACCCCGTAAATCACGGCAAAACCCGTGACAGGGGTATCTACTGCGCGTTCTACCAGATGGATCAAATCATCATAAGATAGCCAACTGCCCAATGCCCGTGCATTGGTTACCTGTGCACAGGACAGAATCCGCAAACATACCGCTTCCAGCCCCTTTTTATCCCAGTAAAGTTTTGCCATATCTTCTGCAAAGCATTTTGCGAGCCCGTAAAAACTGTCCGGACGATGCGGGGTATCCACATTTATGGCTTTGGTTTTTGGGTGCAGGCCAACCGCATGAATAGAGCTGGCATACACAATACGGCGCACCCCTGCTTCATGGGCGGCCTGCCAGATATTATAACAGCCCACAATATTGGCATGCAGAATTTCATCAAACGGCTTTTCATCCGGATGGCCACCAAAATGAACCACCATATCGGCACCGGCAGTAATCTCGGCCATTTTTGCATAATCTGCCAGATCTGCCTGAACAAATTGCTCACCTGTATGCAGAGGGTCTTGCAATGGCGTGATATCGGTAGAGACCAGCTCGGCGCATTTGGCGGCAAGGGGGGCGCGTAAATACCCGCCCAGCCGACCAGAAGCGCCAGTAAGAACAATTTTTTTCAGTTTCATGGGAACGCTCTCTTTATTCCTTCAAGGAGGGAGGTTAGAAAATATCTGGCTCTTTGGCGGTTCTGCCAAAGCTGGTTTCCAGAAAATCGAAATCACATCCGGTATCTGCTTGCTGAATATGGCGCGCGGATATCCATTGATAGCCTCGCCCTGCGGTTTCTTCAGGTGGCGACCAGCTGGCCTTGCGCTTTGCCAGTTCAGCTTCATCTACCAGCAAATTCAGGCTACGGGCGGGGATATCCACCTCTATCATATCGCCATTTTGTATCAGGGCTAATGGCCCGCCAATATAGGCCTCAGGGGCGACATGCAGGATACAGGCGCCATAGCTTGTGCCGCTCATCCGTGCATCAGAGATACGAATCATATCGCGCACCCCCTGTTTTACCAGCTTTGTCGGGATAGGCAGCATCCCCCATTCTGGCATGCCTGGCCCCCCTACAGGCCCAGCATTGCGAAACACCATAATGTGATCTGCGGTGATATCCAGATTTTCATCATCAACAGCTGCTTTCATCTCTGGATAGCTGTCAAAAACAATTGCTGGCCCGGTATGTTTATGCAGCCGTGCTTCTGCTGCTGCGGGTTTCATCACCGCCCCATCTGGTGCGATATTGCCCCGCACCACTGCCAGCGAGCCTTGATGATAGACAGGATTGGAAAGTGGCCGGATAACATCATCATTATAGATTTCGGCAGTTTCAATACATTCACCCAGCGTTTTACCATCTACCGTCATTACCGATAAATCCAGCTCGCCTTCAATCTGCTTGAGCAGGGCTGGCAGGCCGCCAGCATAATAGAAATCTTCCATCAGATAGGTATCGCCAGTTGGCCGGATATTTGCCAGCACCGGTATTTCTTTTGACAATCGGTCAAAATCATCTAGCCCCAGTTCCAGCCCAGCGCGTCTGGCAATGGCAATCAAATGGATAATCGCATTGGTAGAACAGCCAGAAGCCATCGCGACCTTGACCGCATTTTCAACCGATGGCTGAGATATAATTTTATCCAGTGTCAAATCTTCCAGAACCAGCTCAACCGCGCGTCTGCCACAGGCAGCGGCCATCCGCTTATGATTGGAATCAGGGGCCGGAATGGCAGAAGAGCCAGAAAAACATACCCCCAACCCTTCGGCAATAGACATCATGGTTGCTGCTGTTCCCATGGTCATACAGGTGCCATAGGAACGGGCAATACCGGATTCCAGCTCATGCCATTGTGTATCTGTGATATTGCCAGCCCGTCTTTCATCCCAGTATTTCCAGGCATCTGAGCCAGAGCCGAGTGTTTTGCCCTGCCAATTGCCGCGCAGCATCGGTCCGGCTGGCAGGTAAATTGCCGGCAGACCAGCACTGATCGCCCCCATTAACAACGCAGGGGTAGTCTTGTCACATCCCCCCATTAATACTGCCCCGTCTACAGGATGAGAGCGCAGCAGCTCCTCTACTTCCATGGCCATCATATTGCGATAGAGCATGGTGGTAGGTTTCACAAATTGTTCAGATAAAGACAGGGTAGGCAACTCCAGCGGAAAGCCGCCAGCTTGCAGAATGCCGCGCCGTACATCCTCGGCTCTGGATTTGAAATGCGAGTGACATTGATTAATATCTGACCAGCTATTGATAATGGCAATTACTGGCTTTCCTTGCCAGTCTTCGGCGCTATATCCCATTTGCATGGCACGAGAGCGATGTCCAAATGACCGTAAATCATCTGGACCAAACCACCGCTCACTTCGCAAATCTTTTTTATCCTTGGTCATGTGAAATGTCCCTCTTTAACCAGTTATTTTATTGCCCGCCTGTCAAAATAAAAAATACCATAGATAGGGTTAATAGTGCCAGTGCAGAAAATGCAGCATTCCAGCCTACGCTCAGCTGTAGCGGGCGCGTATCGCTTAAATTTGATATCATCAACACCACGGTTGCAAAAGGTGAGGTGGTCATTGATAACGCCCATCCAGCCGAAATAGACAGGGCAGCCAGGGTGGGGTCCACTGGCAATATTGGCAGGGCACCTAAAATACTGCCGAAAAATACCGCCATCATAATCGGGCTGACCCCCAGATAGGAAACCGGAACCATGATAAAGGACATCATCGTCAAAAAAATGAAATCTGGCATCGTATAGCGATCCAGCAGCCCGGCAACAAAATCTATCGGCACCATTTCAGCACTTAATCTGCCAATATAGCCAGAGGCCGAAAGCGCAAAAATGATGCGCCCGTTGCGCGGCAATTCCCGGTGGCAAATATGCACAGCTTGTCTGGCAGTTCTGGCAAGCCTGGCCCCTTTATGAGGCCAGTTTTGGGCGACCAGCCAGCCCATCATAATCACTGGACAGGCGACCAGCAAACCAAATACGATAGTATCATCAGCGATAATTGACACGCTCATGGTTACGGTGAAAAGCGAAAATAATACCAGCAAAAATCCCAAAATAGCGGTCTTTTCCAGAGGGGCCTGTGGGGCAGGGTTAGCGGGTCTGCGCTGTATATTACGAAACCGCCAGCTATCTTCCAGCCAGCCAACAAACAAGATGGCGCCTGCACATATCAGGCCATAGGCAGTCCATAGTTCCCGGCTGATGCCATCGATCAATTCCATTACTGCCAGAGGTGCCATCGCCGTTGGCGACCATACTACCCCCCACGAAAAGCCGCGCAGCAAAGCGGTCAATTGCCGGCGTTCGCGCAAGGCTGAAATCGCTGGCTCAGCGCGTTCATTCATCACTCCTTTTTTAATAAGTGGGGTCAACAAGGATACAATGCCCAGATTAAATAAAACTGACATCAGATTGGTACCGCTAAATATCGCCAAATAACGTTTCCGTGGAGGTTGTTTGGTCAGATAATCCCCGCATGCGCTGATCGCTCGGGAGGTCATCGCTGCCTCATGCAATAGCGCCAGCAGCAACAAAAAGGCCATTAGAAAGCTGGCCTGTGCAAAGGCGGCTTCATATACTGAAAAGGGCATATCAAACAGGAAAAAGGCAACGGCGGTCAGGCTGGCGCAAACGCTAAGCAGATAAATCTCACGCAGACCAATTAGCCGCCAGCATAAAATATACAAGATGCCTGCTACGCCATAGGATGTCAGCTCAAAGCCCCTGAAATCAGTTGCCCGTGCCAACAAGGTCAGCACCATCAGCAAGACCATAAAAGCGCCTGTGGCCTGGTGTGTTTGACTGTCTCTATTCAAAAGGAAACCAAAAAATAAATGAAAACTCTCCAAACCAGCTATCAAAAAAACGCACTGTGGTAGTGGTTAGATGACAACATTATCTCAGTTTACGCGTTTGGGCGAATTGGGCAAGCCGCTTGACAAGCATCA
>JBMZFK010000063.1:0-10206 GCA_049615365.1 Puniceispirillaceae bacterium (SeqCode)
TGGCGATAGGGATGGATTTGCCAGCCTGATGATGTGCCTGAAGGTGGGTAAAAAGATTCATAAAACACCTGTAAACCTAATTCTTTTAAGCGGAGAGGTTAACAGTGTGGCTTGGCAGAAGCAGATGTCAATTGTTTTGCCAGATTTGTCTGTGCTTGCTTTTTATATTGCTGGTTGCCGGATTTTCGTTTGTTATGAAAGACAGGCAACAACTCTGTGCGGCAACAAAACCAAAGGAGCAAGCAGAATGGCAAAAATAGGTATTGTTGGTATTGGAGATATGGGAAGCGGTATCGCCAGGAATTTGTTGGCAAATGGCTTTGAGGTGCATGGGCTGGATTTGGATTCAGCACGAATGCAGGCCTTTACACAAGCTGGTGGTAAAGCTGCAAAAAATCTGGCAGCGCTGGCAAGCGATGCCCAAGCGGTATTTGTTATGGTGATGACCGGGGCACAGGCAGAGGCGGTAATTTTTGGCCCCGATGGTCTGGCCGCCCATATGCCAGATGGCGCGTCCATCATTCTGACCGCGACGATCAAGCCAGCCGAAGCAGAAGCGATAGAAAAAAGGCTGGCAGATACCTCTATATATCTGATCGACAGTCCAGTTAGTGGCGGCTTTCCGGGCGCGCAATCTGGCACCCTTACAATGATGGCAGCTGGCCCCGCAGCAGCGTTAAGCGCTTGCCGCCCTGTTATGGAAGCGGTCTCTTCTACGATTCACATTGTTGGAGATGCCGCCCCTAAAGGGCAAATGATAAAGGCCTGTTTGCAATCTATTATCGGCTCAATTTTTTCCGCCACCTTTGAAGCGGCATCGCTGGCCGCAAAGGCCGGCATTGATGGCGAGACATTGTTCAAGGTGGTATCTACCTCCGGGGCAGGATGCGGGGTTGCCTGTACCGCACTTGAAAATATTATTGACCGTAAATTTGAAGGTACAGGTAGCCATATTTCAACCATGCACAAGGATTTGACTATCTGTCTTTCCATGGCTGAAAAATTGGGTGTGCCCTTGCATACCGCCTCTACTGCAATGCAGTTATTTCATGCTGGCAAAACAAAATATCCAGAAGGCGATAATTGGGTGGTAACGCGTGTACTCGAGGAAATTGTGGGTGCAGAGCTGCATCGCTAGCCCCCGCAAATTATATAAGGATAAAAATAATGAAATTAGGTGTAATTTGTGACGGCATTAGCCGCGATTTTGAACATGCGCTGAAAGTTATGGATGAATTTGGGCTGGAATATGCAGAATTACAATTTATCTGGGACCACGAGATTGGCGATCATGATGCCAGTGATATGGCCAGAATCAAAGAATTACTGAACAAATATCAAAAACCTGTTTCCTGTTTGTCGCGGCATATTTTTGCCGGGCTGACGGTTGCTAACCGGCCAGGCGATCCGGATCATAGCCGGCATATGGAAGCTTTAAAAAGGGTGATTGATATGGCGCATCAGCTTTCTTCGCCGCTGGTACGCATTATGACGTCAAAAAAAGAACAGATTTTATGGGGGCTTAATGGGGCAGAGCAATGGAATGTTGCCAAGGGGGCATGGGACACGCTGCCGCCCCTGATAGCCCCGGCGATAGAGCTTGCCAGAGCAGAAGGGATTACGCTTGTTGTGGAAACAGGCAATGGCACTATGGTTAATTCCAACTATACAGCGGTAAAGCTGATTGACGCGCTGGATGCACAGGATGTTTTGAAAGTGTTATGGGATCCTGCCAATAATTGCTGGTGCCATGAACGTGCCTGGCCAGACGGGTTTGATGCTGTAAAACATGGCTATCTGGGGCATGTGCATATCAAGGATGTTCAGGTAGATACCCCAAAAGCTACCCTGGAAGTTCGGCCCATGGGTGAGGGGCAATTAGCCGATATGTTTGCCCCCATAGCGCAAGGGCTGAGAGAAATGCCATATGAAGGAGTGATTTCTTTTGAGAGTGTATATCATCCGGGCAATGGAAATTTTGAAGATGGTTTTCGTGGGAATATAAACAGGTTTAAAGCGCATTTTGCCTGAGGGTTCTGATCGTTAACATCGCCTGGATACATTATCCGCCACCTATATGGCTGCCCGCGCAGACGATCAGTCTGGAATTGCAGTGCAGGCTTTATATAAAAGGAAGATGAAAAGATGCAATCGCTTTTTGATTTAACAGGAAAGACCGCGCTGATCACGGGTGCATGGCGCGGCATTGGTTTTGCGCTTGCGGGCGGGCTGGCACATGCTGGCGCAAAAATCATCATTAATGGCCGGGATGACGATAAAACAGCCGCCGCAGTCAGCACCCTTCAGGCCGCTGGTTATTCTGCCTCTGAACTGGTTTTTGATGTTACAGATAATGCCGCCACACAAACGGCAATTGACCGCTATGAAGCCGAACAGGGCAGCATTGATATTGTTATTAATAATGCGGGTATTCAGCATCGCTCTAGCCTGATGGATTTTGAACCCGAAGCCTTTGAAAAAGTTTTGGCCGTCAATACACAAGGTGTTTTTCATGTCTCTCGGGCGGTGGCCAGACATATGGCCATGCGCGGACAGGGCAAGATAATTCATATCGCCTCTATTATGAGCAAAATGGCACGCCATCATGTCAGTGCCTATATCACCTCCAAGGCCGCTGTTGCGGGGTTAACCAGGGCCATGACATCAGAATGGGCGGCCTGCGGGATTAATTGTAACGCGATTGGGCCGGGATATATTTCAACCGAATTAACCCAGGCGTTGTTTACTGATCAGGAATTCAGCCAATGGCTGGTCGGCAATACGCCAGCCGGGCGCTGGGGAGAGGTTCAGGATCTGATCGGTACCGCAATTTATCTTGCGGCACCTGCTTCTGATTTTGTGCATGGCCAGATAATCTTTGTAGATGGCGGAATGACCAGTACCGTCTAGCACGACCTGTCGCCAGACCTGTTTTAGTATATTAATGGGCTATTTTATTAAATGCTGGCATTCCGGTACCGGGGTTAAAACGCTGCCTTTTTCGAAATAATTTACCAGATTATCTACGGTAAGATCGCCCATAGCCTGTCTGGTTTCAACAGTGGCAGAACCAACATGCGGGGTTAATACCACATTCGGCATATCAAACAGCGCCTCTGGCACTTGCGGTTCTTTTTCAAACACATCCAGGCCAGCATAGCCAAGCGTTCCATCTTTCAATGCCGCTACAAGGGCGTCCTGATCTACCACTGACCCTCTGGCAACATTTACCACACACCCTTCTGCACCAAGTGCTTCCAATATAGGTTGATTGACCAAATGCTGGGTTGCGGCCCCGCCCGGCGTGATCACAATAAGGGCTTGTACCTCGCGGGCCATATCCAGCAGATCAGCATAATATTGATGCGGACTATCGGTGCGCTCAGAGCGTGCGTGATAAGAAATTTTGCACTCAAAGGCTTCCAGTTTTCTGGCAATGGTCTGGCCAATGCGCCCATATCCCAAAATGCCAACAGACATCCCGTCAATAGTTTGGCTAAGCGGGGCATTGCCTTTTGCCACCCAATTCCCGGCTAGAATATAATTATGATTCACAATCAATTCACGATAACAGGCCATCAGCAACATCACCGCTGTGGTGGCGACTTCATTATTCAAAACATTTGGCGTATGGGTGACCAGAATGCCGCGCCTCGCAGCTTCGTCTACATCAATCGCATCATATCCCACCCCATAGCAGGAAATAACCTTTAGCCTGGCAAGCCCGGTCAGAAGCGGGGCAGGCACGCCATCATGGCCAGTGGTTGCAATCGCTTCAATCGCTTGACCAGGCCCGCTGATAAAGCTGTCCATATCGGCGATTTCTGAATAGGTATGACAGGTAAAGCTGGCGTCAAAAGCGGCGGCCATACGTGGGGTAATATCGCCGATGATAAGCAATTCAGGCTTCATTGTTATTTCTGCTTTCTGTTTTAGAGAGACGGCAAACCAATGGTTTTTTAAAAGAGGTTAGCCGCTACATATTATCTGGCCATTACAGGTTATTTTGTCGAAGCAATTCAAGATAAATCGCAGAATGATCTGTATCTGCCCCATCCATTTCCTCTACCAATGTGGTGTAGCGATGCTGAACCTGTTCTGTCAGGGGCAGGGTCAGGTTGTGATGCCCGGCTTCTTCCAGCGCGTTATTAATATCTTTTAGCTGGAATTTAGTCAGCCCGCCTGGTACGAAATTGCCGGTTGTCATGCGCTCGCCATGCTGTTGCAGGATAACTGAATCAGCAAAGCCGCCTTTTAGCGCATCACGAATGGCAGCAGGGTCTGCCCCGCCTTTTTCGGCGAGCAGCATAGCTTCGGCAACCACCCCGATGGTCACGGCAACAATGGTCTGGTTTGCCAGTTTAGAGAGTTGGCCAGAACCATCCGGGCCAACCCGAACGGCACGACCCATCGGTGCAAATACTGGCACTGCCTTGTCAAATACATCCTGTAATCCGCCAGCCATAATCGCCAAAGTCGCGGCCTCAGCGCCCTTGGTACCACCAGATACAGGGGCATCCAGATGGCTGCGTCCAGTGGCCCGCATTTCTTGTGCATGCTCTCTGGCCTCGCTGGCTTTGATAGAGCTCATATCTATCAGGCAGGCACCAGATTTCATCTGCTGGCATAGGCCATTTGTGAAAAACAGATCGCGCACTGTAGGCCCGTCGCTCAGCATTGTAATCACAAAATCGGCATCTTTAACCGCTTCGGCTGGCGTTTGGGCAATCTGCGCACCATCACTAGCCAGCGCTTCTGCCTTGCTAAGCGTCCGGTTCCATGCGCTTAGCGAATAGCCTGCCTTCAGGATATTACGCGCCATATGGTTACCCATCAGACCAATGCCCAAAAAGGCGATATGTGGTTTATTCGTCATGGTGGCGTTACTCCTCTTTTATAAGGGCTTAATAGGTTGCCCGGCCGCCAGAAATATCAAACACGCTGGCGGTTGTGAAGCTGTTTTCAGAACTCAGCAGCCAGGCCACCATAGACGCAATTTCATCGGTTAAAACAAACCGTCCGCGCGGGATTTTGGAAAGCATATAATCAATATGCTCCTGGGTTATTTGTTCCAGGATGCGGGTCTGTGCTGCGGCAGGGGTAATGCAGTTCACCGCGATATCCTTTGTTGCCAATTCCTTGCCTAGCGTTTTGGTCAGCCCGATAACACCTGCCTTGGACGCAGAATAGGCCCCTGCATTTGGATTACCTTCTTTACCTGCTACCGATGCAACATTTACAACCCGCCCGTAATTATGGTCGCGCATTACAGGTAAAACCGCCTGATTAACATAGAAGGTGCCATTCAGATTGATATCTATCACCTGCTGCCATGCCTCTGGGCTATAATCAAGGGTTGAAATAGCTGGCCCGGCGATACCAGCAGAGTTCAGCAATTGGGTGATATGTGGGTGTGTCTTGACGGTTGCGGCCATAGCCTTGCTCACCGATTGCGGATCGGCAATATCAACCTCAATACCAATCGCTGGCGTATCAAAACTCTCACAAGCCGCTTCAAGAGCCTGTTTATTGCGATCCCAAAGGACAATTTTCGCCCCGTTTTCAGCTAGCTTTTTGGCACAGACAAGGCCGATACCCATCGCCCCGCCAGTAATAATAGCAACATCTTTTGACATATCATATTTGGCGTTCATATGGATGGCCTCCCCTATTATCTGTTATGCAGGTTTTAGTCCTGACCAACTTGCTGGCGCTGTCTGCCCAGCCCTTCAATCCAGACATCCATCACATCGCCTTCGTGCAAGTAAACCGGCTCTGGCTTGATGCCCATGCCAACACCGGGCGGGGTGCCTGTAGAGATAACATCCCCTGGCTGCAAGGTCATTAATTGCGATAGATGCGAGATACATTCAGCAACAGTGAAAATCATTGTCGAGGTGTTGCCGGTTTGCATCCGCTTGCCATTTACATCAAGGCTCATATCCAGATTTTGCGGATCCGCGATTTCATCTGCGGTTACCAGCCATGGCCCGATAGGCCCGAAAGTGTCACAGGATTTACCCTTGGTCCACTGGCCTGTCAGCTTTGCCTGAAAATGACGCTCGGACACATCATTGGATACAAAATATCCAGCAACATAGGACAGCGCGTCCTCGACAGAAACATATTTACATGCCTGTCCGATAACCACGCCCAATTCCACTTCCCAATCTGAATGGGTAGACCCGCGTGGCAACATGACCATATCATTTGCCCCCACTACAGCAGAGGTAGCTTTCATAAATAAAATGGGATGTTCTGGAATATCAGAGCCAGTCTCGGCAGCGTGATCAGAATAGTTCAGACCGATACACATAAATTTGCCGATACCGCCAACACATGCCCCTAATCTTGTATCAGCTGCCACAACAGGCAGGCTTGCAACATCAATTGCACGCAATGCCTCCAGGCGTGCCGGGGCTAGCGCCGCCCCGTTAATATCATCAATATGAGCCGATAGATCGCGGATCTGTCCATCGCTGTCCAGAATGCCGGGCTTTTCTGCGCCAGGCGCACCAAATCTTACCAATTTCATTTTCCTGCTCTCCTTAATTTAATTCGCTCGCTTTCAGGCTATCTGGCCAAAGCAGCGGGATTAGTGATTGTCGCGCGGCACCCCTTTGGTGCGGGCGATAGACTGATAGTTGGTTGCGTCTTTCAGCACCATACCTTCTGAGAATGGCATCACCATTTCCCTGAAATATTGCTGCCATGGAGACTGGCTTTCAGGAGAGGGGTAACCACCTTTTTCCTGCAGCTCTTTTTTGCGGGCTTCCAGCTCGTCATCACTGATCAAAATATCCGCGGTGAAGCTGTTTAGATCAATACGCACCCGGTCTCCGGAACGCAGCAATGCCAGACCCCCGCCATCTGCGGCCTCTGGCGAGGCATTCAAAATAGAGGGCGAGCCAGAGGTTCCTGATTGTCTACCATCGCCAATACAGGGCAGTTCGGATACCCCTTGTTTAATAAGATAGGCAGGCGGGCGCATATTCACCACCTCGGCGCCGCCAGGATAGCCCTTTGGCCCTGCGCCGCGCATCACAAGAATGGAATGGGCATCCATCTTCAGGCTTTCATCATCGATCTTGTGGTGAAAATCTTCCGGGCCATCAAACACAAACGCGGTGCCTTCAAACGCATTTGGATCATCCGGGTTCGAGAGATAGCGTCCGGAAAATTCAGCGCTGATCACGCTGGTTTTCATAATCGCGCTATCAAACAGATTGCCTTTCAGATTGATAAAGCCTGCATCTGTTTTCAGCGGATTATCAACGGTTTTAATCACATTATCATTTTTGATTTCTGCAGCCTTGCAATTGCTGCCCATAGAGGCGCCATTTGCGGTTACCGCATCTGGATGTGGCAACAGATTATGACGCATCAATTCTGCGACAACCGCTGGCACGCCGCCTGCCCGGTGATAGTCCTCACCCAGATATTCTCCGGCGGGCTGCAGATTGACCAGCAACGGAATTTTATGCCCTGTCGCCTGCCAGTCATCATTGGTCAGATCAATGCCCAAATGCCGGGCGATAGCATTTAAATGGATAGGCGCATTGGTAGAGCCACCGATCGCCGAATTAATAACAATCGCATTCTCAAATGCCTGGCGCGTCATAATATCGGAAGGCTTTAGATCGTCCCACACCATATCTACAATCCGGGCGCCCGTTTCATAGGAAATCTGGCCACGTTCGCGGTAAGGGGCGGGAATAGCCGCCGAACCTGGCAGCTGCATGCCAAGGGCCTCGGCGAGCGAATTCATGGTTGTTGCAGTGCCCATAGTGTTGCAATAGCCGGTAGAGGGTGTGGATGAGGTGACCAAATCCAGAAAACCATCATCATCAATTTCACCTGCCGCCATCATCTGGCGCGCTTTCCATACAATCGTGCCAGAGCCGGTGCGCTCGCCATCATGCCAGCCATTCAGCATGGGACCAACCGATAACGCAATAGCCGGTATATCAACCGTAGAGGCTGCCATTAACAGCGCCGGCGTGGTTTTATCACAGCCGATCATCAGCACAACCCCATCTATCGGATAGCCATACAAAGTCTCTACCAGGCTGAGATAAGCAAGGTTTCTGTCCAGCATGGCGGTTGGGCGTTTGCCTGTTTCCTGAATAGGATGAACAGGGATTTCCATCGGCACGCCCCCTGCCGCAATAATGCCATCGCGTACCCGTTTTGCCAGTTCCAGATGATGGCGGTTACATGGAGACAGATCAGATCCTGTTTGCGCGATGCCGATAATGGGCTTGCCAGAACGCAGCTCATCACGGGTCAGGCCGTAATTCAGATAACGTTCGGTATATAATGCCGTCATTTCTGCATCATCAGGGTTGTTAAACCACATCCGCGAGCGAAGTTGTTCAGGGGAAATTTTCTTGTCTGTCATCTTTTATCCTACCTTGCATTGAAACAGAAACATACGTCAGCGTGCTGGGGTATAGTGACAGATTAATGCCATTATATCAGCACTCTATTTATTTTATTTTTGCGAATTTGCGTTTTTCTTTTTGATTTCCTGTTTGCGTTCCTCAATATAATGACAACAACATGTCATAAAAAACCAGTTAAAAATGATGTGGCTATAAATGATTCTAGGAGAAGTGGGATGCGAGTTCTGATTATGGGTGCAGCAGGCATGGTTGGCCAAAAGCTGCTGAACAGGTTACAAAATGTGGATACAGGTCTTGGCGATATAACCAAGATGTATCTACATGATATGGTGCCTGCAAACACCGCATCCTGGGCTGGCGAGAGCGAAGTACTGGTTGGCAATATTGCAGATTCAGCAGAAATGCAAAAGCTGGCTGACCTGAAGCCAGATGTTATTTTTCAACTGGCCTCGATTGTTTCTGGTGAGGCAGAGCTGGAATTTACCAAAGGCTGGCAAGTAAATATGGCCGGCTCCTGGGCCTTTCTGGAAGCCTTGCGCCAGCATCATGAAGATAGCGGCGGCAGCTATGTGCCAAAAATTATTTTCACCTCGTCCATAGCGGTCTTTGGCCCGCCTTTCCCGGATAAAATTTCAGATGAATTTTTATGCGCGCCGCAAACCTCCTATGGTGCCCAAAAAGCGATTGTTGAAATGCTGATTTCTGACTATAGCCGCAAGGGTTATATTGATGGTATTTCCATTCGCCTGCCCACTATCTGTGTGCGGCCGGGCAAGCCCAATCTGGCGGCATCTTCATTTTTCTCTGGCATTATCCGCGAGCCGCTTAACGGGGTTGAGGCGATTTTGCCCGTAAGTGATGAGGTTCGCCATTGGCATGCCTCACCGCGCTCTGCTGCGCGTTTCCTAACCCATGCCGCTTCGCTTGATCTGTCAGCTTTGGGCAGTCGGCGCGCGCTGAATATGCCGGGCGTTTCCTGTACGGTAGCAGAACAGATAGAGGCGCTGCGTCAGGTGGCTGGCAATGATGTCGTTGGACTGATCAAACCGCAACTGGAAGACAGAATCGTGAAAATCGTTGCTGGCTGGCCACGTAATTTTGATACAAAGCGGGCCCATGCACTAGGCTTTGAGAGCGAGGCCAGCTTTGAAGAGATTATCAAAATCTATCTGGAAGATGACTTGCCGGCGAAAAGCTAGCGCCCGTCACCGCTATCCTGGTCCAGACGATAGCGTGCAAGCGTATCTGTTCTGACCTCTATGCCGAGTCCGGATGCGGTTGGAATAGGAATCTGTCCGCCCTGCATCTCTATCGGGGCGGTGGTCAATTCGCGCCGGAACGGGTGCGAGGACTGGTCATATTCCAGAATTGGCTGACGTGAAAACACAGAATGATGGGTGTTTGGCAGCGCCGCAATTAGGTGGAGCGAGGCGGCTTGCGCGATCGCACTTCCCCAAACATGTGGGTTGATTTCTATGCCTTTGGCCTGGGCCAGAGCAGTGATATGGCGGGCAGCGGTAAAACCGCCGCAAGAGCCAATATCCGGCTGGGCGATATCAACACAACCAGCATCAAATAGCGCATTAAATCCATACAGGCTATGCTCATTCTCGCCGCCAGCGATCGCCATGGGCAGGCGGCGACGCAGTTCGGCATAGCCTTGATAATCTTCAGGGGCAACAGGCTCTTCATACCAGCGAAGCTGCATATCTGCCATCGCCTGTCCCAGATATAGCGCCTCGGTGCGGCCATAGGCATGATTGCTGTCAACCATCAGGGATATTTCTGCGGGGTCGATGAC
>JBMZFK010000064.1:0-10098 GCA_049615365.1 Puniceispirillaceae bacterium (SeqCode)
ACGCTGATTAGCCGTTCTGATATTGTCACGCTGCATCTGCCTTTGATGGCAAGCACCCATAATATTATCAGCGCGGAGGTAATTGACGCCATGAAAGCGGGCAGTATTTTAATCAATGCGGCACGCGGCGGTCTGGTCGATGAGGGGGCATTGGATGCCGCTCTGCGGCGCGGGCATCTGCAAAGTGCAGGGCTAGACGTGTTTGAAGGAGAGCCGCCATCTGCTGATAATCTGTTGCTCTCCAATCCTGCCTGTATTCTGACCCCCCATATTGCGGCAGGTACCCGCGATGCGCTGGAACAGAAATTGGCAGCCGTGTTTGCCAATATTTCCAGCTTTTTCAGAGGGGAATCTCTGGAAAATGAGGTGGATTTACATAGCCATCAGGATTAGTCAGGCGGTTCTGTCTGTTTATTTTTCACCTGGTCAAAATGTCACACCTGTTTTCACATTTTTTCTCTTGCAACTGAGAACCATTATCATTATCAAATGATGTATAAATATTCATCAGCTTGGTTATCAGGCGAAACTGCCTGTCCATAAACCCGTAACCCTGTTTAATGAGGTTCCATTTATGAGATTTTTGTGTTCATTTTTGATTGGATTGGGGATATTAGCTAACCTGCCAGCAAGTGCTGCTGACACCATCAATATCTTTACCTATCGCCAGCCAGCTTTGTTGGCGCCGATGTTAGAGGCCTATACAGAAAAAACCGGCATTACGTTCCAGACAGTCTATGCACCAAAAGGTCTGGTCGCCAGATTACAGTCCGAGGGCGCAAATGCCCAGGCAGATATGGTTCTTACGGTGGATATCAGCCGGGTAAAAGAACTGGCAGATTCAGGCCTGTTGGCGCCATTGGCCTCACCTGTGATAGCTGCGAATGTACCGGCGCATTTGCGGGCACCAGATGATAGCTGGACGGCCTTGTCCTTGCGGGCGCGTATTCTGGCAGTATCCAGATCACGTGTTGAAAAAGGCAGCTTGACGCAAATAGAACAGCTGGCTGATCCGGAATGGAAGGGCAGGATTTGTACACGCAAAGGCAGCCATGTCTATAACCGTGCCTTGCTGGCATCGCTTATCGCCCATCATGGCACCGAGCAGGCCACTGCCTGGGCCAGCGCTCTTGTCGATAATCTGGCCCGCCGCCCCCAAGGCAATGACCGGGCTCAGGCAAAAGCGATTTATGCGGGCGAATGTGATGTAGCTTTGATGAATACCTATTATTATGGAAAGATGAAATTTAATCAAAAAGAGCCAGAACAGCGGGCATGGGCAGATTCTATCGAGCTGGTCTTTTTTAACCAGCAAGGGCGTGGTCAGCATGTGAACATATCTGCTGGCGGCATTCTGAAGACCTCCAAAAACAAGGCACAAACCCGGGCTTTTCTGGAATGGCTGACCTCGCAAGAGGCGCAGCAGCTTTACACCGAAATAAACTACGAATATCCGGTCAATCCAGATACGCGCCCAAGTGCTGAAGTGGCATCATGGGGTACCTTCAAGATAGATGAACTGGCCCTTGAAGAAATTGCCCGTCTCAGCCCATCTGCCCAGCGAATTATTAATATCACTGGCTGGTAGCAGTTTTTCTTCACAAATAAGAAGCGCGCTGTAAAAACTGAGCTTTGCAGCGCGTTTTTCGTTGCTGTTTTCAACAAATTTGATTTACTTCTTAGCGTTTCAGGCGGTAGGCGCTTTTGCCAAGTCAAATATTTCAGGAGAGGGATATGCGCCAGAAGCTGGTCAGTGAATTTATCGGTACCTTGTTTCTAGTCGCGACCATTATTGGTTCCGGGATTATGGCCGAACGCTTGTCTGGTGGGAATGACGGGCTGGCTTTGCTTGGCAACACGATTGCAACAGGCGCCATCCTATATGTTTTAATTACTATTTTTGTTTCTATTTCAGGGGCACATTTTAATCCGGCCATCAGCTTTGTGATGTTTTTGCGGGGCGAGGGCACCAAAAAACATTTTGCCCTTTATGTTCTTTTCCAAATTTTGGGCGGTATATGCGGTACATTTCTGGCGCATTTGATGTTCGACGTGCCGGTTCTGCAACTGTCAGAAAATCTGCGTTCTGGCCTGTCACAATATCTATCTGAAATGGTGGCAAGTTTTGGGCTGGTGCTAACTATTCTGCTTGGGGTCAAGCTCAAAGCTGATGCGGTTGCAATGCTGGTCGCGCTATATATCACCGCTGGATATTGGTTTACCGCCTCTACCAGCTTTGCCAATCCAGCGGTTACGATTGCGCGGACATTAACAGACAGCTTTTCAGGCATTTATTATGGTGATACCGGCTTTTTTATTCTGGCACAGCTGGTTGGCGGATATCTCGCTTTGCGGGTCTTTGGCTATTTGGATATCCAGATAAAAGAAAAAAACACATAAAATAGGTAAAGTTTAAAGTATAAAAAACAAACGCTTAACAATATTTTTGTTTTTTTTAAATTTTTTTTCTAAAACCCCCACCATTTGTGTCGTTATCGCGTTCGTAGAGAACTATTTGAGTGGATGTAGCCAAAATATGAAAACACCGCCTATCCAACCTGATATAGCTGTTGTGCCGACAGTGCAAAAGGACGCCATAGAGCGCCCTGATGCGCGGTTAATGCGCTTGCCTGAACGGTTGTCAGCGCATATGCAAAGCCGCAGTCAGGCTGGACAGGTATTTGTCTCGGACGCGGTGATGTCTCTGGATGCAGAGATGAAGTCCCTGAATATGGCAATACAATATGCCTCCAGGGCGACATCGTTAATTCAGGAAACCGAGGAACAAACAGGCGAGCTGTTAAATCTGGTCAATCAAATTCGTTCAATGGCACGCAAAATGACGCTGCCGGATGTTCGTGATGCCGAACGCGAAAAAACCCAGACCCAGATGAATAAATTATGGGGCGAGGTGAATAAAATCGCCGGAGATGAAGCCACCCCCATTAGCAAGGGCGAGATAGCGCGGGCAACCGACAAGCAATCTACCCTGTCCAGCAAACAACAGGCATTGGCAAATCTGGATGGGGCCGCCCATCAGCTGGAGCTTCAACGCGCCGCCCTTGCAGATACCGCAAACGGGGTTAAACAGACCATCGATTTACTTACCCGTTCGGGTACCGCCGAAGCAATCGGATCCTCCGATCCAGCCCTAAAGGCAACCATTGATCATGTGGAAAAATCTGCGGCTGTTATGGCGGAGCGTGCTGAAATCACCAAAGCGGCTCAGAAAAAAGCGGCCTCAGCGCTGTTTACTCAAATTTTGCATACCATTTAGTTTTATTCCGTTAGTCTTATTTCGTTAGTCTTCTGCCATTAGTCTTATTTTGGCATTGATCGCGATGCTGGCTAGCGTGAACATATGGCAACCGCCGCCCTTCCATGCTAGGTTGGCGCAAGATGAGTATAGGTAAAGGGGCGTGGATGATGGCAAGAAAATATCTAATGATGGTGGCAGCTTTAATATCTATCAGTGCAGCTGGACATCCTGTTTATGCCCATCAGTGCCAACTGATAGGCAATGATGCAAATGCCATCAGCCAGTATAATCAATGCAAAGCTGACCTGACGATAACAGGAATGCACCAGCAGGATGAGCCGTCAGAAGATACAGAAACGCTATCTGCATTAAGGGCAGAAAACAAATTGCTTCGCCTGCAGCTTGAAAATATTAAAAACCGCCTGTTTGAAATCCTGAAAGATCTGTAATTTTAACCTAGCCTGGCGGGATTTGCACGACAATCTGAAAACCAAATGCCATCCCCAAACCAAAGACAAGATGGTTTAATAACGCCAGAAAGCAAATCAGGCGGGGATTGTCGGTTAGGCTGGCCATCACCCCTTTACCCATAGCTGGCAAAAAGAAAAACCACGGCACAACCACTGAGGCAATGCCGAAAATTGCACCGCTATAAAAGCTGTTATCCAGCCAGCCAGCCTCGCGCATGAGCAGATAGAAAAGCGCATAGCCAATGCCCACAAGGTAATGCACCAGCCAGCCAAGAGAGCGTTCACCAGATATGGCAGGCAGGTTGTCAATTTCAGGGTTAATAAGCTTGCCTCTTGTGACCAGATAGGCTGTCCACCTGCCAACCATAGCCCAGTTCGAGGGCGGAATCTGGCGGATAATAAACAAAAGCCGTTGAAATGTATCCATGACCAGACATGATAAAACGCCGGCAATTAAAATATCATTGATATTTATGTCCAAACCCATAGCCCGAAATTCCCCCTTATTTCACCTGTTCTTCGCCTAACCTGCCACATAAACAAGCCTGTTGGGAAATCTTTATTCTCTAAATCATGCCAGGCGATGCTTATGGCTTTTTTACCTGACGGGTTTATTAGCTGAAAGAAAGGAACTATATTGCTGTTGTAATTGCGAATGATTATTGTTTACATATCTCCATTTCCTGATAAATCAAAACAGGCGGCAGTCTAGCACAGCTCCCTGTTTATAGAGGGCAGGCTATGCCCTGTTTTTAACCAAGTAGAAAGACAGCTAAATGGCAGTCTTGCCCTCAGACAAAACAGCATCAGATTTGCACTATATCTGGCGTCAGTTCCGCAGCCGTTTTGCGGTGCATCCGCTATTGATAATTGTCTGTGTTGTTTTATTGGCGCCGGTTATGGCGATTGCTGTTGTGGCAGCGGGGCCAACAGATGATTTAATACCGCATTTGCTGGAAACTGTGCTGGGGCGTTATGTTCAAAATACCATATTGCTGATGGCCGGAGTTGGTATGCTAGCAATAATGTTTGGCGTTTCAACAGCCTGGCTGGTCAGCCGATATGATTTTGCGGGGCGAACCCTGTTTGAATGGTTGCTTGTGCTTCCGGCTGCGATGCCAGCCTATATCATTGCCTATAGCTATACTGATTTTTTTGAATATGCCGGGCCAATCCAGTCTTATTTGCGCGATATTTTTGGCTGGCAATCGGCCCGCGATTACTGGTTTCCGGAAATTCGCTCTTTTGGCGGGGCGATGCTGATTATGGCAAGTGTGCTGTATCCATATATTTATTTGCTGGCGCGCACCTCGTTTCGTCAAACCTCTGCAAATCTGTTTGAAATCGCGGAAATCTCAGGCCAGAATCTATTCTGGCAGGTAGGGCTGCCGATGGCCCGGCCAGCGATTATTGCTGGCCTGTCTCTGGTGTTGATGGAGGTGGTATCTGATTTTGGAACCGTTGAATATTTCGCGCTGGAAACCTTAACATTGGGAATTTTTAATGTCTGGATAGGCATGAACAGCAAAGCTGCTGCCGCGCAATTGGCGTTATGTGCCTTTGTGCTGATAGGCATGCTGTTAATCATGGAAATTTTTGCCCGTTCGCGCCGATCTTTTCAAAATAACGGGTTTGGTCGTGTTGGCGTACCGCTCAAATCTGTATCCCTAAAATATCAGATTATTTGTATAGCGTTATGTAGCCTGCCTATTTTTATCGGGTTTGGCTTGCCGGTAGCGATCTTGCTGAATTTTGTTCTTGGCGGCGGGGCGACACAGGATATTGCCGATATTTGGCCGCTATTCCGGCAATCCTTTGGGCTGGCCTTTTCTGCGGCGGTTTTGGTGATCGCGCTGGCGCTGGTTGCGGCCTTGCTTGCCCATTATCGCTCATCACGCTTTGGTCAGTTGCTGGCTGGGGCGGCGGCAGCTGGCTATGCCTTTCCAGGCACGATACTGGCTATCGGGGTGCTGGCGATTGCTGGCTATGTTGACCATGTTTTTGTGCAGATTTTCTCAACCCCGGTGATGGCAGGCAGTTTCACGGTTTTGATATTTGGTTTGCTGGTGCGATTTCATGCGGTAGGCTATGGCTCGCTGATCTCCGGAATAAAGCGCATGCCGCCACATATGATGGAATCCGGCTTGATTATGGGATATCGCTTTCCGGTCATTATTCGAACCATCATCCTGCCGCTGCTTCGCAATTCTATCATTGCAGGAGGGTTGCTGGTGTTTGTGGATGTAATGAAAGAATTACCAATGACGCTGTTATTGCGGCCATTTTCATTTGAGACTTTCGCAACCTATACCTATCAATTTGCCAAAGATGAAATGCTGGAAGTCGCTGCGATACCAGCATTGCTAATTGTCTGTGCCGGGTTGTTGCCAGTATATTTGGCAAACAGGGCGCTTGAGAAATAGTCGCATTACATTAGGATAATAGGGGTATATGCACGGGTAGGGGGAGTTCAAATGACATCATCTGATAAAAAAGCGCGGCCTGTGGGTATGCGCAAGGGTCTGACTAAATATGGGGATGATGAATTTGCACTATTCTTGCGAAAAAGCTTTATCAAAGGGGCGGGCTATGGCGATGATGCGCTAGGTCGTCCGGTTGTCGGGATTATAAATACTGGCAGTGATTTTAACCCCTGTCATGGCAATGCAGACGAGCTGATAGAGCGGGTGAAAGCAGGTGTTGAGGCATCTGGTGCGCTGCCAATGGCTTTTCCAACCATCAGTTTGCATGAAGCTTTTGCATTTCCAACATCTATGTATTTACGGAACCTGATGGCGATGGATACCGAAGAAATGTTGCGGGCGCTGCCGCTGGATAGCGTAGTGCTTATCGGCGGCTGTGATAAAACAGTGCCTGCACAGCTGATGGGGGCTATCAGTGCCGATATACCTTTTGTGCAGCTGGTAACTGGCCCGATGAGTACAGGGAGTTTTCGCGGACAGCGGGTAGGGGCCTGTACAGATTGTCGCCGTCTTTGGGCAGATTACCGCGCTGGCAATCTGGATGAAAGCGCCATTGCCGACGCCAATAACGCGCTGGTGCCAACCATTGGTACCTGCGGGGTTATGGGCACCGCCAGCACCATGGCCTTGCTTGCCGGGGCGATGGGATTAATGCCTCTTGATGGGGCGAGCGCACCAGCTATTTCAGCTGACAGGCGCCGAATTGCTGAACAGACAGGGGTTCTGGCAGCCGATATCGCCAAAAGGGGGGGCAAAGCTTCTGACATTCTATCTCAAAGTGCCTTTGATAACGCCTTGCGGGTATTATTGGCGGTTGGCGGCTCTACCAATGCGATTATCCATTTGGCTGCAATAGCGGGTCGGTCCGGGCATGATGTATCGCTGGACAGGCTAGACAGGATGGCCAGGCAAACCCCTGTGCTGGTCGATTTAAAGCCGTCCGGTAGTGGTTATATGGAAGATTTGCATGATGCTGGCGGTCTGGTGCGTATTCTGGACGCGCTGGGGGATCTGATTGACAAGGATGCCATGACCGTATTTGGCCAGACGCTGGGGACAGAATTGGCACGTTACAAGGCAGATTGGCCGCAAACCATCGTTCGCACGCCAGAAGATCCGCTATTTGCTGAAGGCGGTCTGGCGGTACTCTATGGGAATTTGGCACCAGATGGCGCGATTATCAAAGTGGCGGCAGCAAATCCCTTGCTATTGAAACATCAGGGACGCGCTGTTGTTTTTGAAGATATGGCAGATTTGGCCGCCCGAATTGACAGCCCGGATCTGGATGTGGCCGCAGAGGATATTCTGGTATTGCGCAATATTGGCCCGAAAGGGGCGCCAGGCATGCCGGAAGCTGGCCTTATCCCTATTCCGCGCAAGCTGGCGCGTCAGGGTGTAAAAGATATGGTGCGTATCTCGGACGGGCGGATGAGCGGTACAGCCGCTGGTACTATCATTTTGCATGTCGCCCCGGAAGCGGCGGTTGGCGGGACGTTGGGCGTGGTAAAAACAGGCGATATTATCTCGCTGAATGTTGATGAACGGCGATTAGAGTTGCTATTGTCTGACAAAGATATAGAGGCGCGGCGCAAAGAAATGCCCCCGAAACCTATTGAGGCGCCACGTGGATATGCCCATTTGTTCCATAAAACCGTGATGCAGGCGCCAGATGGGGTAGATTTTGACTTCATGCGTGCAGATCCTAAAAAAAAATGAGCCAGGCAAGCAAGGCACTGATATTCAGACTTGCTGTTTAAGTCCGATTTCCTATACTGATCCGCCAGAGTGCAGGTAGTGATGATATGACAGGCTGATGTTTTATGTTTGATAAAGATAAAATTAACAACGCGATTGCCATTCTCAAGCAGAGATTCGGAGACCAGCTCTCTACCAGTGAGGCGGTGCGCTCGCATCACTGCCACACCACAACACGCATACCCCAGCAATGGCCAGATGCGGTTGTGTTTGCCAGCAGCACAGAAGAAGTCGCTGAGACTGTGCGTATCTGTCATGAGAATGATTGCCCGGTTATCGCCTTTGGTATCGGCTCGTCTCTCGAAGGGCATGTCAATGCCCCTCATGGCGGTGTTTGCATCGATATGAATGGGTTAAATAAAGTAATTGAAGTAAACAATGAAGATTTGGATGTGGTTATTCAGCCAGGGGTGACACGCGAAGCGTTGAATGAATATCTGCGCGATACTGGTCTGTTCTTCCCGATTGATCCGGGCGCTAACGCCTCTCTTGGGGGGATGGCTGCGACCCGGGCTTCGGGTACCAATGCGGTGCGTTATGGCACGATGAAGGATAACATTCTGGCGCTAGAGGCGGTGTTGCCAAATGGCCGCATTGTGCGCACAGGTAGCCGGGCAAAGAAATCTTCAGCTGGATATGATCTGACCCGGTTGCTGGTTGGCTCGGAAGGGACGCTGGGGATTATTACGGAAATTACGTTAAAATTATATGGCATCCCCGAGGTTATTGCCGGGGGAACCTGTTCCTTCCCGTCAGTAGAGAGCGCCTGTAATGCGGTGATTAATGTTATTCAATATGGCATTCCTGTTGCCCGAATCGAATTACTGGATGTGGTTCAGGTGCGCGCCTGTAATCAATATTCTGGTCTGGATCTTCCAGAAACGCCCTTGCTGTTGCTGGAATTTCATGGCTCGGAAGCCAGCGTTGCTGAACAGGCGGAGCTGTTTGCGTCTATCTCCGAGGACTATACAGACTATAAATTCCAATGGACCAGTGACGAGGCGGCGCGTAAAAAACTGTGGAAGGCGCGCCATGATGCCTATTATGCCTCACTGGCCTATGTCCCGGGGGCGGTCGGGGTTTCTACCGATGTATGTGTGCCCATATCGCGGCTAGCGGAATGTGTCGAGGAAACCTACCGCGATATTGAAGAAAACGGCCTTATCTCGCCAATTGTCGGGCATGTAGGGGATGGAAATTTCCATTGCATGCCGATGAGCGATCCTGAAGATCAGGAAATGCGTGAAAAAATTGACGGTTTTATCAAGCGGCTGTCTGAGCGGGCTATCGCAATGGGCGGCACCTGTACAGGCGAGCATGGTGTTGGCCAGGGCAAGCAGGATTATTTGCGCAAAGAACATGGCGATGCGGTGGATGTAATGATGATGATCAAATCTACCATTGATCCAAAGGGCATTATGAATCCGGGCAAAATTTTTCCGCAAAACTAGGCTGGAGCCGCACGCGCCAATACCCGGCCTGAATAGGTGAAAATCACCGCTATTTGGCAGATTATGACGCGCTGATAGCCTCTAGCATGGTGGCGATATCTGCCCATAAATCCTCGGCATGTTCCAGCCCGGCATATATTCGCACCAGATAGCCATCTGCGTGGGTTGGCGCAAAGCTTCGTTTGGTAATTTCATAATGCGCTTGTTTAATCAGGCTTTCATATCCGCCCCAGCTGTCGCCAATGGCAAAAATTTCCATCTGCTCAATCGCTTTGTCTAGCTGCTCTTGTGTCATCTCTTTGCGGATAACAAACGCAAACAGGCCGCATGGCCCAGAAAAATCGCGTTTATAAATTTCATAATCACAGCTGGTTGGCAGGCCGGGATGCAACACCTCTGTTACCAGCGGGTGTTCTGCCAGCTTTTCTGCCAAATACAGACCATTTTTTGCCGATTCCTCCAGCCGTAGCCGCATTGTGCGCAAGCCACGAAGTCCAGTATATAAATCATCCGGCCCTGCACAAACGCCAAGATACGTTTTCGCCTGACGCAGTGCCTTGCCATGCGCGTCAGATGCTGCCGCAATACCAAGGCTTATATCTGAATGGCCACAAATATATTTTGTGGCTGCCTCTACCACCACATCTGCGCCAAGGCTTAGAACTGGATAGTGCAGGGCG
>JBMZFK010000065.1:0-10068 GCA_049615365.1 Puniceispirillaceae bacterium (SeqCode)
CAATAGAATTAAACCCTGCAGCAACGAAAAACCGCTTTAATTCAGGGGCTTCTCCTAGCAGATAGCGATCATCGGGGGTAAAGCTCTCCGGCCCATTGAAAAAGGTCTGGATACCCGCTGTTTCCAGAATTGGAAAGCGTTCTACCGCTTTTTCCAAAATAGGGGCAAAATGATCGAAATCATCGGGCAGGGTGGTAAATTCAAAATCCTCTGAAATACCATCACCGCCCCAGGGTTTGGCAACAGGTTCAAACGCCCCTAACAGCAGCTTGCCAGCATCTTCTTTGTAATAGGCACATTCATCTGGCATGCGCAAAACTGGCAAATTGCGTTTTAGATCCGGGATTTGCTCTGTGACAATATAGAAATGCTCACACGCATGTAGCGGCACAGCCACGCCGGCCATTTTGCCAATATCTCTGGCCCACATGCCGCCGCAATTCACCACATATTCTGCGGTGATAGTACCTTTATCGGTGGTAACACCAGTCACCGCCCCATCTTTTGTGGTGATATCGGTTACCTTTACCCCTTCGATGATTTTGGCGCCATTTGCCCGCGCCCCCTTGGCCAGCGCTTGCGTGATATTTACAGGATCAGCCTGGCCATCTTTGGCCAGAAACACGCCGCCCTTGCAGTCTGATACGTTTAGGCCAGGATAATAACGGGTAATGTCCGCAGCGCTAATTTCCTCAATTTCCACGCCAAAGGCTCTGGCCATAGCGGCGCCACGACGCAATTCTTCCATGCGGGCATCGGTTAGGGCAGCGGTAATCGAGCCATTTTGGCGAAACCCTGTGGCAACCCCTGTTTCGGCTTCAAGCCGGGTATAGAGTTCTTGCGAATATTTTGCCAGGCGGGTCATATTCTGGGTAGCGCGAAGCTGGGCTATCAGACCAGCGGCATGCCATGTTGTCCCGCAGGTCAGCTGTCTGCGCTCTAACAGGACAATATCTGTCCATCCCAGCTTTGCCAGATGATAGGCAACCGAACAGCCAACCACTCCGCCGCCAATGATTACAACTTTCGCTGCGCTTGGGTGAGAGATTTCCTGCATCATACTTATCCCTTCAGCAGAATATTTTCAGCATCATAAACCGCGCCAAGTGCCGCAATGGTGGCTTTGCGGGGTCGCCCAACAATTTCTACCATCAGCTGGCGGCCAATATCGGTATTCTCGCCAGCTTCCAGTACAGCAAGCGCCAGCGAGGTTTTCGTACGATGGCCATATCCTGCGGATAAAACAAGTCCGACGACCTGGGTTCTGTCAGGCCCGGTAAACACAGAAGATAAATGCACCGCTTCCCCAAAGTCAGCAGTGCCATCTTCTGGATCATCCAGCGCGAGCGTTACCAGCTGGCGAGATGGCGCGTCCTTTATCGCAGATAACGCTTCTCGCCCTACAAATTCAGGCTTGCTGAAATGCACCCATCGCCGCAATCCGGCATCAAACATGGTATAGTCTGAAGTCAAGTCACTTTTCCAGGCGCGATATCCTTTTTCAAGCCGCATGCTGTCCAGCGCCAACATACCAAACGGCTTTAACTTATAGGCCATCCCGGCTTCGCGCAGGCGCCTATAGAGCGTATCTGATTCGGCAACCGGTATATGCAGCTCCCAGCCCAGCTCGCCAACAAAAGAAACGCGCATTGCCGCACACTCTATCCCCTCAATCTGGATGATCTGGTGAGTTAGCCATGGAAAATTATCATTACTGAAATCTGTATCGCCAAGTGTGGAGAGCAGGTCGCGTGATTTAGGGCCAGTGACTAGAAGCGTGGTAAAATCGCGGGTTTCGTCCTTTAATTCCACCTCTGGATAGTCTGCCAGCGCAGATGCCAGCAAATCGCGGTCATGCCAGTATGCCCCGGCCCCAAAGATAAGCCAGAAGTGATCTTCAGCAAACCGCGCTACAGACATTTCAGAGACAATCTTGCCCTTATTGGACGCAAAATAGCCAAGAGATATCCGACCTATTGCCGGCAATTTATTGGTCATCAGCTTTTCAAGACAGGCTGCCGCGCCAGTGCCGGACAAGGCAAAGCGAGAGAAGCCGGGCAAATCCAGCACGCCTACATGGCTCATTACATGTTGACATTCGCTGGCAACAATATCGAAAAAGGGTTGCCGGTCATAGCTGTCGACCTGTTTATGCGTGTAACCTGCGGGCGCGAAAAACTCTGCACGCTCCCACCCGCCATAGACGCCCATTTCCGCACCTTCTGCCAGATGGGTGTCAAAAAGCGGGCCTTTTTTAACCTCGCGTCCAGCTGGCCACTGAATATTTGGAAAGTGGATAGCATATTCATGGCCATAGACTTCCAGCGCTTTTTCCGTGCAATAGGCAGGGTTTGCATGGTCAGTAAAGCGGCGCGGATCAACGGCCCAGCTATCTGTTTCTGTCTCGCCTTCGGTAATCCATTCACTGATCAGCTTGCCAGCGCCACCAGCCTGAACAATGCCAAAGGTAAAGGTACAGGCCTCGAACGCATTGGGAACACCCGGCATCGGCCCGATAAGCGGCAATCCATCCGGTGCATAGGGAATAGGCCCGTTTACCACACGGGTAATCCCGCCACTGGCCAAAATAGGCACCCGCGCACAGGCATCTTCAATATACCATTCCAGCCGTTCCAAATCATCCGGATAGAGCTGGAACGAGAAATCTTCAGGCATGGGATTGCTGCTATCAACCCAATGGGCGCGGCCATTGCGCTCATAAGGGCCGAGGAGAAGACCATCTTTTTCCTGACGCAAATAATAAGAGCTATCCGGGTCACGAAGAAGCGGCAATTTCTTATCCCGCGCGGCAAGCTCGTCAATGCTCTCGGTGATTAGATATTGGTGGGCAAGCGATATGCACGGTACATCCCGGCCAAACATCGCGCCCATTTCTGCGGCACGGTACCCGGCAGCATTGACCACATATTCAGCTTCTATAAGCCCTTTTTCGGTCTGTAATTGCCACAGGCCATTTTTTCGGCTCACTCCGGTTACCGGACAAAAACGGACGATTTTAACGCCGGCCTGACGCGCGCCCTTGGCAAAGGCCTGAGTCAGCTGGGCAGGATCGATATCCCCGTCATATTCATCCCAAAGCCCGCCTTCCAAATCATGCGTCTCAAGGAAAGGATAAACATCTCGCATATCCTTGTTGCTCATCATCTCCATATCAAAGCCCATTTGCTTTGCCATAGACCGAACATGGGCGAATTCTTCCATGCGCTGGCGACTATGGGCAAGCCGGACAGAACCTGTTACATGATAATTCATGGGGTAGTCGGTAAGCGCCCCTAATTTGCGATACAGCTCGGTTGAATAATGCTGCATTTTCATAACCGTCCAGGAGCCTACAAAATTTGGACAGTTGCCAGCAGCATGCCAGGTAGAGCCAGAGGTTAGCTCGTTTTTTTCCAGCAATACCGTATCACTCCAGCCTAGCTGGCCCAGATGCCAGGCAATTGAACAGCCAACAGAACCACCGCCGATAATGACCACCCGTGCCTGTGAGGGCAGCTGGTTGTTCTCCTGTTTATTTTCTTGTGTTTGTGCGTGCTGGCCCATATTTCCCCGCCCTTACTCTTAAAACTCTGAAACCCGGGTTGATCTGCTCAATCAGCTCCGGTTATTTGCCTACCCATCTAAAGATTAATTCAAGCAACGTTTTAGCAAAACAAAATAACGCTTTATTCTTTGCCATTTGTTGAAAAAAACGCATCTTATTAGCCGAATTACGCCCTCATGCCTGACAGGCCTTTATGTGCAAGCGAATAACAAGAAAAGGGACGATAGTTATGATATCTGAATTACCCCTTCACAGTTTGGGATTAATTGGCGGGATGAGCTGGCAAAGCACGCAAACCTATTATGCGCGCATAAATCAGGGTATACATGAACAACGCGGTGGTAACTATTCTGCCCCCCTATGGCTTTATTCCTTTAATTTTGCTGAGATTGAGGCATTGCAGGCAGAAGGGCAATGGGATCAGGCTGGCCAGAGGATGGCGGATATTGCGCGCCGTCTGGAAGATGCCGGCGCGCAAGGGTTGTTGATTTGCACCAATACCATGCATAAGCTAAGTGATTATGTAACCGACGCCACCCAAATTCCCTTGCTGCATATTGTTGACGCAACAGCCGATGCCATAAAGGCGTCCAGGGCGCAAAAACCAGTGCTTTTGGCAACACAATATACAATGACACAGGATTTTTATCGCGGCCCTCTGGCAGAAAAGCTGGCAGCAGATAATTGCGGGCTGTATGTGCCCCCGCCTGCGGCACGCGAAACGGTTCACAATATTATTTACCATGAATTATGTCAGGGGATTATTCAGCCACACTCCCGGCAAGCCTATCTTGATATCATAGATGACGCGGTTGCCGGGGCTGGGTGTGATAGCGTTATTCTGGGATGCACCGAAATTGGTCTGCTGATTGGGCAAAAAGATACTAATGTGCCGATATTTGATACCACCGCCCTGCATTGTGACATGGCGATAGATTTTATTTGTGGTAACAGCAGATAACAGACCACCTTCCTCTAGCTTGCCAAATTCTATGAAAATGGCTAAATCTGGGTCTCTAAACCAATCATTTTTATTCACTTTTTGAAATGAAAGTCTGTTATGAACAAGTTAAATATAGCCATTGCCGGGCTTGGCGTGGTTGGCAGCGAAACTGCCCGTCTTTTATGTAATGACAAAGAGGCGTTGGCAAAACAGGCAGGGGTGAGCTTAAACCTTGTCGCGGTCAGCGCCCGATCTGAAAAAGACCGTGGCTTTGCGATGGACGGTATCTCTTTTGTGCCAGACGCCGCCCATCTGGCAGATATAGATGATGTTGATATTGTTATAGAACTTATTGGCGGGTCTGAAGGGGTAGCCCTTGATTTGTGCCGTTCTGCGCTTAATCGCGGCAAACATGTGGTGACAGCGAATAAAGCAATGATAGCCCATCATGGGCATGAGCTGGCAATATGTGCAGAAGAGCATAATGCACAATTATCCTTTGAAGCTGCGGTGGCTGGCGGCATTCCGGCGATTAAATTACTTCGTGAGGGGCTGGCGGCGAATAAGATTGAGCAGGTTACTGGTATTTTAAATGGTACCTGCAATTATATTTTATCGGAAATGACCCAAACAGGGCGCTCTTTTGCCGAGGTGTTGGCCGAAGCCCAGGCAAAAGGCTATGCCGAAGCTGAACCAAGCTTTGATGTGGACGGAATTGATGCTGCCCACAAGCTGGCGATTTTGGCCGCCATTGCCTATGGTCAGAAAGTACGATTTGATCAGGTGCAAATTGCCGGTATTCGCGATATTTCTGATACAGATATCATGTTTGCCGCTGATTTAGGCTATGTAATCAAATTGCTGGGGAATGCTGCTCGCGATGCGGTGCCAACCGTACAGCCCTGTCTGGTTGCCCAGGATAGCCAATTGGCAAAAATTGATGGTGCGTTAAACGCGGTTGCCTATAGCGGCAGTCCGGTACAGTCCATTGTTTGTACTGGACCCGGGGCAGGCGATGGCCCAACCGCCTCGGCAGTATTGGCAGATGTTATTGATATTGCCAGAGGGCACCGCGCCTATCCTTTTGGCAAGCCTACCAGCAGGCTGATATCCAAGGATGTTCAAAAGCCGTTTGAGGAGGGGCGATATTATCTGCGGATGATGGTAGAAGATCAGGTCGGCGTGTTGAACGCGGTTACCGCTATTTTGCGCGATCATGATATTTCGGTTGAATCCATGCTGCAAAAAGGGCCGTCTGATAAGGCGGCGGTGCATCTGGTGCTGACAACCCATATCACCCGGCAACAGGCGGTAAATGCCGCCTGTGCCAGCCTGGCTGGCGAGGCATTCATTGCTGGCGATATTCTGGCCTTGCCAATTATGGCAGGTGAGTGAGGAGATAGCCTGCTGTTTTATTTTCAGAGCAAGAGGAACGAAAATGAGGCAAAATAGCATCTGAACATAAGGGCTGGCTCTGGAACGCATTATGACTGAACAGGAACATGAAAATCAGATTGTTGAAACCTCTCTATCAGGGGCGGTCTGGCACCAGCATGTTCCACTTCACGCATCGGCAGAAACAGACAGACGTGCCGAAGGGATGGCGGCGACAACCGGCATGCCGCCCGCCCTTGCCTGGTATCTCAGCGCCAATGGAATAGAGGGTGAGCAGCTAGACAGTTTTATCAATCCGCGCCTTCGTGACAGCTTGCCAGACCCGCATATTATGCGTGATGCTGAAACCGCGATAAACTTAATATGTAACGCGATAGAATTACAGCAACCAATTGGTATATTTGGGGATTATGATGTAGATGGTGCCTGTGCCGCAGCGCTGTTTAGGGCTATTTTATCCCGATTTGGTTGCCCGGTTTATTGTCACATACCTGATCGTTTTTCCGAAGGCTATGGGCCGAATATTACCGCACTTGAGGGGCTGAAAGCACAAGGAGCAGAGCTTATTCTGACCGTTGATTGCGGTATCACTGCCCATCAGCCTCTGGAGGCTGCAGCACATGCCGGGATGCGGGTGGTTGTCATTGACCATCATAAAGCTGGCCCTACCTTGCCACAGGCAGAAGCGGTGGTTAATCCGAACCGGCTGGATGATGATAGCGGGCTAGGCCATCTTTGTGCCGCCGGGGTATGTTTTCTGATACTGGCAGGGGTGATGCGGCAATGCCGCAATCGGGGTCTTGCGCCGCCAGATGGCAAAATGCCGGATTTGCTGGCGGTTTTGGACATGGTCTCGCTGGCCACTATTTGCGATATTGTGCCGTTAAAAGGGGTGAACCGTACCTTTGTAAAACAGGGGTTGAGGGTGCTGGCACAGCGCCAGAATCCCGGTTTGCGTGCCCTGATGGATATTGCGCGTCTGGATCAGCCGCCCACCACGCATACTCTGGGATTTTTGCTGGGCCCGCGCATTAATGCCGGGGGGCGTTTGGGACGCTCTGACCTTGGGGTGCAGTTGCTCGCCTGTATGGAGGATGGCATTGCCGATAGTCTGGCTGTGCAGCTGGACGAGCTGAATATGCAGCGTCGGATTACTGAAAAACAGGTCCAGCAACAGGCAGAAGAGATGGCGCTGGAAAAACTGGCAGCGAGCCCGGAACTCTCTGTGCTGGTGCTTGCTGCAAATGGCTGGCATGAAGGGGTTATTGGGATTGTAGCTGGCCGCATCAAAGATAGGTTTAACCGACCCTCTATTGTTATCAGCCTGGATGAGCAGGGCGGCGGCAAGGGGTCTGGACGCAGTGTTCGGGGGTTTTCGCTAGGCGATGCTATTATGGCGGCACGCCAGCAGGGGTTGCTGGTTTCTGGCGGGGGACATGATATGGCCGCTGGTCTGGGTCTGACCGCAGCCAATCTTTCAGCGTTTGAAGATTTTTTAATACAGCGTGCAGGCGATGTTTTTGCCGGACCGCCACAGAAATCATTTTTAGCCTGTCAAAGCGTTTCGGTTGCAGGGCTTGATTTTTCCTTTACGCAATGGCTGGAAAAAATTGGCCCGTTCGGCTCTGGTTTTGCGGAACCGCGTTTTTATATCACCCATTGCCGATTGACCCGCCATCACTGGATGGGGGCTGAAAAACAGCATCTGTCGGTCAGTTTGGATGATGGCACAGCCCCGCCATTGCGGGCGGTTGCGTTTAATCTGGCTGGCACGCCGCTTGGCCAGGCACTACAGGATAATCCGGATCCGGGCCCTGTAATGGTTTTAGGCACAGTGCGTCCGGATAGTTTTCGCGGCGGCAAGAATATTCAGTTTATGATCGAGGATATTGCCCTGAACCCGTAGAAGAATCCTCCCAAAAACTTCCTTTGAAATTGCTTTAAAATACGCTGGCATCGAGGCTAAAAACCAGCCGGAAACAGGCAAGTTTTCATTGCTGTTGATATTTTTTTAATAAAGGCGGATATGCGCACTTGATTTCATCTGTCTTTTTGAGTAGAAACTCACAAAACTGCTTGCGTCCCGTTCGTCTAGTGGTTTAGGACACCGCCCTTTCACGGCGGCAACACGGGTTCGAATCCCGTACGGGATGCCATTTTTTTATGAAAATCCAACAAGCTTTATGGCAAAAAGCCTTGGTCGGTCAGCCTGAAACAGGTTTGGCGAAACGGCATGATATGTGATGTACCAGATTGTGGTTGAATTTGGCTCTCTTCAAATTCGAGGATGACGTTGATTTGGTTTTTCCCCATTCCCTTGAATTATGATGAATGAGCAAAGTTTAGATAATGACAACTGAAATAGTGAATTTCGAAGCTCTTGGTATTTCCGAAACATTAATGGCGCGTCTTGCCGAGCAAGGAATAGACAAGCCAACCCCGATTCAGCAGCAGGCAATACCGGTTCTGTTATCAGGACAGGATTTGATGGGGCTAGCCCAAACCGGTACAGGCAAAACAGCTGCCTATCTATTACCGCTTATCCAAAAGCTTAGCGAAGGGGCAAAGGGCAAAGGCCCGCGCCGTCCAAAGGTTTTGGTTCTGGCACCTACCAGAGAACTCGCACATCAGATTTCGATTAGCCTGCGCGATTTCAGCCGCGGCATAACCCTCCGTTATGTAACGATTTGTGGCGGCGAGCGGTATAACAACCAGATATCTGCATTGAAAAAAGGCGTTGATTTTATTATCGCCACGCCAGGCCGCTTTGAAGATTTGCAAGAGCGCGGCGTCATTGATTTATCCGAAATTGAGCATGTTATTCTGGACGAAGCTGACCAGATGATCGATTTGGGCTTTTATCAGCCAATTAAACGTATTTGTGCCTCCACCCCGCAACCCTGCCAGACGATTTTCTTTTCGGCGACCATGCCAGCGGAAATGAAGGCTTTGTCAGATGAATTTTTATATGATCACGTAACCATCAAGATTGAAAGCAAGAATATCACCGCTGATACCGTTAGCCAGCGAGCAATTATGGTCTCGGACGCCCTGAAAAGAGAGACCTTAAGCACGCTTTTGGAAGATGTGGATGGCGATCAGGTGCTGGTATTTGTCGGAACCAAACGCCGTGCTGATGCGCTGGGACAATTTTTATCTGCACAGGATATCCAGGCAGATGTGCTGCATGGCGATATGCGCCAGAATATCCGAAGTAAAGTGTTGCGCAAGTTTAAATCTGGACAATTGCAAGTGCTGGTTGCAACAGATGTCGCTGCCAGAGGGATTGATGTGGTTGGGCTGAACTGGGTGATCAATTACGACTTGCCGCAAATGCCAGAGATTTATGTGCACCGGATTGGCCGAACAGGCCGAGCCCAGCAAACAGGACGGGCCATTTCGTTATGTGCGCCAACCCAGCGCGGGCTGTTAATGGCGATTAGCCGGCATGTAAATGGCGTTATTGATATTGTGAATTCGCAAGGCGAAGCCATAGAAATTGAGAGCTTTCAAGCTCCAAGCCGGCAACGCCGCAAAGGCGGGCGCCCGTTTGGCGGCGCGCTTTCTGGCCCGCATAAAGGCGGACGCCGCCGTTATGGTGAAGGCGATAGCGGGCCGCGTCGCCGCAGAAATGATGACAAGCCGCGCCCGGACCGTTCAGAACGCAGCGAGAGCTGGCATCCAGCTGACAAAACAGATCGCGTAGCCAGCGCTGATAGCCGGCCTGCCAGGCCAAAAGGTAGCGGCAAATTCAAGTCTGATAAATTTAAGAATAACAAATTCAAAAGCGATAAGCCGAGAGGCGAGCGCGCCGGAAATGATAGATTTGATGCTGACGCCCCAAAAGAAGGCAAGTTTCAGGACAAATTTAGAGGCGAAAGATCACGTGATGATAAGCCTCGCGGGCAGAATTTCAAAAAAGATCAGCCAAAAGGGTTCGATAAAAGGCGCCCCGCCAAGGCAGGGCGCCCACGCGCAGATCGTGATTTTGAAGGAAGTTCACGTGGTGTTCGCGGGCGCAAAAACGGGTTTTATGAAGAACGTCCACGCCCAGATCGGCCGCGTTCCGATCGTCCAAATAGAGACAAGCCGCGCCGCAATAATGGCCCATCTGAAGAGCGTTTTGCCAATAATGGCAAGCCAAAAGGCAAGGGTAAGCCCTCTC
>JBMZFK010000066.1:0-10004 GCA_049615365.1 Puniceispirillaceae bacterium (SeqCode)
TATTGATAGGTGTCCTCAAACCTTGTTTTTATCCCGACCAGACACTTTCCGCACAGAAACACCCAATCCTTCAAATCATCGTATCGACACCGATACAGGACGTTCTTTGCGTCATTACAGACATAACAGTCCTTAGTCCTGACTCTCATTGGGTGGAACCGACCATAATTGCTAGGATAATGATTAGACCAAAGATTACTGCCCCACCCACAATCATTGCCCAAATGCCTTTGAGGATGAGTTTGGGATAGAGGATGATTGCACCAACCAATAAACAGAACAGTAAGAAACCCATATCAGTTCAAAACCCACCAAATAATTCCGATAACAATCAGAATTACATCCTCACAGAAACATCTACCTAGTCATTCTGTAAGGGATTTTTATATAATAAAATCAATATTTTATTCCACAGTAACCGATTTGGCCAGATTGCGGGGCTGGTCGACATCTGTGCCTTTTTCCACCGCGGTTTGATAGGCCAGTATCTGGGCCGGGATCGCCAGAATAATCGGCGCCAGTAGCGGGTCGCAATCATCTATCACGACTGTGAAGCTGTCAAAATCCACCTGTTCAGCTATGGAGCGGGTCGCCAGCAGAATTATCGCGGCCCCGCGCGCCTCTGCCTCTTTTAGATTGCTAATGGTCTTTGCCGATAGGGGCGCTTCATCCAGCAGGCAAATCACCGGCAAATCATCCTCGATAAGGGCTATTGGGCCATGTTTCATCTCGCCGGCGGCAAAGCCTTCTGCATGAATATAGCTCAATTCTTTCAGCTTTAAGGCCGCTTCAAGGGCAAGCGGATATAGCCTGCCCCGCCCTAAAAACAGACAGGAAGGCGCTTTTTTCAAATGCTGGGCAATCGGGCGTATAGGATCAAAGGTTTCAATCGCCGCCCCCACAGCGCCCGGAACAGATAACAGCTTTTGCTGCAATTCTGCGCATTCAGCCTCGGTAAGCTGTGCTTTTGCCCGGCCAAAATCCACCGCCAGCGCAAACAGTACGGTCAGCTGTGCGGTAAAGGCCTTGGTGCTTGCCACGCCAATTTCCGGCCCAGCACGTGTTGGCAAAATCGCATCTGCCTCTCTGGCGATGCTGCTTTCCGGCACATTTACGATAGCTATGGTTTTCATGCCATTTTCTTTTGCATGGCGCAGGGCCATCAGCGTATCCAGACTCTCGCCAGATTGCGATATGGCAACCACCGCCCCGCCCGCCAGATGGGCCGGTTCCCGGTAGCGATATTCAGACGCGGTCTCAACCGAAACCGGCACCCCTGCCAGACCTTCCAGCCAGTAACGGCCAATCTGACCGGCATAATTGCTGGTGCCAGCCGCCAAAATAACCAGATGCTGTATCCCGGTAAGGTCGGTATCGGACAGGCCGGTTCGCAAGCTACCGGCGGTATCGGTCATCGCAGAAATAGTATGGGCAATGGCTTCTGGCTGTTCATGAATTTCCTTTTCCATGAAATGCCGAAAACCGCCCTTATCAATCAGCGCAGGAGATGCGCTTGTGCGGATAGTCTCGCGGTTCGCCAGCTCTCCATTGCGATCATAGATGGTAATGTCATCCAGCCCCAGCGCTGCATAATCCCCATCTTTCAAATAAACGATATTGCGCGTTAAATGCGCCATCGCCATCGCATCAGAGGCTACACAAACCAGCCCCTCTTCCACACCGATTGCCAATGGCGAGGCATTGCGGGCCACAAATAGCTGGTTCGGATATTCCCGCAACATCACGGCCAGCGCAAATGCCCCTTTAATCTTGTTCAGGACGATTTGCATAGCCTGCGTCCCGGTTGCGCCTTGTGACAGGGCGTCCTGAAACAAATGGGCCAATACCTCGCTATCTGTTTGCGAGGAAAAGTGATGCCCTTTGGCCAGCAATTCCGATTTTAATTCTGCGTAATTTTCAATAATGCCATTATGAACAATCGCCACCTCATCCCCGGCTAAATGGGGGTGCGCATTTGCCTCGGTGACCCCGCCATGGGTTGCCCAGCGTGTATGACCAATTCCTGTATGTCCAGCTTGTGGCTTGTCCTGCAGGGCGGTGCTGAGATGGCTTAGCTTGCCAACCGCTCTGGTTAAGTGGATTTCACCCGCATCAAGGGTGGCGATACCAGAGCTGTCATAGCCGCGATATTCAAGACGTTTTAGCGCATCCAGAATAATATCTGATGCCAGCTGTTCCCCGATATACCCTACAATGCCGCACATATGATTATCATTTCCATTGAACTTGAGCGCTATGCTTTTCTTTTGAAAACCGGCCACGCATCGCCGGTACAAAAGATAGCACAAAATATGCCTCAAGTTTTACCCAATGCACCTGATAAAGCCAAGATATTATTGGATAAGCTGCCTTTATTTTGCCTCTAATACAAATCATGGTAGTGCTTGCGAAACCGCTACTGACATGTCTATATAAGCATATGCAATTTTGTGTCATTATATTAGCCGCAGGGCAGGGAAAAAGGCTGAAATCTGCGATCCCGAAACCCCTGCATCATTTGTGTGGACGCCCACTTCTTGGCTGGGTGACAGGAGCCGCGCATCGCGCCGGGGCGACCTCAACCTTGATTGTGACCGCGGCTGATAATGCGCCTTTTGCCCCGCATATTCCGCCAGACGCCGCAGTGTTTACACAAGACCCGCCGCAAGGCACGGGCCATGCGGTAGCCTGCTGTCTGGACGCCCTGACAGAGCTGGACCCGGACCATCCGGTTATCATCCTATATGCAGATACCCCCCTCATCCAGTCCCGGACCATCGCCAAACTTGCCGAAGAGGTCGCCAGACAGACAGATATTTGCAGCCTGGCCTTTACCACAGACAATCCGGCCGGCTATGGCAGAATGATTACAGATGGCCCGCATCTGAAAGCCATTATTGAAGAGCGTGATGCCAGCCCTGAAGAGCGAGAAATCACTTTCGTAAATGGCGGGGTAATGGCGGCCAGGGCTAAAATTTTATGCCAGCTATTACCGCGCCTTGAAAAAGCCAATGCACAAGGCGAATATTACCTTACCGACCTGATAATGCTAGCTAATCAGCAGGGCATCAAAACCGGCTATCTGGAGGTGGATGCAAGCGAGGTCGCAGGGGTTAACGACCGCCAGCAACTGGCTGAACTGGAAGCGGTGATGCAAACACGGCTGCGGAAACGCGCCATGCAAGAGGGGGTTAGCCTTGTTGATCCCTTAACTGTCTATTTATCCGCAGATACGCAATTTGGCCACGATGTGGTGATAGAGCCGCATGTTGTTATTGGGCCAAACTGCAGCATTGGCGATAGATGCTGTATTAAATCTTTCAGCCATATCGAAGGGGCAGTGATAGAGGCGGGATGTATTATTGGCCCGCATGCACGCCTGCGCCCTGGCACAATTCTGGAACAGGGGGTGAAAATCGGCAATTTTGTCGAAACCAAAAACGCCCATTTTGAGGCTGGCGCAAAAGCTAATCACCTCAGCTATTTGGGAGATGCGTATATTGGCACACAGGCGAATATTGGCGCTGGTACCATCACCTGTAATTATGACGGCTTTAATAAATCCAGAACAGAAATTGGCGCTCATGCCTTTATCGGCTCTAACAGTGCGCTTGTGGCCCCGGTGCAAATTGAGGACTACGCCCTTATCGGTGCCGGCTCGGTCATTACCGAAAAGGTAGAGGCACATGCCCTTGGCCTAAGCCGGGCAGAGCAAAAGACCTATCCAATGGCGGCAAAACGCTTTCATGCGCGTGCCCAAAAGGTGAAAGACCAGAAGATGAAAGACCAGAAGGCGAAAGACCAGAAGGAAAAAGACAGGCAAAAGACATGACCCTAGACTCTGCCCACCTCGTCCAACATGTTATGGATTTGCAACAAAAATCCGCGCTTGTCATTGGCGATATCATGCTTGATCGCTATGTGAATGGCGAGGTTAATCGCATTTCACCCGAAGCCCCGATACCGATTTTAAGTGAAAACACCACCAGCATAACCACGGGCGGGGCCGCTAATGTTGCCCGTAATCTGGCCCAGCTTGGGTGCCGGGTCAGCCTGATTGGCCTTGCTGGGGCTGATGATGCGGGGCGCGAGCTGGCACAGGCGATCGCCGATGTACCGCAGATATTATTTGCCCCTATCATCTGTGCTGGCAGGCCCACCACGGTGAAAACCCGCTATTTATCCTCTGGCCAGCAAATGTTGCGTGTAGATAGCGAGGTGACAACACCGCTAGCCGCAGATGACAGCGCAAAATTAATAGAAACAGCCACTGTCCTGATGCCGGATTGTGATATCCTTATCCTGTCTGATTATGCCAAAGGGTGCCTGACCGCAGACCTAATCGCCCAGCTTACAGATTTGGCTCATCAGCATGACATAAAGGTCATTATCGATCCAAAATCAGCCGATTTCAGCGATTATCGCGGCGCCGATCTGCTAACACCGAATTTATCCGAGCTTAGACGTGCTTCTGGTCTGACAGAAAATAGTCTGGCAGCCATTGAGGAGGCCGCACGCCACATCCTGAAACAGAACGAAATTGCACAAATCCTGGTAACGTTGAGCGCACGCGGCATGATGATGGTCACGCCTGATTCAGCATTTCACCTGCCAGCCCGCCCTTGCGAAATTTTCGATGTTTCAGGGGCTGGCGATACGGTAATTGCCTTGCTTGCCTCTGGCCTGATCACCGGATTATCGCTGGACCAGGCTACTGAAATTGCCAATCTTGGCGCGTCACTGGTCGTAGCAAAATCAGGTACCGCCTGTCTGGCACCAGGAGAAATGCTGTCCCAAAACAGCGGTGCGGCAAAGGCGCTATCGCTGGCAGACGCAACAGAACTGGCCCGCAAATGGCGCAATAGCGGCGAGAAAATTGGATTCACCAATGGCTGTTTTGATTTACTTCATGCAGGCCATATCCATATCCTGCGCGAAAGCGCGGCGGCCTGTGATCGCCTGATTGTCGGGCTGAATGCCGATAGCAGTGTTAAACAGCTAAAGGGCGAGGAAAGGCCAATACAGTCAGAAGATATACGCAGTGCCATTCTGGCTAATTTGCCGTTTGTGGATGCGGTGGTGCTGTTTGAAGAAGAAACACCGCAACAGCTTATCAACAGCCTTGTTCCCGATTATCTGAGCAAGGGCGGTGATTACCAGATAGAGAATATTGTCGGTGCCGATACCGTTATTGCGGCCGGTGGCACGGTGGTTGCGATCCCCTTGCTAGAGGGCCATTCCACCAGCCGCTTTTTAAAATTATCCTCTATCCAGACCAGCTAATTCCAAAAAGGGCTGTCTAGTCCTCTGTCTGGCGAGCCATAAATTCCTGATCTATCTTTGGCAGCGGCGTATCGGCTATGGCCGCCTCAAAGGCTTGCAAACGCTTGTAGATAGACAGTAATTCAACAATAGTTGGCCAGGAATTCACCAGATATTGAAATGAATTTGTAACCTGACTAAAGGCGGTTAAAATTTGCTGCATCAAGCCAAAGGTAATCGTGCCGACCGCGATGGTCGGGATCAGTAATAGATAGGCAAAGATATTATCCGCCTGAAGGTAAAAGCTTCGCGCGACATTAAAATACATATAATGAAAATACAGACGGAAATAATTCCGGCGTACATTTGAAAATAGCTCGCTCAATGTTGGCGGCTGGGCGCGTGTCTCATCATCTTCGCCATAGACCAGCTCTTTGCGGTAAGCGGCCTCAACCCGCTGATTTTTAAATTCAAGGCCGGGAAGTTTAATCCCCACAGCTGCCAGAAAGACAGTGCCAAAAACAGACCAGAAAATAGCCGCCATCAATAGCGGGTTTGCAATCTCGCCAACAAATGGCAGAGAGGTAACATTTGAAGATAGCGCCATCAGAACCGGCAAAAAGGCAAACAGGGTCATGATAGAATCCACAATGGCCACCCCTAGCCCCTCAACAATACCCGCAAAGCGCATCGTATCTTCTTGTACCCGCTGGGATGCCCCTTCAATATGGCGTACCTGTCCCCATTTCGCGACATAGAAATCATTCATCGCTGTACGCCATCTAAACACATAATGGCTAACAAAAAAGCGGGTGACGACATAGACACAAATCCACACAAAGGCGATTTGGGTAAAGATTAAAATCAGGCTGTATAAATCGGCGGCCGTAGTGGTGCTTTCTCCAGACAGCGCGTCCTGAACCGCATCAAAAAAGGGACGGCGCCAATTATTGATGGCAACCGAAACCTGTACACTGAAATAGGTGGAAAACAGAATAAGCTGGCTACCAATAATCGACCAGATTTGCCATTTATGCGGAAGATAGCGAAACCAGAATGCGGCAAAAGCCGCGCAAATAAAGATATAATAGACATAAAACCACAGAAATTCGGAACTGATAAAATAGCCAACCCCGACAATTGGATTATTCGGATCAGTATCCAGCGCAAACCCGAGTGCCTGGCCAATTTCCGTACCCAACCCGTACCAGACCAGAATAGCGACACTGGCAAACAACATCGCGCTTAGTAAAAATAATTTGGGTCGTGGGAAAAAGCTTTCAAACATTTTTTTATCCCTTATCCATTTATCATATTATGCATCTATTATATCAGCTCAAACTAACCTAGGCAGGTTTTCAATAAAAGTCACTATCCTGTACCTTGTTATGAACCGAGATATTGACCACCACCCCCAAAGCCAGAAACACAGTTAGCATTGCCGTGCCCCCATAAGAGATAAGAGGTAGCGGGGCGCCGACAACCGGCAATAATCCAGTAACCATCCCGACATTTACAAAAATATATAAAAACAGCATGAAAGAAATGCCCATACATACCAGCCTGCCAAATCGGTGCTGACAGCGAAGACCGATTAGAATGACAGATAATAATATCGCGAAATAAACCAGTAATATGGCCAGATTGCCTACAAATCCGAATTCTTCGCCAATCATCGTAAATACAAAATCTGTCTGTTTTTCAGGTAGATAATTTAACTGGCTTTGTGATCCTTGCAAAAAGCCCTTGCCAAACAGCCCGCCTGAACCCAGCGCAATTTTTGACTGCGTAATCTGATAGCCAGCCCCCAACACATCGGTTTCAGGATTTAAAAAGGTCATGATGCGGGCTTTTTGATAGTCATAAAGCTGTGACCATAAAACCGGTGCGGCTGCCACCGCTGCTAGCATCCCGGTAACCAGATAGCGGCGCGGCACCCCGGCCGCAAACACAACAGACAACCCGCCGCAGAGCAACATGAAAGAGGTGCCAAGATCAGGCTGTATCAAGACCAGTGAGAACGGAATACCCAACATCAATACAACTGGCAGATATGAGACCAGCGTCTGTACCTGCTCTGGTGTCTGACTGCTGAGATAGCGTGCAAGCGCTATAATCACGGCTAGTTTGGCGGGTTCTGAGGGTTGAAAGTTAAATGGGCCAATTTCAATCCATCTGGTCGCCCCGGTGCCGGTGCCAATAAAAGGCAGTGCAAGCAACACCAATATGGCAAATGCCAGCCCCCAATAGGACAGACGATGCAACCAGGGCGTAGGCATCATGCTGATGACGATTAATAACATGCTGCCAATCGCGGCGCGTATCATTTGTCGTTCTGCCCAGGGCGACCACGCGCCCTCGGAAGCAGAATACAGGGCAAGTGTGCCAACAATAACCAATATAGCCACAGAAATCAGCAACAGCCATGGCAGGCGATATAATAGATGGAGAACACGCAAAATCATGCAGATACCCCATCCAGTTTCAGCATGAAATCCAGAATATCGCTGGCAATAGGCGCCGCCGCTGACGAGCCGCTACCACCATGCTCTACAATTACCGAAATCGCATAGCGCGGTCGCTCATACGGAGCGAAAGCAACAAACAGCGCATGATCGCGCTCTTTCCAGGGCCGATCAATATTATCAATGATCCCCTTTTCGCGTTGCTCTTTACTGATGCGTTTCACCTGCACGGTTCCGGTCTTGCCAGCAATGCCCTGGGGGATATCATATTTGCGTGCGGTTCCGCGCCTGCCGGTCATCACACTGCGCATGCTTTTATGCAAAAATCGGATGATATCCGGCGAGACATCCAAAGGCGGGAATAATGCGGTCTCTGGCTGGGAATTCTGGCTGGTCAGGCTGGGCGTAATAGCAGATTTACCATTTGCAATTCTGGCCGTCATCAGGGCGAGTTGCAATGGCGTTGTCAGAACAAACCCCTGACCAATACCCGCAACCACAGTCTCGCCCGGTGTCCAGACAACACCTCGCTTGGCAAGCTTCCAGTCACGGTTTGGAATAATCCCTTCTTTTTCACTGACCAGCCCCAGCTCGCTGATATCTCCCAGCCCCAGCCGGCGCGCCATATCATGAATCCGGTTAATGCCGGTTTTCAGCGCAATCTGATAATAATAAATATCACAGGAACGCTCTAGCGATTGCTCGGCATTTACAAAGCCATGGCCACGCTCGTTCCAGCAGTGAAAATTGCGGTCGCCAAATTCAAACGCGCCTGTGCATTCATAACGTGTTTTTGAGGTAATAACCCCGGCTTCGAGGGCAGCTGCTAGCACCACCATCTTAAAGGTAGAGCCAGGCGCATATAGCCCGGATATGGTTCGGTTTAGCAAGGGCGTGCGAGGATGCTTGTTTATGCGCTGCCAATCGCGCACAGACAGCCTGTTGGAAAATAAATTAGGATCAAAGCCAGGTGTCGATACCATCACCTTGACCTCGCCTGTCTGAATATCCATGACAACACATGCCCCCGATTCAGGAGGCACAAGGCGGCCCTTTTCATCCTTTAGCACCAAATCATCGCCCATCGAGACATGCGCGCGTAACTCTTCATTCGTCATCAGCGCTTCTTGGACCTCGGGCTTATGTACGGGCACCGCCTGCCAGCGCCCTCGGCGCAATCTCTCTGTTGCAAAGGATTGGGCTTCGATATCGATAGACAGGTAGGAGTCAGACCCCGGGTTTGCCTGTTGATCGCGCAGCACCCGCACCGGCTTGCCCTTTGCGTTCACCTCCACCCGTTCAAACCCGAATAGGCCGCGTAAATTTGGCTCCATCTTGCGCTCAATGCCAGTGCGCCCGATGCGGGTTTCTGGCAGATACCGTAAATCAGGTTCTCTTTCTATATCGCGTTTATTCACTGGCGATACATAGCCGGTTACATGTGCAGTCATCCAGCCTTGCGGGTAAATGCGTTTATAGCTTTTCTGAAAAGACGCGCCTTCCAGCACAGGCGACAACACCGCAAGACGGGATAATTCACGCTGGGTAAGATTTGATTTTACCGTCACTTCCAGAAAGCTGGGCTGGTCGGCAATTTTTTCCAATATGGTTTCGATATCTTCCGGTTTTAAACTTATCAGCCGGCTGACCCGCTGAAGCCAGGCTTTTGGGTTTCGGATGCGCGAGGGCAGCATCCGCAACTCAAATACTTCTGAATTTCCGGCTAGCAATCTGCCCTTATGGTCAAGTATGCGCCCGCGCGGTGCCTGAACAAGACGCTGATCAAACTGATTATTATCAGAAAGTCTGCGATAATTGTCGCTTTGGGCAATCTGCAGCTGATAGAGGCGACCTACCAATAAAGTGCCCAGCACCCCCTGCCCGATACCCAGCATCACCATGCGGCGGGTCATTACCGTGGATAGTTCTTTTTGTTCCTTACGCTTTTTCATTTCACTCTGCTATCTATCTGCGCACGCAATATAAACTGGCATGCAGAGGCGGCTGAAACCAGCAGGACATAGAAAACAGGAAACAGCAAAATGGTCATGCCAGCTTGCAGAAAAATATCACTTACATCCGGGAATGCGAGATAGGCTATCAGATATACCGCTATTTTAAATCCTGAATAGAACAAAACAATCAGCGAAAAGGCAGACCAGATTTCCAGAAAGTCATTATGGATCAGAACCGGACTGCGCCATCTTGTTAGCATCGCAACAAGGGTCAGGGCAGTGGCGTTCATTCCTAACATTTCAAAGAACATCAATTCCGAGA
>JBMZFK010000067.1:0-9859 GCA_049615365.1 Puniceispirillaceae bacterium (SeqCode)
CAGCCTGGCCATTGGTTCTGCCAGCAAAGCGCCGCCACAACCAATATCGAGTATTTCCAGCCCATCCATACGGCCAGCATCATTTGTCAGGCCAGCCCGGCGCGCTGTTTGTGTAAGGTAATCTACCCGAACAGGTGTAAACAGATGCAACGGGCGCATAGGGCCATTTGGATCCCACCATTCGCTAGCCAGAGCGTCAAACCGCGCAATATCCTCGCCATCGACAGTAGAGCCAGATGGGGCGGTTTGTTTCGGGTTTTTAGAAGCGTCAGCCATTGCCTGTTAATCCGTCATCGTGCCTGTTTGATTAAGATGTCCTTTAATAATAATAGCTTTTGTTGTATTAGAGAAAACACATTTAGTGTGATTTTTGCGAGCAGGACTAAATTATCTGGCCCTATCTGGCATGGGTAGACGAAAAATAAGGCAGAATTTTCAGGAATAAAAACGCATAATGGGACGTATAGTTCAAAAATTTGGTGGGACTTCGGTTGCAGATCTGGACAGGATCCGCGCCGTAGCTCAGCGGGTAAAAACAGAAATAGACGCTGGCCATCAGATCGCCGTGGTGGTTTCGGCTATGTCTGGTACTACCAATCAGCTGGTTGAATGGGCGCGCGATATTGGCCCGATTCATGATGCCCGTGAATATGATACAATTGTCTCTACTGGCGAGCAGGTAACAGTAGGGTTGCTGGCTATCGCGCTACAAAATATTGGTGTGGATGCCCGTTCCTGGCTAGGCTGGCAAATCCCGTTTCACACCGATGGTGTGCATGGCGCTGCACGGGTAGAGCATATTGATGTGACCGCGATTGCCGAGCGTTTGGATCAAGGGCAGGTTGTGGTTGCTGCAGGCTTTCAGGGGATCAGCCCTGAAGGGCGGATTACCACGCTTGGACGTGGCGGCTCGGATACCTCTGCGGTTGCGTTGGCAGCGGCATTGGAGGCAGAACGCTGTGATATCTATACCGATGTTGACGGTGTATATACAACCGATCCCAGAATTATGCCAAAGGCCAGAAAACTTAATCATGTTACCTTTGAAGAGATGCTGGAAATGTCTTCTGCAGGGGCCAAGGTTTTGGAAACGCGCTCGGTAGCCCTGGCGATGCGCCATAATGTGAATTTGCAAGTCCGCTCCAGCTTTACGAACGAAGCGGGTACAATGGTTGTTGATGAGGACAATGACATGGAAAAACAAAAAATAAGCGGTATTGCGTATAGTCGTGATGAAGCCAAGGTCACCCTTGTTGGCCTGCCAGATAAGCCGGGGATTGCGGCAACCATTTTTGAACAGCTGGCAGAAAACCATATTAATGTCGATATGATTGTCCAAAGTGCTTCGCCAGACCAAAGCCGCACAGATATTACATTTTCTGTTGGGGCGCTAAATGTAGATAAGGCGGTTGCCTGTCTGAAGAAAATTAAAGCTGATTTGCAATATAATGATATCGTGTTTGATCCCGATGTTGCAAAAATCTCTATTATCGGCACGGCGATGCGCTCACAGCCCGGTATTGCGAAAACCATGTTTTCTGTATTGGCAGAAAAAGGCGTGAATTTGCACGTAATTTCTACATCCGAGATTAAAATTTCGGTTTTGATCGATGCAGATTATACCGAACTTGCTGTTCGTAGCCTACATGATGCTTTTGGTCTAGATGAGGCGTAAAGCGTTTCAAAAAAAGCCAAAACGCCGCATTATAATCAAAAAAAGCGAAAAATAAGGCATATTTGTGCTTTTTTGTAGTATTTCTGTCGATTCTGCGGTATGCGAAAATTAGGTGAATGTGTGCGCTGATGATTATTGGGTTGTTATAATGACAAAGGAAAGCGTCCGGAACGATGAAGCTATTGTAGCTGATGAAGTTGGATGTCTTTTACGCGAAGCTCGTGTAAAGGCTGGTTTTTCTGTTATTCAAATCTCTGAATTAACCCGCATTACCAAGGCCCATATTACCGCCCTTGAAGCGAATGATTTCGAAAGCTTGCCTGGCATTGCATATATTCCGGGCTTTATCCGAAATTACTGCAAAGTTGTTGGGTTAAATCCAACGCCGCTTATCAAAGCCTATAAAACAACAAACAATCCAGTTCTGGATAAGCCTGAATATAAATTCCCGGTACAGGCGCTTGTGCCAAAAATGGCCGGAAGTATGGTTGCCATGTTTGTGGTTGTTGCGGGGCTGGCCGGATATATTGGCTGGAACTTTCTGCAAGAAGACGCCGCGCGCACCCAGCAGGTTGCCAGTTTGGACAACAGCGAGTTAAGCCGTGTTGAACGCTTTGACCAGACAGAAAGTGTTGAGCCTGAAACCGTGATCCCGGAACCTCTGGCTGAACAGGGCGAAGGGGTAGATAAAACATCGCCAGCTTTACTGCCTGCTGATGGTGACCAAGAGCCCGCGATTTCATCAGATGCACCGCTATCGATTGCGCAAAATCCGGCCTCAACAGCAAATCTGGATAACATAGTCCCTGTACAGGCTGAACAAGCAGCACCGGAAAATTTATCCCTTGCGCCCGCAAAAGTCACAGCCGAAAAAGCCCCTCTCGCAATAGAGACAGAATCAGAACTAGAAGTCGCAGACACTCAAAATCTACAGACAATAGGCGCAGTCGAACCTGTTTCCCCATCTGATGATAAAAATCGGACCATTAGCGGAACCGCGGCACAGGCGCTGTCACGGGCCCCTATGTCGGAAATTGTGATTTCGGCTTCGGCTACCTCCTGGATAGAAATCGCCAAGGCTAATGGCGAGATTGTGGTGAGTAAATTGCTGCGTAAAGGGGATCAGTTTGTCGCAACAGCTGATACAGATTTATTTCTCAGCACCGGTAATGCAGGCGGTATTCAGCTTGCCATTGGGGAACAGCCTGCTGTGCAAATCGGCAGGGTTGGTGAAATTATCCGTGATCTTGCCCTTAGCCGTGATGGTCTTTCCTTGCTGAAAAACAACACCCAGTTTTAACGCCATATCCGCTTTTTGGGTTCAGCCTTTTTGGTCATATCCAGCTTTGCGGGGAATATGTCTTTTCTGCAGGGACAGGCGTGTATACAGCACTGGTCAAAGCATCGCAAAATCAGTACAACCAAATCTGGGACAACACAGCAAGGTAGGAAGCCGGCAAGAAAGACATTTTTCAGGCGGCAAGGATAAAGGAGCGCAGCTATGAATGCGCAGGCATTAAGACCCTATAGACAGATAGATAGACGCAAATGTCGGCAAATCCATGTTGGCTCTGTTCCCGTTGGCGGGGATGCCCCTATTTCTGTGCAAACCATGACCAATAGCCTGACCACAGATACAAAGGCAACACTGGCACAAATTGAGAGCGCGGCGCTAGCAGGGGCGGATATTGTTCGGGTTTCCTGTCCAGATGAGGACAGCACCGCAGCGTTGCGGGAGATTTGTAAATTCAGCCCGGTACCGATTGTTGCCGATATTCATTTTCATTATCGCCGGGCACTGGAAGCAGCGGATGCCGGGGCGGCCTGTCTGCGAATTAATCCAGGCAATATCGGCAAGCCAGAACGGGTTGCCGAAGTGGTGCGTGCTGCCCGTGATAATGGCTGCTCGATGCGGATTGGCGTCAATGGTGGCTCACTGGAAAAACATCTTCTGGAAAAATATGCAGAACCCTGTCCCGAAGCGCTGGTTGAATCCGCTCTGGAACATGCCCGTCACCTGCAGGAACTGGACTTTCACGAATTTAAAATTTCGGTAAAAGCTTCTGATATTTTTCTAGCAGTAGCCGCCTATCAGCAGCTATCTGAAGCGATTGATTGCCCGTTACATATCGGCATTACCGAGGCAGGCGGCTTGCGGTCAGGCACTGTGAAATCTGCCATTGGTCTGGGCAATTTATTATGGGCGGGCATAGGCGATACAATCCGGGTATCATTATCTGCAGATCCTGCCGAAGAGGTCAGGGTTGCCTATGAAATGCTGAAATCACTGGGGCTGCGTCGCCGCGGGGTGACGGTGATTTCCTGTCCATCTTGTGCGCGTCAACAATTTGATGTGATCGCAACCGTTCAGGAAATTGAAGAAAGGCTGGAACATATTAACAAGCCACTGACCGTATCTATTATTGGCTGTGTAGTTAATGGCCCGGGCGAGGCACGCGAGACCGATATCGGCATTACTGGCGGCGGCAAGGATAACCATCAGGTTTATATTTCTGGTCTCGCTCATCATCGCCTGACAAATGAGGATATTGTCGAACATGTGGTGCGTCTGGTAGAAGAACATGTAGATAAAATGGCGCCAGAAGAGCTGGCGATATAATTTTTAAAAACGCCTAGCGCATTAATGCTGTCATGCTCTGATTTCAGGAATAGTAACGATGGATATCATTCAGCCTGTTCGCGGTACCAGTGATCTGCTTCCCGCAGAAAAGGCCAAACATAATTATGTGATTGAACACGCCAAACAGGGTGCCGGGCAATTTGGCTATGCAGATATGTCCACGCCAATTTTTGAGTTTACCGATGTGTTTAGCCGGCCCCTGGGCGCTAGCTCGGATGTGGTGGCCAAAGAAACCTACAGCTTTGAAGATAGAGGCGGCACGGGTCTTACCCTTCGCCCTGAAGGTACCGCTGCGGCCATGCGCGCCCTTATTTCCAACGGGCTGACCCAAAGCTTGCCCCAGCGCTGGTTCTATGCTGGTCCGATGTTCAGATATGAGCGCCCGCAAAAAGGCCGGATGCGCCAGTTTCACCAAATTGGATGTGAGCTGATAGGCCCAGCCAGCGCGCTGGCCGATGCAGAAATAATCGCCTGCGGGGTACATATCCTGAAATCACTTGGCGTGCTGGAACATACAAACTTGCATCTGAACACGCTGGGCGATACGCAAAGCAGAGATGCCTATCGCAGTGCATTGGTCAGCTATCTGGAGCGCTATCGAAGCGCGTTATCTGAAGATAGCCAGCGTCGGCTGGATAGTAATCCATTGCGGATACTGGACTCAAAATCAGAAGCAGATAAATCTATCCTGCAGGAAGCCCCGCGCCTCAATGCCTGTTTAACCCCTGCCGCACAGGCCCATTTTGAAACCGTAAAACAGGCCCTTGAAGCGGCGTCCATTACCTGGGTAGATGACCCGTTTCTGGTCAGGGGGCTGGATTATTACAGCCATACCGCGTTTGAATTTATTACCGATCAGCTGGGCGCGCAGGGTACGGTTTTGGGCGGCGGGCGCTATGACGGGCTATCCCAGACATTAGGCGGCCCGCTGTTGCCGGCGGTTGGGTTTGCAGCGGGTATTGAACGGCTGGCCTTGCTGGTCGATGCCCAGCCAGAATGGTCTCCTGATGTGGTGCTTGTCGCTGCTGAGCAAAGCGCCGAGGCCGAGCTTTTTGGCCTTGGTTGTATGGTTCGCGATGCCGGATTTAGTGCGGTCAGCTTGCTGTCCGGAAATATGGGAAAAAAGATGAAGGCGGCGAACAAGCTGGGCGCAAAATTTGCCCTTATCGCCGGAGCAGATGAGTTATCTCGTCAATGTGTAAGCGTGCGCAATATGCTAGATGGTACGCAAACGGAAATTGAAATTTCTGCGCTGACAAGCTGGCTGGCACAGCAGGTCTGAAGAAGGGTTTTAGCTAGAAGATGAGTATTGTTAGCAATATAAATAAAGTGCTGGGGCGGCGCGACGAGATAGAGCAAAAATTATCGTCTGGCCAGATAGACACAGACGAGCTGACGAAATTATCGCGCGAGCTGGCAGAAATACGCCCTATCGCAGAACAGGCGGTTTTTCTGAATGATCTGATGGATAATCTGGAACAGGCCCGGCTGATTTTAGACGATAAAGACGCAGATGCCGAGCTGATTGACATGGCAACTGCGGAAATAGAAGAGCTAAGCCAAAAACAGGAGGAAACAGAACATCAGCTGAAATTGTTGTTGCTGCCAAAAGATAGCGATGATTCGCGAAACGCCATTCTGGAAGTGCGGGCAGGTACTGGCGGGGACGAAGCAGCGCTATTTGCCTCTGATCTGTTTTCCATGTATCAGCGCTTTGCCGCGCAAAATGGCTGGCGGTTTGAGGTGATGGAGATTTCCGAGACCGGTATTGGCGGCTATAAAGAAGCGACAGCAAATATTTCTGGCCAGGATGTGTTTGCCAGATTGAAATATGAATCAGGGGTACACCGCGTACAGCGGGTTCCCGAGACCGAAGCAGGGGGGCGTATTCATACCTCGGCAGCAACTGTAGCGGTTTTGCCTGAAGCGCAGGATGTGGATATCGATATTAATGAAAGCGATTTGCGGATTGATGTTTTTCGGGCGTCTGGCCCTGGCGGACAATCGGTGAACACCACAGATTCGGCGGTTCGTATCACCCATTTGCCAACCGGGATTATGGTCAGCCAGCAGGACGAGAAGTCCCAGCATAAAAATCGTGCAAAGGCGATGAAGATTCTGCGTGCCAGATTATATGATGCCGAACGGGCCCGCCAGCAAGCAGAGCGTGCCGCCTCGCGCAAAGGCCAGGTAGGGTCAGGGGACAGATCAGAGCGCATTCGTACCTATAATTTTCCGCAAGGCCGGGTGACCGACCACCGAATTAACCTGACCTTGTACAAGCTGGATAAAATTCTGAATGGCGAAGCTCTGGATGAGGTGGTGGTCGCGCTGGCCTCTGAGGATCAGGCAGCAAGGCTGGCAGCTGGTGATAACGAGGAATAGGCGATGACAGAGTCTGCACGCCCGCTTTTGCAAGGCGTAAGCGCAGCCCTGAACACCGATAACCGTCTGGATGCGCGCTGGCTGGTTGGGCTGGCTTGCGGGCTGGATAGCCCGGTGATGAGCCATCAAAATATTTGCCTCACGCCTGCACAGGAATCCCGGCTTGCCATGCTGATTAACCAGCGTAACGCCGGATTGCCAATAAGCCGGATGCGCGGCAAGCGGGAATTCTGGTCGCTTGATTTTCATCTGAACGCGGCTACGTTGGATCCCCGCCCGGATAGCGAAACACTGATTTCAGCTGCCCTTGGCTATGCGCAGAAGGCGCTGGCACAGAACTCTCAGCCAAGGATTTTGGATTTAGGCTGTGGTTCTGGATGTTTGTTACTGTCCTTGCTATCAGAACTGGATCAGGCCAGCGGGGTTGGCATTGATAGGGCGCCATTGGCGGTGGCACAGGCCCGCGCAAATGCGGCGGCCCTTGGGCTGGCGGGGCGTGCACATATCCAGACAGGCAACTGGGCAGAGGGGCTGGAGGAGCGTTATCATCTGATTTTATCCAATCCGCCCTATATTTGTGACGCAGATGACAGTCTGTCAGATGAGGTGCGCTTGCATGATCCCTCAGCGGCGCTGTTTGCCGGGGCGGATGGTCTATCTGCCTATCGGTCATTATTGCCGCAACTTGGCGCTATTCTTGCACCTGAAGGTCAGGCCTTTCTGGAAGTTGGATGTGGCCAAATAGAAGCGGTAGGCGAGCTGGCACAGGATGCTGGCTTGACAGTCATTCAGGTCTATAAAGACCTCGCTGGCATTGAAAGATGCCTTTCTGTGGCAAAATAATGCAGTTTTTCCTTGCACTGTCAGCGCTTACATGTTCAAACAGGGTAAGGTAATCAGTAAAGCGCACCGCGCGCTGATTACGATTTTCCATCAAAATGAAAAACAACCTCAGCCAAAGGCTGAATTTGTGAATATGGACTATCTATGAGACATAATCAGGGTCAGAATTCCAAGCGTGCCAGAGGGCGTGGTCGCCGTAATGGCGGACATAATCAGGTTAATTTCAATCGAAACACAACCTTTGATTCAAATGGGCCAGAAGGCCGGTTGCGGGGTAATGCCCAGCAGCTCTTTGAAAAATATACTGCCCTTGCCTATGATGCGAATGCGGCTGGAGAGCGTATTTCGGCTGAAGCGTTTACGCAATACGCCGATCATTATTACCGCATTCATCAATCTATTTTGCAAAATGCCGAACAGCAGCGCAAAGCCCATGATGAACGCCAGCAATCGCGCCGACGCGATCAAAATGGTTCGGGTGAGAATGGCTCCTGTGAAAATAATTCTGGTGAAAATGCTCGGGCAGAGGCTGCGCCTACAGAAGATACCACTTCAGACAAGGCGAGTGCTGATGGTCAGGATAAAGCCAGTGGCAAATCCGGCGACCTGTCTGATGAAGAAGCCAGTGCAGGGGTGAAAAAAATGATGGCTGCTGGCCGTACGCGTAAACCGCGCACCAGCAAGAAAACACGAGAGGCTGCTGCAACAGATAGTCCAGAAGGGGATGACGCGTCAGAGGCGGTAGCCTGAAATCATCCAGCTATCGCTGACAAAAAAAGGCTAACAGATTGAAAATAGCGGCTTGGGCCGCTATTTTTTTATGCTAACTGCGGTGCCTTTCTGTAAAGAGCCGCTTTTACAGATTCGCGCAAACATTCCCAAATCTGTATGCCCCCAGGCCTGTTCCATTTCTGGCAGATAATCTCGCTCGCGTATGCCGGTATGCGGATTAACCGAAATCGCCCCACATCTCCCGACAGGTTCTATGACTTCTAGCTCCACCTCGCCAATGGTCAGGGTTTGGCCTGCCCAGCTTTGTTCAATAAACGGGGTGTCTGTGCGGATGATAAGGTTTAAACGAAAGCGGCTGGCGGCTGTTTGCGTGCCCGTTAGGCTAGCAAAGGCATCAAGGGATGCGCTGCCGCCAAGACTGATCCATGGCGCGGCCGTATCGCTGTAACCGCCACTATCCAACCGGCATAAAAGTGGGGGCTGGGAAAAAGCCTCTGGCATCCACTTGAAAAGGGCTTGTGAAAGGCTGGCCCGATCATTTGCCGGGGCGGTTGCCAGTATTTCGCCATTTTCAAACAGGCTCAGCGTCTGGCGGGAACTATCAAATCGAATCTCTAGCCCGGCCAATCTGGCTTCGCTTAATAATTGCAGAAAATGCCGCTTTGGCAGCCAGCCTTCTGCCAGTCTTTCATGGGATTTTGGATGGCCTGTCGTCAGCGCATATTCGCGGTCATGCGGCAATAGCTGGCCGGCTATGGCGTTAATATGCTGCAACTGCTCGCCAGCAAAGCCCTTCACCGGAAAGCGCCAAATCTCATCAAGGAACATCTGCTGGCTGGATTCAGATTCAGAATTGGGCATGGCGAACAGCTCTTGTAGCTAGAGGGGGTAAACCAGCCTAACGAGAAAGGCTGGCCTGTTGCAAACTGATGCCGGCATAAAGCGGGGTCGCACTGTCGCGCATTTTGCGCTCAATACGCTTTATCTGGGATTTAAAGGCTGGCATGAGATCGTCTGGCACGCCCTCACCAGACGGCAATTTCACCGTTAGCGGATTCAGGCGGCGGTTATTTACCAGAATCTCGTAATGCAGATGCGGGCCTGTCGAGCGGCCTGTCGAGCCGACATAGCCGATAACTTCGCCCTGCTGAACCAGGCGGCCATTGCGAATCCCTCTGGCCATGCGCGAGAGATGGGCATAGGCCGTTTTGTAGGTAGCATTATGGCGGATACGGATATAGCGGCCATAATTACCGTTCCAGCCAGCATATTCAATATGCCCGGTACCGGCCGCCAGAACAGGTGTGCCTGTTGGTACAGCAAAGTCCAAACCGCGATGCATGGCATTATAGCCGGTAACCGGGTGGCGGCGCATACCAAAACCAGAGCTCATCCGCGCCCCATTAACCGGGGTTCGCATCAGTGTCCGCACCGCTGATTCGCCGTTACGGTCATACCAGCCTTCTTTTCCATCTGGATGAACAAACCGGTAAAAGCCCATTTTCTTGCCAGAGAGCACAATGCCAGCATATTGCAGGCTATTAGATGACAACAGCTTGCCTGTTAATTTATCAATCGCGGTA
>JBMZFK010000068.1:0-9822 GCA_049615365.1 Puniceispirillaceae bacterium (SeqCode)
ATTATCCCCCTATTTTTTGCCATGTCCTTTATTGCCAAAAGATTACCAGACAGCAGAAAATAGCTCTTTGCGGTTGCACGCGCCCCGGCTATTTCCAATACGCTATAATGTGATTAACTTATTGTTGAATACAGCTTCTTATCCTATGATATTTGGCATATCGCAAAAAATTGGAATTATCTGCTCTTAGGGGAAAATAAAATGACTGCCAGAGATTATGATGATGTGCCAGGAACCTATGTGCTGGATAGCCGGCAATATCGTCGCGGTTATGCTTTGAATATGTTTTTGATGAGCCTGAACAAGGCAGAAGGCAGAGATGAATTTGCCAAGGATGAAAAAGCCTATATGTCAAAATTCAAGGTCACAGACGCACAAATGGGCGCTGTCCTGAGCCGGGACTATCTGGAACTTCTGAAATTGGGGGCAAATGTCTATTACACCTTCAAGCTGGTCAGCCATGACAAGCAGCCACCACAGGTAATGTATGGCAAGATGAGCAATCCCGAATTAAGCTTTGATGAATTTCAGGCAATGATGATGGCGGGCGGGCGCCCAATCGAGGGCAATCGCAGCAAAAAGGAACAGGGCTGATGGCAAAAATAACTGCAGGAATGGGCACGTCCCATGTACCGGGCGTCGGGGCGGCGATGGATAATGGCAAAACCGATGAAGCCTATTGGAAAGAGCTGTTTGCCGGCTTTGCGCCCTTGCGCGACTGGCATAAACAAAATGTGCCGGATGTAAATATCATCGTCTATAATGACCATGCGACCTATTACTCGCTGGATAGCTATTCTACCTTTACCATAGGGGTTGCAGAAGAATTTCAGCCAGCCGATGAAGGCTGGGGGCCACGCAAAGTACCTGTTGTCAAAGGGCATCCTGAACTGGCCTGGCATCTGGTTGAACAATTAATGGCCGAAGAATTTGATATGTCGGTAGCCGGATCGCTGGATGTGGATCACGGGCTGACCGTGCCGCTTTCCATCGCCTATGACCAGCCGCAAGAATGGCCAACTGCCGTTGTGCCGGTATGCGTGAATGTTATTCAGCATCCTCTGCCAACGGCCTTGCGTTGTTACAAGCTGGGTCAGGCTATTGGCCGGGCAGTGGCCAACTTTCCAGAAGATATCAGCGTTGGCATATGGGGTACAGGCGGCCTGTCGCATCAGTTGGGCGGCGAGCGTGCCGGTGTGATTAATGCCGAATTTGATAAAGCCTTTCTGGATAATCTGGTGTCTGACCCGGAAGCCAATAGCCGGTTGAGCCATACAGATTTTATCCGCGAAGCAGGCTGTGAGGGCGTTGAAATGATCATGTGGAATGTTATGCGCGGGGCATTAAATAAACAGGTGAAGGAAATTTACCGCCTCTATCATATCCCTGTATCGGCCACTGCTTATGGGGCAATTATTCTGGAAAATGACTGATATGTTTCCGGCAAGGTAAAAAAGAGCGTTAGGAAAAAAAATGACAAAAATTAAAATCGGTGTCGCCGGGGCAAATGGGGCATTTGGTACCAAGCATCTGGAAGCCCTGTCGGCCATTCAGGACGCTGAGATAACAGCCGTCATGGCCACCAGCATGGAAAAGGCCAGGGATGTTGGCGGGCGGTTTTCTGTGCCGCACTGTTTTGACAATTTTGAGGCATTGATAAATTGTGATGCGGTGGATGCGGTTATTCTGGCCACCCCGACCCAAATGCACGCAGATCAGGGCATTGCTGCAATGGAAGCTGGCAAGCATGTGCTGGTCGAAATTCCCATGGCCGATACGCTGGCAGATTCAGAAAAGCTGGTCGAAAAGCAGCAGCAAACCGGTCTGGTCGGAATGGCAGGTCATGTGCGCCGTTTTAACCCGTCCCATCAATGGATGCATAATAAAATCACCGCAGGCGATTTATCTATTCAGCAGCTGGATGTGCAAACCTACTTTTTCCGCCGGACAAATATGAATGCCAAGGGCGAGCCGCGCTCATGGACAGATCACCTGCTCTGGCATCATGCCTGCCATACGGTTGATTTATTCATGTATCAGGCAGGTGAGCCGATTATTGAAACCTATGCGGTACAAGGGCCAAAACACCCTGATCTGGGCATTGCGATGGATATGTCCATTCTGATGAAAACCCAAAGCGGCAAGCTCTGCACCCTGTCCCTCTCTTTTAATAATGACGGGCCGTTAGGTACCTTCTTCCGCTATATTTGCGATAATGGCACCTATATTGCGCGTTATGATGATTTATTTGATGGCCGGGAAAATCAGATCGATGTATCGGATGTCGATGTCTCCATGAACGGGATTGAGCTGATTGACCGTGAATTTATTCGCGCCATTCAAACCGGAGAAGAGCCAAATTCCAGCCTTCGCCAATGTTTGCCCACAATGAAAGTTCTACATGAAATAGAGCAGAAAATGACAGCCTAGATCTTGCAGTTGAAAAATGACAACCAACCAGACCGCCATCCCTTTTATGCAGCTTCGCGGGGGCAGCTCAAAAGGGGTTTATTTCCGCCGCGATGATTTGCCGGATGACAAGGAACAGCGCGATAATGTCCTGAAATGGGTGATGGGCGCTTATGGCGATCCGCGCCAGATTGACGGGCTGGGCGGAGCAGACCCGCTCACCTCGAAAATAGCGATTGTCAGCAAATCCGAACGCCCGGATTGTGATATTGATTATCTGTTTGTTCAGGCACTGGTCGGCGAGGACAAGCTGGATGACAGTCCCAATTGCGGAAATATTCTGGCAGGGGTGGGGGCATTTGCACTTGAATCAGGCCTTGTTCAGGCGTCCGGCGATAATGCTGAAATCCGCGTTTTCATGGAAAATAGCGGCAAGGTCTGTGATGTATCATTCCCTCTGGAAAATAATATGCCGCTTTATGATGGCGATACCGAAATTAACGGGGTGTTTGGCAAGGCAGCCGAGGTGATGTGTCATTATAGCGGTTTGGCCGGATCGATGTGTGGCGGCCTTATCCCGACAGGCTATATGTGCAATACCTTTGAGGGGGTGCGCGCTACCTGTATCGATAACGGGATGCCGGTGGTATGTTTGCGCGCTGAAGATTTTGGCCTGAGCGGTCAGGAAAGCCCGGAAACCCTTAACGCCAATAGCGCGCTAAAGGAAAAGCTGGAAAAAATCCGCCTGCAAGCCGGGCTGGCTATGGGTCTGGCAGATGTTAGCGACAAGGCTGTGCCAAAAATGTGTCTGGTATCAAAAGCGGTCAATGGCGGGCATCTCAATACCCGTACCTTTATTCCAAAAGTGTGTCACAAGGCCATCGGGGTATTGGGGGCGGTTTCGGTTGCCACTGCTGCCCTGTTTGAAAGAGGGGCTATTCATGATCTGGCTGAAATTCCCGAAGGGCTGGATAAGCAGATGCGTATCGAACACCCGTCTGGCCATTTTGATGTTCAGCTGGAGCTAAACCCCGAGCGACCCGGCATTGATGTATTGCGTGCAGGGCTGGTACGCACCGCCCGCCTGATAAGCCGGGGGGAAGTTTATGTCCCCCGCTTTGTCTGGAAAGGAAAGAACAATTGACTGAATATACCCATCCTGTAACAGGCATGAAAAGCTGTATGCCGCCTGACCCTGATACCCGCACCCCTATTTTCACCGCCCCTGCCGGGGCGTGCGATGCCCATTGTCATGTATTTGGCCCGCATGAAATTTTTCCCTATCATCCGAAATCAACCTATCATCCGCCAGATGGGCCAAAAGAAAAGCTGGCCAAACTTCATGCCAAACTTGGCATCGAACGGGCAGTGATTGTTCAGGCCAGCTGTCACGGCCCGGATAATCGGGCGATGATGGATGCTATAGCCTCTAGCCCGGATAAATATCGCGGTGTCTGTATCGCCAATGACAGTTTCAGCGATGAAGATTTTGTAGATCTGGATGCAGGCGGTGTGCGCGGCATTCGTTTTAATTTTGTTACCCATCTGGGCGGGACGCCTGATCTGGATATGATGAAACGCGTCCTGACCCGTATCAAGCCTCTGGGCTGGCATCTGGTTATTCATGTCAATGCCGAGGATATTGTCCAGTTCGAAGAATTTTTCCTGCAATTTGATATGGATATCATTGTCGATCATATGGGCAGAGTGCCGACATCAAATGGCGTGCATCAACAGGCTTTTCAGATTTTAAAACGCTTTTTGCAGCGCGAGAACTGGTGGGTGAAAATCTGTGGCTCCGAGCGGATATCTGTTGCAGGCCCACCTTTTTATGATGCTATTCCCTATGCCCAGGAGCTGGTGGAAATTGCCCCGGACAGAACATTATGGGGAACCGACTGGCCACATCCGAATATCAAAAAATTCATGCCAAATGATGGCGATTTGCTAGATCTGGTTCCCTTGCTGGCACGCGATCCGGCCTTGCAGAAAAAAATTCTGGTCGATAATCCGGCCCGTCTTTACGGATTTAAATAATCACGCCCTGAAAAAGCGTCAAAAGGAGTGTTGAAAGATGAAAACTGTTGCAGTGAAAAATATCGAACGTGCAGATGCCGCTATCGCCTCACGACTGGGGGAAATCGGCGCATCCACCGTACATGAAGCCCAGGGCAGGACAGGGCTGTTAAAGCCCTATATGCGGCCGATTTATCCGCGCGCAAAGCTGGGCGGCACAGCGCTGACCGTGCTGGTTCAGCCAGGCGATAACTGGATGGTGCATGTGGCCATAGAACTCTGCCAGCCGGGCGATGTGCTGGTTGCGGCCTGTACCACCGATAATACAGACGGGTTTTTTGGCGATTTGCTGGCCACTTCATGCCAGGCACGCGGGGTAAAGGGGCTGGTCATTGATGCAGGGGTGCGCGATGTTGCCGACTTGCATGAAATGGGCTTTCCGGTATGGTCACGAGCCATTTCTTCCAAAGGGACAGTAAAAAACACGCTTGGGGCTGTAAATGTACCTGTGGTATGTGCCGGCCAGTTGGTTTTTCCGGGCGACGTGGTGGTCGCTGATGATGACGGGGTGGTGATTGTCCCGCGTCTGGAAGCCAAAGAAGTGTGCCAGAAAGCCGAAGACAGGCTGGCCAATGAAGAGGAAAAACGCCAGTTGCTGGCCAAGGGCGAAATGGGGCTGGATTTATATAATATGCGCGAACGCCTGGCCAAAGAAGGGCTGGAATATGTCGAGGATCTGGACACACTTGGCAGTTTTAACGGCATTAATTGCAAGAACAGGGATAAGCCATGATCATTGATTGTCACGGTCATTACACCACGACCCCGCCAGCGGTGGAAAGCTATCGCAATGCCCAAAAGGAAATATTGAAAACCAACCCGGATCATATTTTCGAAAAGGGACAGATAGATGTTTCAGATGATGAAATCCGTGAAAGCATCGCTACCAACCAGCTGAAATTACAACAAGAGCGCGGCACGGATTTAACCATCTTTTCACCACGTGCCAGCTGGATGGGACATCATGTTGGCAATGCCAGTACATCGCAAGCCTGGACAGAACAGCAAAATGACCTGATCAAGCGGGTCTGTACGCTGTTTCCGGATAATTTTGCCCCTGTCTGTCAATTGCCGCAAAGCCCGGAAACCGGTATCGATGCCAGCATTAACGAGCTGGAACGATGCGTTAGTCAGATGGGCTTTATCGGCTGTAATCTTAACCCTGACCCGTCGGGAGGCTTTTGGAAAGATGCCCGGCTGGGCGATAAATACTGGTATCCGTTTTATGAAAAAATGGTAGAGCTGGATGTCCCGGCCATGATCCATGTATCCGGGGCGTGCCATCATTCCCTTGATACTACCTCCAGCTATTATTTGGGGGCAGATACAACCGCCTTTGTGCATTTGATGTTTTCCGAGGTTTTTGCCGACTTTCCAACGCTAAAGATCATTATTCCGCATGGCGGCGGGGCTGTACCCTATCATTGGGGGCGGTTTCGCGGCATTGCCCAGGATAAGGGACTGGGCGATCTGGATGAGCGGGTGTTGAACAATATCTATTTTGATACTTGCGTCTATCACCAGGATGGCATTGATTTGTTGCTGGATGTTATTCCAACGAAAAATATCCTGTTTGCGTCTGAAATGATCGGTGCGGTCAGAGGGATTGATCCCAGAACCGGCCATTATTATGACGATACCAAGCGTTATATCGATGGCAATACCGCGTTAAATGCCGAAGAAAAAACAGCGATTTTCAGCGGCAATGCGAAAAAAGTCTTTCCGCGCTTAAAAATCTAAATCATAGAGAGTTCAGATATGACCCAGCAAACCACGCAAATTGTCATTATCGGGGCAGGGCCATCCGGGCTGGCGCTCGGGGCGAAACTGACCAAGCTGGGCATTGATAATATTATTCTGGAAAAACAGACAAAAGAATATGTGCTGGCCAGAATTCGTGCCGGCATTTTGGAACAAACCACTGTTGATTTTTTATCCGATATTGATGCCAGTGATCGTTTGAAAGAAGAAGGCATTCCCCATCACGGGGTGCAATTGGCCTATGATAACCAGCTGATGCAAATCGGGCTGGGGGAAAATACAGGCGGCAAAGTGGTTACCGCCTATGGCCAGACAGAAGTGACAAAAGATTTATGCGATATCCGCGAAAAATCCGGCAGACCTGTTATCTATCAGGCAGAAGATGTCAGCTTGCATGATTTTGATACAGATGCCCCTTATGTCACCTATCGCTCAGACGGCATAAACCATCAAATTAACTGCCAGATAATTGCAGGTTGTGACGGCTTTCACGGGGTAAGCCGCGCTTCTGTTCCCGAGGCAGCCTTAAATATTTTTGAAAAAACCTATCCTTTTGGCTGGCTGGGCGTTTTATCGGATGTACCGCCTGTATCGGCCGAAGTTGTCTATGCCAATACGCCCCGGGGCTTTGCGCTTTGTTCCATGCGTTCCTGGAGCCGTTCACGCTATTATATTCAATGCACGCCGGATGACCATATTGATAACTGGTCAGATGTTCGTTTTTGGGATGAGCTGCGCCGCCGCTTGCCAGATGCGCTGGGTGAAGCCATGGAAACAGGTCCTTCTATTGAAAAATCCATTGCCCCCATTCGCAGCTTTATTTCCGAGCCTATGCGCTTTGGCCGGTTGCTGCTGGCAGGCGATGCTGCCCATATCGTTCCGCCAACAGGGGCAAAAGGGCTGAACCTTGCCTTTTCCGATATTTTCTATCTGAGCGAGGCGGTAAAGGCCTTTTTTGATGAAAAAGATGAAGCTGCGCTGGATCAGTATTCACAAAAAGCATTGAAACGGGTGTGGAAAGCCCAGCGCTTTAGCTGGTATCTGACCAATCTTACCCATCGTTTTAGCGATGATCCCTTTGACCAGCGTGTAAAGGAAGCCGAGCTGGATTATATCCGCCATTCCGTTGCCGGACGGCAAATGATCGCGGAAAATTATGTCGGTATGCCTTTTTAAAACAGGAAAAATAGATGAAAAAAATAGGCTTTTTAGGATATGGCGAAGCAGGCCAGGCAATGGCAAAGAGCTTGCTGGAAAAAACAGAAGGTCTCAGCATTTTTGCCTTTGATATTGCATGGGATTCACAAAAGTCAGCAAACCATTCAGCAGTAACAGCTATCAAGGAGGTAAAGGAATTTACCTGTTCTGTTGACGTGATTATCAGCGTGGTGACCGCTGACCAATCTATAAGGGCAGCTGAATCCATCGCCCCCTTCCTGTCAAAAGGCCAGTATTTTATCGATGGCAATTCGGTTTCCCCCGGCACGAAACGGGCCACAGCCGATATCATCCTCAAAACCGGGGCGATTTATATTGATATGGCGATTATGGCGCCTATTTTGCCAGCCGGACATCAAACCGCTATTTTGCTGGCAGGCGCGCAATCAGAGGCTATTCGGGGCTTTTTCAGCGAGCTGGGCTTCAACCATGACTGGGAGGGCGAGGAAATCGGATCCGCCTCGGTGGTAAAGATGCTGCGTTCTGTCCTGATAAAGGGCGTTGAATCCCTTATTTGCGAGAGTATGGCCGCTGCCGAAGGGCTGGGGCTGAGTCAGCGCATTTTAACCTCTGCTGGCAAAACGCTGGGTATTGATAATATGGTCGGGCTGGCAGATTATGTAATGGAACGGGTAGCGGTTCATGGCCGGCGGCGCTCGGCTGAAATGGCAGAGGTTGCCAAAACCTTGCAAGAGCTTGGCCTGTCCAATGATATGGCAGCGGGATGTGCAACCCATCAGGGGCGTATCGCAGATATGACCCTTGCCGAGGCCTTTGAAGAGGGTGTACCGCAGGATCATCTGGTTCTGTCCGCCCTTATCCGTGCGCATCAGCTAGATGGGCAGAAATAAAACAGACCGCCCCATATAACAGCCTGTATTTCAAGATTGACTGCCAGAGCCATTCTGTCATGCTGGTAATGTAATGCGATAGGCTATAAGAGGGATGTTTTCCAAACACCAGACAGCCGGGCGCGTATCTGCTTTTTTAAAGCCATAACGGAGGGCATGATGAATAATATGCTGCTGTATGATGAGCAAAAGAATTTTCAAAACACCCCGATGGAAAACAGCTTTTTCCATACGGTTCCGCTAGCCTCGGCAATGGGAGCAGAAATTGTCGGGCTGAATATTTCCGATATTAGTGATTCCTCTTTCGATGCGCTGGCCGCAGCACTTTATCACCATAAAATGATTTATTTGCGGGATCAGGAACTTACCTATGAAATGCAGGAAAATCTGACTCTGCGCTTTGGCGAATTTGGAACAGATGCCTATACAAAAGGCCTGGAGGGGCATCCCAATATCCAGCCGGTTATCAAAGAGGCTGATGCAAAATCGAAAATGGTATTTGGTGGCGGCTGGCATACAGACTCGCCTTTCCTTGCCCAGCCCCCTTCGGTTAGCCTGTTATATTCAGTGCAAATCCCGCCCTATGGCGGCGACACTATCTGGTATAATGCGGCAATGGCCTATGATAATTTATCCGATGTGATGAGAAAGATGATAGCCCCGTTGAAAGTGCATATGTCCGGTGAAAAGGTGGTTGCCAGCCTGAACGGGTTGCGCCAGCGTTCCGAAGACAAGCAAATCGGCAATATGTGGGACAATATTGACGAACAGGCGATGATAGACGGGAATTTTCACCCGCTTGTGCGTACCCACCCTGAAACAGGGGAAAAAGCCCTGTTTATCGACAAGGTTTATGCCAAGGGCTTTGAGGGGATGAGCGCGTATGAATCCGCCCCGCTGATAGATTTTCTGGTCAGCCATATCACGCAAGAGGTGTTTTCCTGCCGTCTTAGATGGTCGGAAAAAACCCTGTGCCTGTGGGATAACCGGCTGGTATTGCATCGTGCCTTTAATGATTATGACGGGTTTCGGCGCGAGATGTTACGCACCACTGTTAAAGGCGAAACCCCGGCATAAGACAGGATAGCGGTACCAAATTAAACTAAGGATAGAACTGCAATGACATTAACTCTGGATGATTTGCAAGCCCATTACCCGGACACCCCGAAAGGGATGAGCGATGCGGAATGGCACGCCCGAATTGATCTGGCGGCCACCTATCGGCTGACTCATTTTTATGGCTGGACAAGTGTTGTTTATAACCATATCACCTTGCGGGTTCCCGGTACTGATACCTTTTTGATCAATGCCTTTGGGGTGCGCTATGACGAGATTACCGCCTCCAATCTGTTGCTGATCGATTTGGATGGCAATCAGATTGATCAGAAAAGTGGATGGCCAGTCAATAAAGCAGGCTATCTTATTCATTCTGCGGTGCATCGCGCGCGACCGAATGATTTGCATTGCGTAATGCATACCCATGAAACCTATAGCCAGACGATGGCCG
>JBMZFK010000069.1:0-9417 GCA_049615365.1 Puniceispirillaceae bacterium (SeqCode)
CGGCGAAAAAAGCGCCGGCAGCAAAAAAGGCTGCCCCAAAGAAAGCCGCGACAAAATCTGCGGCAAAGAAAGCATAAGGAGAGAACCCGATGGCACATAAAAAAGCAGGTGGTAGTTCCAGAAATGGTCGCGACTCAGCTGGTCGTCGTCTTGGCGTGAAAAAATTTGGTGGCGAAAATGTTCTTGCCGGCAATATTATTGTTCGCCAGCGCGGTACGAAATTCCACCCGGGCGACAATGTAGGTATTGGAAAGGATCATACCCTTTTTGCGCTCCGTCCCGGCAATGTTGCGTTTCGGGAAAAAGCGGGCGGCAGAATGTTTGTCTCTGTTGTAGAACAGGCAAAAGCTGCAGAATAAATTGGTTAGGGCGGTGCCTGGGCGCAAGCCGGCACAAGCAAACTAGCCAGCGCAAAATCTGTTTTCAGGGGATGACCCGCTTTTTGCGGTTTCATCCCCTTCTTATTTTTGGGCCGTTCTGTTGTTTAGGGACTGTCATGCTGGGATAGGCACGAAAAATGAAATTTCTCGATCAAGCCAAAATATTTGTCCGTTCCGGAAATGGCGGGCCAGGCGCGGTCAGCTTTCGCAGAGAAGCCAATGTGCCTATGGGCGGGCCAGATGGCGGCGATGGTGGACGCGGCGGCGATGTCATTGCCAGATGTGTTGGCGGGCTGAACACCCTTATCGATTATCGCTATCAACAGCATTTCAAGGCAGAATCAGGGATCCCGGGGGCTGGACGTGACCGTTCAGGAGCCAGAGGCAAGGATACCATCTTAAAACTGCCTGTTGGCACGCAAGTTATCTCTGATGATGGCGAAGCGGTACTTGCAGATCTGACCAAAGAAGGACAGGAAGTAATTCTGGCTTCTGGCGGGATTGGCGGCAAGGGTAATGCGTTTTTCAAATCTTCAACCAACCGCGCGCCCAGAAAAGCCCAGCGCGGCGAAATTGGCACAGAAATGTGGGTATGGCTACGTCTAAAGCTGATAGCAGATGTTGGTCTAGTTGGCCTGCCAAATGCGGGTAAATCCACATTATTATCTGTGGTTTCTGCCGCCAAGCCAAAGATTGCCGATTATCCTTTTACCACCCTGCATCCAAATCTGGGTGTTGTTAGCATTGATAATCATGAATTTGTCATGGCCGATATTCCAGGCCTGATCGAGGGCGCACATCATGGCGCAGGTATCGGGCATCGCTTTTTAGGGCATGTTGAGCGCTGCCGCGTGCTGTTGCATCTGGTAGATGTAACCGCTAGCGACCCGATAAAGGACTGGAAAATTGTCCGCTCGGAGCTGGAAGCCTATGCCAAGGTTCTGGCGGATAAGCGCGAGGTCATCGTGCTGACCAAGGCAGATGCCGCACCAGAAGATTATATTGAAGAGCTGAAGCACGCCTTTATCGCCGCAGGCGCGGGCAGCGATATTCATTTTGTTTCATCAGTAACCGGGCTGCATGTTAAATCTGTATTGCGCCATATCTATACCGCCATTGAAGATAAAAAGACCGAAGAAGAACGTGCAAATAACCCGGAGACCAATAGCGCAGCAGAATGGAGCCCTCTTGCCACATGAGCGCCATTAAACACCTGATAGATAACACTAAATTAGTGGTCATAAAGATTGGTTCTGCCCTGATTGTTGATTCCGCAACGGGCAAGGCTCGCTCGCAATGGATGGGCGATCTGGCCGCGGATGTAGCGAGCTTGCGGGCAGCCGGCACCCAGGTTGTGCTCATCTCCTCTGGCTCTATTGCGCTTGGCAGACAGCATCTTGAGCTGCCTGCCGGGGCGATTAAATTGCCCGAGAAACAGGCTGCTGCCGCTATCGGACAGGTAGAGCTGGCCCAGCTTTGGTCAACAGCCCTGCAAGAGCATGATATTCGCACCGCGCAAATTTTGCTGGCCCCGGAAGATACCGAAACCCGCCGCCGGCATATCAATGCGCGTACCACGATTCAAACCTTGCTTGGGCTGGGATTTGTGCCTGTTGTCAATGAAAATGACACGGTCACCACCTATGAAATCCGCTTTGGCGATAATGATCGGCTGGCCGCCCGGCTGGCAGGTATGATTTCTGCAGATTTATTGATTCTGCTGTCTGATGTGGACGGGCTATATACCAAAAATCCGCATCTGGCCAATGATGCAGAACATATCCCAGAGATCACCCAGATTGATGAGGATATATTGGCGCTTGGCGGCGGTGCAAACGCTGAATTTGCTTCGGGCGGAATGGCAACTAAATTGGCGGCAGCCCGGATTGCGACCGAAGCAGGGGCAGATATGATTATCTGTGAGGGAAGCGAGACGCGGCCGGTATCTGCGCTGCTGGCAGGGGCCAGATATAGTCTGTTTCATCGCCGCACCTCGCCGAAAAAAGCCCGTAAAAACTGGATAGCTGGCGCCCTTGATCCAAAAGGACAGATTGTGGTGGATAAGGGGGCGCAGACCGCATTATTGAGCGGAAAATCATTATTGCCAGTAGGCATTCTGAGCATTTCAGGACAGTTTGATCGCGGCGATTTAATCCAGATCATGAATTCAGAAGGCCAGGAGCTTGGCCATGGGCTGGCAGGCTATGCAACCTCTGAGGCGGAGAAAATCAAAGGCCAGAAAAGCCACACAATTGAAGCCTTGCTGGGATATGAGGGGCGGGCTGAACTTATTCATGCAGATGACCTTGTCCTGAGAGGCGATCTTGCGGATAATCATAGCGCAGATGAAGGATAAATGATGACCGCATCCACACAAAATATGGCCCAGCTCAGCGCTGCCGATGCGCAGCAGCTTTTGTCTCGCCTGGGAGGTGCTGCCCGCATCAGCCAACAGCAAATAGGCCGCTCGGAACTGGCCATGCGTAACACGGCCTTGCTTCAGGCTGCCAGCAAGATACGCGCTGCTACAGGTGAAATTATCGCAGCTAATCAGCGGGATGTTGCCCGCGGCAGGGCGGCGGGTCTTAGTGACGCGTTTATCGATCGTTTAATGCTGGATGAAGCCCGGATTGAAACGATGGCTGCCGGCGCCGAGGATATTGCCGGGCTGGCGGATCCGTTAGGCGTAGAGCTTGCACGGTGGGAGCGGCCAAACGGCCTTGATATTACCCGCCTGTCTACTGCGCTTGGCGTCATTGGTATCATTTATGAATCGCGTCCAAATGTTACGGTGGATGCTGCCAGCCTATGTATCAAATCCGGTAATGCGTGTATTCTGCGCGGCGGCAGTGATTCGCAAGAAACGAGCTATTTACTAGCAGGGCTTATGCGCGAGGGTGTGCAAGCTGCCGGACTGGCCAGCGATGCTGTGCAGATGATCCCGACCCCGGATCGTCAGGCGGTGGGCGCAATGCTTGAAGCAAGCGGGTTGATAGATGTGATCATTCCGCGCGGCGGCAAAGGGCTGGTCAAACGGGTGCAAGAACAAGCCCGTGTGCCGGTATTCGCCCATTTGGAAGGCATTTGCCATCTATATGTCTCAAACCATGCCAACCCTGAAAAGGCTGTGCAGATAGCGGTGAACGCAAAAATGCGCCGTGTTGGCATTTGCGGGGCCGCTGAAGCTGTTCTTATCCACCGCGAAATTATTGACACGGTTGGACGCGATATTGTCACCGCGCTGATAGAGGCGGGATGTGAAGTGCGAGGCTGTCCAGAGATCAGCGCCCTGCATCCGGATATAAAAACAGCAACAGATGCTGATTGGGGATGTGAATTTCTGGCCCCGATTATTGCGGTAAAATCAGTTTCTGGCCTTGATGAGGCGACAAGCCATATTCAGACATTCAGCTCTGGCCATACAGAAAGCATCCTGTCAGAGGACACAGCAGAACAGGATGCCTTTTTTGCCGCTATAGATAGCGCGATTGTCATGGCGAATGCGTCTACTCAATTCGCAGATGGCGGCGAGTTCGGGATGGGTGCAGAAATCGGTATTGCTACAGGCAGATTACATGCCAGAGGCCCGGTAGGGGCAAATCAGCTGACCAGTTTTAAATATATTGTGCGCGGACATGGACAGACCCGTACCTGAACCGCACCGCCGGCACCGGATGGCCTCCTGCCCATCTTTTGCCCCGGCTCGCCGCATAGGGGTGATGGGCGGTTCTTTTAATCCTGCACATGCTGGGCATCTCTATATCGCCCAGCAGGCAAGGCAATCTGCACAGCTGGATGAGGTTTGGTGGCTGGTAAGCCCGCAAAACCCGCTAAAATCTGCAGAAGGGATGGCCCGTTTTGAAGATAGGCTGGCGGGTGCGCGCCATCTGGCCGCATCCCATAACTGGCTGCGGTGTCTGGATATTGAGGAATATTTGCAGCTAAAGACAAGTTATGACAGCCTGACGCGATTACAAAAAATCTGTTCACGCGCCTGCCTGATATGGATTATGGGCGCAGATAACCTTAGCCAATTTCCAAAATGGTATCGGGCCCGCGATATTGCGGCAAACATCCCTATTTTGGTGATGAACCGCCCTGGCTATGGCTGGCAGGCCCTTACCAGCAAGGGTGCCGCCTATTTGGGACGCCGCAACCGTCGCCATGCGCCGCGCCTGCTTGGCCGTCGCCACGCCCATAACACTCACAAATCTGGTCGCGAATGGGCCTTTACCCACAGGACCCGTAATCCACTTTCTGCTACCGTGTTGCGGGGCAATTCAGGCTGATAAACTTGCCCCTGCCGCAAAATCACGGTAAACTGGGGTATAATTAACTAAAGTACTAAATCCAGACCGGCAGTGACATTAAGGAGACGGACCATCAGCGACGCGTTAGCAGGATTGACCCCTGAACAGGTCAAAGATCTCGTGCGGCAATCGCTTGACGATGACAAGGGTATGGATATTGTCTCTATTCCCCTCGCCGGAAAGTCCACCATCGCAGATTATATGATTATCGCAACTGGCGCGTCGAACCGTCAGGTAGCAGCTATGGCAGATAATGTCGAATTTAAATTAAAAAAAGTAGGCGTTGCTATTATGGGTAAGGAAGGCACACAGCAAGCTGACTGGGTGTTGCTGGATACTGCCGAAGTGATTGTGCATATTTTCCGCCCCGAGGTAAGAGAATTTTACGCGCTGGAGAGAATGTGGACACAATCTTCGTCAAGTGATGAAGTGGTTCATGTTAGCTAGCCTTTTTCGGCCATAACGCCCTTTTTGCCATGAAACTAGAACTCCTAGCTATCGGACGTGTGCAACCATCTGCGGAGTCAGAACTGACCGGGAACTGGCTCTCACGCCTGCCTCATGGCGGCGCTATACATGCCTTTGAATCTCCCCTCCCTTCTGGGGCAAAACGCCAGGCGGATGAATCTGGCAAAATACTGGATTGGCTGAATAAAAACGCCCCCTCCCATTACCGGCTAGTCTGTCTGGACCCGGAAGGCAGGGATACATCATCAGAAGAGTTAGCCAGCCTTATTGGGCATTGGCGTGATGAAGGGGTAATGCGGTGCTATTTTGCTATTGGCGGGGCAGATGGACATCATGCCAGCTTGCGTAAAAAGGCCAATAAAATGATCGCCTTTGGACGGGCCACCTGGCCACATATGCTGTTTCGGGCAATGCTCGCCGAGCAGCTTTATCGTGCTGAAATGATTTTGAAAAACCATCCCTATCATCGCGGCAATTAAACATAAGGGCTATGGCAGGCCTGCTTGCCCAGCACAGCAGGCAAGGCTATAAGAATGAGACCACCGCCTCTTCTTCTGACATACATAAAGGCAGGCAATAAAATGGGACAGAAAACACCGGTAATCTTATGTATTATGGATGGCTGGGGATTGTCTGACACCCGCGCATTTAACGCTGTTGAGCAAGCACAGACACCTGTCTTTGATCGAATGATGGCAACATATCCTGCCAGTCGCCTTATTGCCTCAGAGCTGGCTGTGGGTCTGCCACAGGGGCAGCCTGGCAATTCAGAGGTCGGGCATATGACCATTGGGGCGGGGCGGGTTATCATGCAGGATTTGCCGCGTCTTTCCAAGGCCTGTAGCGATGGCAGCCTAGCAGAGATGGCCGCTTTTCAAAAATTTTGTGATCAGATGCGAAAGACGGGCGGGCGCGCACATCTTGTTGGCCTGACCTCCGAGGGCGGGGTGCATAGCCATAGCGATCATATTCTGGCACTTGCGACTGCCCTGCGGAAACGCCAGATACCAGTTACCCTTCATATCCTGACAGATGGGCGCGATACCTTGCCAAAACAGGCAGAACACAGCCTGCCCGAATTTTTACGCAAACTGCCGGATGGCTGCCAGATAGCCAGCCTGTGTGGTCGCTATTTTGGGATGGATAGAGACAATCGCTGGGAGCGAACTGGGGCCTTTTTGCATCTGATGATTACCGGACAGGCCGACTATCACTGCGCTGACCTGTTAGAAGGGCTAAAGCAGGGCTATGACCGTGGGGAAACAGATGAATTTATTCAGCCAACCTGCCTAGCCAGCTATCAGGGTATGGAAAAAGGGGACGGGCTGTTTATCGCCAATTTCCGTATTGACAGGGTGCGCCAGCTTGCCTACGCCTTGTTAACGCCGGACGATACAGGCTATCGGTTGCCAGAAAATGCAAAAATTGACCTGCCTTTTACCGGCCCAATATTATCGGCAACGCCGATAGCTTCAGATTTAGAGGCCACGATACCTGCCTTGCTTGACCCGCCTGATCTCTCGCAAGGGTTGGGGGCGGTTGTCGCCGCCGCTGGCAAGCGCCAGCTTCGCCTTGCAGAAACAGAAAAATATCCGCATGTAACGTTTTTTTTCAATGGCGGGCGCGACACCCCCTTTGATGCAGAGGACCGGCAATTGGTAAATTCGCCAAAAGTGGCAACCTATGATTTGCAACCGGAAATGTCGGCACAGGGCGTGTGCGACAATGCAGAAAAAGCCATTCGCCAGAACAGCCATGATGTGATCATTATTAATTTTGCCAATCCCGATATGGTTGGACATACAGGCGATTTAGAAGCCGCAAAGCGGGCTGTGGAAGTGGTTGATAAAGCGGTTGGCACATTGGAAAAAGCCGTGATTGAGGCTGGCGGGGCGATGCTGGTAACCGCCGATCATGGCAATTGTGAAGTGATGTGGGACGAAGCGGCAGGATGTGCACATACCGCCCATACCACCAATCAGGTGCCCTGTATTTTGGTGCAGGACCCCGCATGCGCTGACCCAGTAGAATTGGCCGATGGCAGTCTGGCAGATTTGGCACCGACTTTGCTAGATCTGATGGGTCTGGAGGCTCCCGAGGTGATGACAGGCCGTTCTCTCCTCATTGGGGATAAGAAGGCTTGATCTCAGTTTCTGACACTGACACACTGGAAAATAGCCTGTCCTTCACTATATCAGACAGCATAAACCTTGAGGCGCAGAGATGTTGTTCAAATCTTTCAAAAATGGGGCTGTTACCAGCCTTGCTATCGTTACTGTAATTGTGGGCATTGCTATTTTTGGTGACATTAGAACACCAACAGCCCGGGCTAACGATAGTGATGAGACCTATCGCCAGCTTACGCTGTTCGGGGATGTTTTTCAGCGGGTACGTGCCAATTATGTTGAAAGCACAACAGACAAGGAACTGATTGAGGCAGCTATTAATGGCATGCTAACCTCGCTGGATCCGCATTCAACCTATCTGCCAGATGATAATTTCAAAAAAGTACAGCAGCAGACTACTGGAAAATTTGGCGGCCTGGGCATTGAAGTCACCATGGAAGATGGATTTTTAAAAGTTGTCTCACCCATTGATGATACACCTGCCTTTGATGCCGGCCTGCAACCAGAAGACCTTATTCTGTCTGTAGATGGTAACAGCATTGTTGGCGTCACCCTGTCCGAAGCGGTGGAAAAATTACGCGGACCTATTGGCTCCAAGGTTGAAATTACCGTTCAGCGTGCAGAAGAAGAGCCGTTTGATGTTACCCTTATCCGCGATGAGATAAAGATACGGTCTGTGCGCTCGCGCCTCTATGATGATATTGGCTATATCCGGCTTACCACCTTTTCCGAGCAAACCACACCTGGCTTGAAAAAAGCCGTTAAGGATTTGACCGAGGAGGCTGGCGGCAGTCTGACCGGCATTGTTCTTGATTTGCGGAATAATCCGGGCGGCCTGTTATCTGAAGCGATTAAGGTATCAGATGCCTTTTTAGAACGCGGCGAGATCGTATCCACGCGCGGACGCGATAACAGCGATATGCAACATGCCTATGCCCAGCCTGGCGATATTACCGATGGACTGCCTGTGGTGGTTCTTATCAATTCCGGATCGGCTTCAGCGTCGGAAATTGTTGCCGGCGCCCTGAAAGATCATCGCCGGGCTATTTTGATGGGCACACGCTCGTTTGGTAAAGGCTCTGTACAAACCATTATGCCGATGCCAGGTCATGGCGCTATCCGGTTGACCACAGCCCGCTATTACACCCCGTCCGGGGTATCTATTCAGGCCAAAGGCATTGCCCCGGATATTGAAGTTGCGCTCGCCCGTATTGAAAAACTGAATCAGGGGCCTATTCGTGAAGAGGATTTGCGCGGCGCCCTTGATGGAAAAGGCGAAGCATCTGAGGACCTGGAGCAAACAGGCGAAGCAGGAGAGCAGCCAGAAGAAGCAGAGATTGATCCCTCAGAGGTTGATTTCCAGCTAGCCCGCGCCCTTGACCTTCTACGGGGCCTGACCATTTTCAAAGACTTGAACCTCAATAGCTGAAAGACCCCTATCCATGGCTGACGCCCTGCGCCCGTTGAAATATTCTGACCGCCCCTATCGCCCCTGTGTTGGCATTATGCTGATCAATCAGCATGGGCATGTTTTTGGCGGGCAACGCATTGATAACCGCGCCGAAGCCTGGCAAATGCCACAAGGCGGTATTGATGAAGGCGAGAATGTGGAAACCGCGTGTTTCAGGGAAATGCGAGAGGAAATCGGTACAGACAAGGCCGAGATTTTATCGCTCCATCCTGACTGGCTTAATTATGATATACCGCTGCCTCTGGCAGACAGGCTTTGGGACGGGGCATATCGCGGACAAAGCCAGAAATGGGTGGCCTTGCGCTATACAGGAAACGATAGTGATATAAATATCGAAACCGAAGAGCCTGAATTTTTAAATTGGCGCTGGATGGCACCAAATGAACTGATCAGGCTGGCAGTGCCGTTTAAGCGGCCTGTTTATGAAGATATCATGGTTACATTTTCAGCACATATAAACGCCAGCTAAAAAGCTGGCGTATTTTTAAGTATCTGAATTTTAGATAACAGCAGAAAATAAACGCTTAAAGCGCTTCTATCGCACCATTTAGAAAATCGGCTTCGGAATCGCTGGCATTTGCGGCACGTTCTTTTAATTCTTGCGAGGTCGTTACCGATAGATCAACCGCACGCTCTGCCAGAATCGTCACGCCTTCGGGGGT
>JBMZFK010000070.1:0-9352 GCA_049615365.1 Puniceispirillaceae bacterium (SeqCode)
AACCCGCGCATGAAAGCTCGCCAGGGCTAATCATTTTCTAGCCGCAGTGATAGGCGGCGTTTAGACCGTGCAGACAGCAAACCGCATGAAAATTCTCATGCGGTTTTTTGTTTGCTGGAAAAGAAGCGCTGGACAAGATCTCCTCAAAGCCGATATCAGATAAATTGATAGTTCTAAGTTAGGAATGAAACCATGCTGTTGCCTGAACCTGAACAGAATATTCTGGATAAGCGCGATGAAATTGTTGCTGCGTTGAAAGCAATGCTGCCCAGGGGCTGTGTCATTGATGATCGCTCTACCATGAAAGCGTTTGATAGCGATGGTTTGTCTGCCTATCGTAACCTGCCTCTGGTGGTGGTGTTGCCAGAAACAAGCCAGCAGGTCGCTGATGTCATGAAATGGTGCCGCGATAACAAGGTGAAAATCGTGCCGCGCGGGGCTGGAACCAGCTTGTCAGGCGGGGCATTGCCGCTGTCAGACGGGGTGTTGCTGGGGCTTGGGAAATTCAACCAAATTACCGAAATTGATTATGAAAACCGGACCGTTACCGCCCAGCCAGGCGTAACAAATCTGGCGATTACAACCGCAGTTCAGGATAACGGGTTTTATTATGCCCCGGATCCCTCTAGCCAGATAGCCTGTTCCATAGGCGGTAATATTGCGGAAAATTCAGGCGGGGTGCATTGCCTGAAATATGGGCTGACCACCAATAATGTGCTGGGCATCGAGATGGTCACCATGGATGGCGAGATTGTGCGTATTGGTGGCAAGCATCTGGATGCGCCGGGATTTGATATTTTGGGGGTTATGACCGGCTCTGAGGGGCTGTTGGGGGTGGTAACCGAGGTAACGGTTCGTATCCTGCGAAAGCCGGCTACCCAGCGTGCCATGCTGGTCGGGTTTGATAGCGCCCAGGAAGCTGGACAGGCGGTCAGTACGGTTATCGGGGCAGGCATTATCCCGGCAGGGATGGAAATGATGGATAATCCGGCGATTAACGCTGCCGAAGATTTTGTGCAGGCAGGCTATCCAAGAGAGGCTGCTGCGCTGTTAATTGTAGAGCTGGATGGGCCGGAAGTTGAGGTAGATTACTTGCTGGACAGGGTGGCTGGCCTTATGAAAACTTCAGGGGCCAGCAGCATTCGTGTTAGCCAGTCTGAAGAAGAACGCAATCAGTTCTGGGCAGGGCGTAAATCTGCTTTTCCTGCTGTTGGGCGGATATCGCCAGATTATTTATGTATGGATGGCACTATTCCGCGCAAGGCCTTGCCTGAAATGCTGACCAGAATGGCCGCGATGAGCCAGAAATATGGCTTGCGGGTGGCGAATGTGTTTCATGCAGGAGATGGTAATTTACACCCTCTTATCCTGTTTGATGCAAATGCTGAGGGCGAGCTGGAGCGGGCTGAGGAGTTTGGCGCTGACATTCTGCGTAATTGTGTTGCCCTTGGCGGGGTATTAACTGGCGAGCATGGGGTTGGCGTGGAAAAGCGCGATCTGATGGGTGAGATGTTCAGCGAGGATGATTTGAAACAGCAGCAACGTCTGAAATGTGCGTTTGATCCAGAACATTTGCTGAACCCGGGAAAAGTGTTCCCTGTTTTGCACCGCTGCGCTGAATTGGGCCGTTTACATGTTCATCATGGCAAACTGCCGCACCCCGATATCCCGCGTTTCTAGCGCGGATACCTATTACAGATCACAGCAGGATTAAGGCCATAAGGAGAGGGCATGGCACGGTACACGCCAGGCAGCCGCGCAGAGATAGAAGACATTATTCGCGATGCGTTGCAGGAAAAAACACCGCTTAAAATCACCGGCTTTGGCACAAAATCCAGCCTGGGCGGGGCGGTGCAGGCCGAGGATGAGCTTAGCTTGTCTGCGCATAGCGGTATCACTGATTATCAACCAGAAGAATTGGTGCTGGTTGCCAAGTCTGGCACGCCATTGCTGGAAATTGAAGAAACGCTGGCACAAAAGGGGCAGATGCTGGCGTTTGAGCCGCCGCACCTTGCGCAATTTTACCGCACTGAGCATCCCGGTTCCATTGGCGGGATGATTGCCTGTAATCTGTCTGGCCCTCGCCGGATTTCAGCAGGGGCGGCCCGTGATTATCTTTTGGGGTTTGATGCGATTTCCGGGCGTGCGGGCTATTTTCGCTCTGGCAGTAAAGTGATGAAAAATGTCACTGGTTATGATTTGTCCAAGCTGATGTGTGGCTCTTTCGGGATGCTGGCCGTGATGTCCGAGATTACCCTGAAAGTTCTGCCGCGCCCGGAATATACCACCAGCCTGGCAATAAACTGCCAAAGCCTTACAGAGGCGCAATCAGCGCTTGCGGCCGGATTTGGTTCGGCAACAGAGCCATCTGGCGGGGCGATTGTGAAAACAGCAGACGAATTTCGGGCTACCCTGCGCCTGGAAGGGGTGCAAATATCGGTTAGGGACCGGGTTGACGCATTATCCGATTTACTCTCCGCAAGAGGCCAGATAGCGGTGATGCCGCCTGAGGAGAGCGAGGATTTCTGGCGATTTATGCGCGATATTGCTTGTGTAGACACAACAGCAGAACAGGTCTGGAAGCTGTCCGTGACCCCTTCTTTTGCGCCCCGGATTATTGCCGCGCTGGAGCAAGACCATAGCATTGAGTACGCACTGGACTGGGCAGGCGGGCTGATTTGGATAGCGGGTCAGGGGGACAGGCTTGGGGCAGATATCCGCGCGGTACTGGCCCAATATGATGGCGGCCATGCAACATTGATGCGGTCAGAAAATCCCGTTCAGGCCGATTTGCCTGTTTTTCAGCCTCTTGATGCGGCATTAGGGGGATTACAGACACGTATTAAGGCGGCTTTTGATCCCGAACATATTTTAAATCCGCAGAAGATAGACCTTGCAGGAGCAGCAGATGCAAACCCACTTTAGCGAGACCGCGCTTCAACGCTCCGAAATTCAGATGGCAGATGATATCCTGCGTAAATGTGTGCATTGCGGCTTTTGTACCGCAACCTGCCCGACCTTTGTGCTTACCGGTGACGAGCGCGACAGCCCGCGCGGCCGTATCTGGATGATGCGCGATGCGCTGGGGGGCGGTGATACAGGCGATCAGATGAATATGGGCGATGTTGGCTATCATCTGGATCGCTGTTTGGGGTGCATGTCCTGTATGACAACCTGCCCGTCTGGTGTGGATTATTTGCATTTGGTAGATATTGGCCGAGCCGAGGTGAAAAAAACAACCAGCCGTTCGCTGGCAGATGCCTTTATCCGCAAATTACTGGCCGGGCTTGTGCCGAATGTTCGGTTGTTCAATTTGGCGTTAAAGCTGGCCAGGCTGGGGCGTCCTTTTGCGTCTGTCCTGCCGCGCCGACTGGCCGCGATGATAGGCTCTACACCAGCTAAAATTGGCGCGATAGATACGGTAGGGACAATAGATCAGATATTTTCTCCCGAAAAGGCCGTTAAAAAGCGTGTCATTTTATTGCAGGGTTGTGCCCAGCGCGCTATTGCCCCGGAAATTAACGCGGCGACCTTGCGCCTGCTTTCTGGCCTTGGGGTAGAAGTAGTGGTGCGCGAGATGGCCAGCTGTTGTGGCGGGCTAGCCCATCACATTAATGAAACAGATAGCGCCCATCACCATATAAGCGCAACGGCCCGCGCCTGGCGGGCGGATATTCATGCCGGTAATTTGGATGCGATTATCGTGAACACCTCTGGCTGTGGCATGACCTTAAAGGATTATGGCCAGCTTTTATCAGCTGATCATGAACTGGCTGAAACCGGGGCAAGGATTTCGGCTCTGGCGATGGATATAACTGAATTTTTGGCCGAACATACACAGCTGCCTGCCTTGCCGGAAAAGGGGCTGTCTGTTGCCTATCATGCAGCCTGTTCCCTGCAACATGGGCAGAAAGTAACCACCGCGCCTAAAACTTTGCTAACCACAGCCGGGTTTGAGGTACGCCAGATAGCGGAATCTCATTTATGCTGCGGGTCTGCCGGGGTGTATAATATCCTGCAACCGGAACTGGCAGGGCAGCTGCAAAGCCGCAAGGTCACCAATATCAATAAAGCCGAGGCCGATATCGTGGCCGCAGGTAATCTGGGCTGTATCAATCAGATTTCCGGCGCTGAGGCCCCTGTTTGTCATACCGTGCAATTGCTGGATTGGGCCTATGGCGGCCCTGTCCCTGCGGGTCTGGAAGGGGTTGCAGATAAAGGCAAATAATTGCCCAATCCTTATCCGATTATGGCTTAAGACAAATCAAAGAAATCCCATTTGTCCCCTTAGGACAAATCAAAGAAATCATTACCTTTATCATCAGTGATAATAAAGGCCGGGAAATCTTCTACTTCAATTCGCCAAACCGCTTCCATGCCAAATTCCGGAAATTCCAGTACCTCGACTTTTTTGATGGATTCCAGTGCCAGCTTGGCCGCAACGCCGCCAATAGAGCCAAGATAAAATCCGCCATGCTTTTTACAGGCATTTTTTACCATTGCCGAGCGATTGCCCTTGGCCAGCATCACCATGGAACCGCCAGCTTCCTGAAAGCGGTCAACATAGCTATCCATCCGGCCAGCAGTGGTCGGTCCAAAAGAGCCGGATGCCATTCCCTCTGGCGTCTTTGCCGGACCAGCATAATATACAGGGTGATCCCTGATATAATCTGGCAGGCTGCCTGTCTGTTCAAGCTGTTCCAGCAATTTGGCATGCGCGATATCTCTGGCGACCACCATCGGGCCTGTCAGCTTGACGCGGGTTTTAACCGGATATCGGGTCAGCGTTGCCAGAATATCGGCCATCGGCTGATTCAGGTCGATAGATACTGCATCATCTTCTGCCTCATCAGACAGATCCGGTAAATATTGTGCAGGGTCTGTTTCCAACTGTTCCAGAAACAGGCCATCTGCGGTGATTTTCGCGCGAATTTGCCTGTCTGCTGAACAGGAAACGCCAATACCGATAGGGCAGCTGGCACCATGCCGGGGCAGGCGGATAACCCGCACATCATGGCAGTAATATTTCCCGCCAAACTGGGCGCCAATACCCAGCTCTCTGGTCATATCCAGAATGATTTTCTCCCATTCCAGATCGCGCCAGCCATGCCCGCTTTCAGACCCGCTGACTGGCAGGGTGTCAAGGTCGCGCACAGATGCTTTTTTAACTGTTTTCAGATTATGTTCAGCAGAGGTGCCGCCAATAACAATAGCCAGGTGATAAGGCGGGCAAGCCGCGGTTCCAAGAGAGACAATAGCCTCTTTTAAAAACGCTTTCATACTATCAGGGTTTAGAACCGCCTTTGTTTTCTGATGCAAAAAGGTCTTGTTGGCAGAACCGCCCCCTTTTTGAATAAAGGTGAATTTATATTCAGCCCCCGCACCGGCAGCGATATCAATCTGGGCAGGAAGATTATTGGCAGTGTTCTTTTCTTCAAACATGCCTAGCGGCGCAAGTTGCGAGTAACGCAAATTATGAGACTGATAGGTGTTGTAAATCCCGCGAGATAAAAATTCTTCATCCGCCCCGCCTGTTAATACTTGCTCGCCTCTGGTGGCATTTACAAGGGCGGTGCCAGTGTCCTGACACATCGGCAGGACACGGTTAGAGGAAATCACCGCATTTTTGATCATTTCCAACGCCACAAAGCGGTCATTGCTGGTGGCCTCCGGGTCATCAAGGATAGCCCGCAGCTGGGCCAGATGCGAGGGGCGCAACAGATGCGATACATCTGCCATCGCTTCTTCGGCCAGCAATGTCAGGGCTTCAGGGGCAACTTTCAGGAACGGGCGGCCATCTACGGTCAGGGTGCTGACATGGTCTGTTGAGATACACCGATAGGGCGTGTCATCTGCACCTGTTGGCAATAGTGGGCTATAATCGAAATTTGCCATATGTTCGTCCTTTGACTTCGGCATTTTGAAAACAGGAAAGGGGTCTTGGTAATGTTTGGCGGGCTATCCAAAAAACCAGGGGTAGCCAGCCTACTTTTTAGGTGCCGGGTCTTTGCGAAACCGGTCAAGAGAGACAATCTCCGCCCCGTCACCTACAGGCTCAACTTCCTGAAGTATCGGTTTGTTTTCAGATTTTTCTGACGGGTTTTTCCCAGACTGATTTTCTCCAGAGTGATTTTTTCCAGCTTGTTCTTCTTCGGCCTGATTTTTTGTCGCCTCATTTTCCAGCTGGGCAATATCGGTCACTTCTGTCAGGGCAGCTTTACCATCCTGTTGCAGGCTATCCAGCTGGTCTGCGGTACTGAATTGCAGGCCAAATCCAACCGAAGGATCATTAAAATGCGTTACCGCAGAAAAGGGTATGTTGAGATTGTGATGCACCCCTGAAAAAGACAGGGTGACAGAAAAATGGGATTCGCTGACATTCAGATCCCAGAATTGATGCTGCAGGACAATGGTCATTTCCTGAGGGTTTGCGGCCTTCAGAGTCTCGGACATTTGCACGCCATCTGCTGTAGTCTGGAAGGTGATATAGAAATGGCTATCGCCGGGCAGACCTTCATGTTCTACCAGCGCAAGTGAGCCTCGCACAACGGTACGAAGGGCGTCCTCGACCAGTAGCTCGTAATTTATGGCCGCTTTTGGCTCTGTGTCATCCATCCCCGCACACCTTTTTTAACCTTACCTGCATGCCTCCCACTGACGTGAAGCGTGTTTGACATTACGCTTTTTTGGGCTGTATGTGCACCAGATCTTTTTATCGCCTTGTTAAACACCAGCACCCCTCAGCGGCAATTAAGTGGGACCGCTTCTGTTGCCAGGTGCGATCCCGAACCCCGCCTGCTCGAGCTCAAGCGAACAGGACTTTAAAAGTGGTTATGTTACCGCATTACGCAGCAACAGCAACCGGAGCAGTGTTGTCATTTGCAACTACTACATGGCCCGATAACGGCGGGTACCATACCGAACGAAGATAAGGCCTTTACCACATGCGTCGATCCTATTTCGCCCCCAAAACACCTGTCTGCTCAATGAATTTTTAGTATTGAACAGAAAGGTAAGCTTGTAATGGTGGAGGCGCCGGGTACCGCCCCCGGGTCCGCCCTGCTTATTTCGCAATATGTTTATCGTCATAGTCAACAAAAGCTGACATCCCCATTATATCGGGAAACTGTGTTTTTTGAAAGTTTTTTACATCTGCGATACCCATCATCTGGTATCGCGGTGATTGTTTTGCTAGTGTCTGTACAGGATAAACCATATCAACGGATAAGAGTTTTTTCATGCGTCAATATTTAGATCTTCTTGAGCATGTGCTGGAAAAGGGCAGCGAGCGCGGGGACAGAACCGGCACCGGCACGAAATCGGTGTTTGGCTGGCAAATGCGCTTTGATCTGCAACAGGGATTTCCTGTACTGACCACAAAAAAGCTGCATCTGCGCTCGATTATCCATGAATTATTATGGTTTATTCAGGGCGATACCAATATCGGCTATTTGCGGGATAACGGGGTGTCTATATGGGATGAATGGGCAGATGAAAAAGGCGATTTGGGCCCAGTCTATGGCCAGCAATGGCGGCGCTGGCAAACCCCTGAGGAAGGGCGGGTTATCGACCAGCTTATGGATGTGGTAAGGGCTATCCGCACCACCCCCGAATCGCGCCGGCTGATCGTTTCTGCCTGGAATCCGTCTGATATCCCGAATATGGCCTTGCCGCCCTGTCATTGCCTGTTTCAATTCTATGTCAGTGATGGCAAATTATCCTGCCAGCTTTATCAGCGTTCTGCCGATATCTTTTTGGGCGTGCCGTTCAATATCGCCTCCTATGCGCTGCTGACCCATATGATGGCGCATATCACCGGCTTGCAGGTTGGCGATTTTGTGCATTCGCTGGGCGATGCCCATCTATATCTGAACCATGTAGACCAAGCGCGTCTGCAATTACAGCGCAGCCCGGGCCCCTTGCCGCAACTAGAGCTGATAAACCCGCCAGATGAACTCACCGATTTCCGTTTTGAGCATATAAAGCTTAGCGGATATGAAGCTGCGCCATCTATCGCTGCACCTATCGCGGTATAAAGGCAGGGGCATGACAGGCAGCCGGTCAGATTTGCAAATGGTATGTGTCGTGGCGATGGCCCGAAACCGGGTTATTGGCGATGGCAGCGATTTGATCTGGCATTTGCCAGGTGACCTGAAGCGCGTGAAAGAACTGACCATGGGCTGTCCCCTGATTATGGGGCGGCGAACATGGGAGTCGATTGGACGGGCGCTTCCCGGCCGCCTCAGTATTGTTTTAACCCGAAATTCAGACTGGTCGGCACCCGAAGCCCTGGCCGTGCAAACCATCAAAGAGGCGATAGAGGCAGGGGCAAAATGGTTGGCACAGCAAGGGCAGGGGGAAAACCGCCTTATCCTGTTTGGCGGCGGCGATATTTACGCAGCCGGTCTGGACTATTGCAATCTTATCGAAGCGACCTTTATCGATGCTGCCCCGAAAGAGGGGGTGCGTTTTCCTGCCTTTGAGGAAAGCGCATGGGAAGATATCCATTTGCAGAGCATAGAGGCAGGCCAAAGCCATCCGGCTTTTCATTATCACCAGCTTCGGCGCAAAAATCCTGTTCCGCCCCCTGGTCGCCAGATTTTATAGTTATTCCATTACCAGCTTTGGGGCAGCGCGTTTGGCTTTGGCCAGCTGGTCCAGAATTTTTTGGGCAATCTCCTGATATATTTTGGCATGAGGGCTATTTGGCTGGTTCGCGACAATAGGCGTGCCGGCATCGGAGGTTGCACGAATATCCATATGCAAGGGGATTGCCCCTAAAAAGGGCAGGTTAAGACGCCGGGCTTCGGTTTCTGCCCCGCCTGTACCAAAAATATCTGCTCGCTCACCGCAGGATGGGCATAAAAAATGGCTCATATTTTCAACAATACCCAGGACAGGTACATCCACGCGCTTGAACATATTCAAACCCTTTCGGGCATCTATCAGCGCCAAATCCTGGGGGGTGGAGACAATCACCGCCCCGGCCAGTTCTGCATGCTGGGACAGGGTAAGCTGGGTATCGCCTGTGCCGGGCGGCATATCCACGACCAGAATATCCAGCTCTGTCCAGGCAACATCGCGCAGCATTTGCTGTACCGCAGACATCACCATTGGCCCGCGCCAGATGGTGGGCGAGTCTTCCTCTATTAAAAAGCCTATCGACATGGCTTGCAAACCCCATGCATCCAGCGGGATAAGCTTGTTATTTTTGGTCTCCGGCTTTTTATTCATGCCCAGCAGACGCGGCAGGGAGGGGCCATATATATCGGCATCCAAAATTCCGACTTTTTTGCCTGTATTGGCCAGCGCAAGTGCCAGATTGATCGCTGTTGTGGATTTGCCAACCCCG
>JBMZFK010000071.1:0-8724 GCA_049615365.1 Puniceispirillaceae bacterium (SeqCode)
TTATAATTGATGCCTCTGGCATTGTTGTTACCAATAATCATGTTATCGAGAATGCTGATAAAATCTCGGTGATCCTCGCCAATGATGAGGTGTTCGAGGCAGAATTGGTGGGGCGTGATCAAAAAACAGATATAGCTGTTCTTAAAATTGATCCGGGCCAGAGCCAGTTGACCGCAGTCTCTTTCGGCGATTCTGATAAATTGCGGGTTGGCGACTGGGTGATGGCGATTGGCAATCCCTTTGGTCTGGGTGGTACGGTAACTGCTGGTATTGTCTCGGCACGTGGCCGCGATATCGGCTCCGGGCCTTATGATGATTTTATCCAGACAGATGCCTCTATCAATCGGGGCAATTCAGGGGGGCCGCTTTTTAACCTCGAGGGCGATGTTATTGGCATTAATACAGCGATTTTCTCGCAGACAGGGGGATCGGTTGGTATCGGATTTGCCATTTCGGCTAATCTGGCAACACAAGTGGTTCAACAGCTTCAGGATTTTGGCCGTACCCGCCGCGGCTGGCTAGGCGTATTTATCCAGGAAGTCACCGATGATATCGCTGAAAGCCTGGGTCTTGAGAATGCAAATGGCGCGCTGGTCGCTTCTGTTAGCGAAGGCGGCCCGGCTGACAATGCCGGATTGCAAGCTGGCGATGTTATCCTGAAATTTGATGGGCAGAAAGTCGAAAAGAGCCGGGATTTACCGCGCATTGTTGCCGAAACCGCTGTTGAAAAAACTGTGGAAGTAGAGCTGGTTCGCAATGGCAAGCTGATCACAAAAAAGGTGACTTTGGGCGAGCTTGAGCAGGCCGAGAATGGCGGGTTGCTATCCAGCAAGGCACAGCCGGGTAGTCCGGAAACGCTGGACGATATCGGTTTGGCCGTTGCCCCGCTAGATGAAACTCTGGCAGAGCAATATGGTCTGGAAGCAGATGACAATGTTGTTGTTGTGGTTGAGATTGCAGAAAATGGCCCCGCAGGCGAGCGCGGTATTCGCAGTGGTGACATTATCCGCCGGATAAACCAAACCGCTGTAACCTCGGTCAAGCAGCTGTCAGATAAAATCCGTGAGGCCAAGCAAAATGGCCGTCGCGGCGTGCTGATGCTGGTTGAAAGTGACGGTCAGACACGTTTTGTTCAGGTCAGTTTTGTGGCTGAATAAATAGTCGGGCGAAAAATAACGCCAGACTAAAAAGCAATATGGAAACAGCTGGTCTTTTGTGCCAGCTGTTTTTCTTTGGGCGGTGGTACTGATCAGATAACTGGCTATAATGATGTGCTAAATTTATCGCTGGAATAGCCTTGCAGATATAAAAGCGCGGTTAAATCGCTATAGGATATTTGCAGATCTATCGCTGCGCGTAAGGCAGGTTTGCCCTCAAAAGCTACGCCCATCCCGGCGGCCTGAAGCATCATCATATCATTTGCGCCATCGCCAACACAGATGCTCTGCGATAGCGGTATCTGCAGTTGCGCACAATAATGATTGAGGAAATCAAGTTTGGATTGCTTGCTTAAAATCGGCGGCAGGGCATAGCCTGATAGCTGGCCATTAGCCAGAGCCAGCTGGTTTGCATGATGGCCTGTAAATCCTAATTTAGCGGCGATAACAGATGTTAAAAAGGTAAAACCGCCTGATATCAGATAACATTCTGCGCCATTTGCGCGCATGGTCGCGATCAGCGTTTCGGCACCTGGCGTAATCTGTGTTGCACTCGCCACCGTCTCTAACAGGCTGACAGGCTGTCCTTTGAGCAGCGCTAGCCTGGCCAACAAGGCATCTTCAAAATCCAGCTCTCCTGCCATTGCGCGTTCTGTGATCTGGCTGATTTGTGCGCCAATCCCGGCTAGCTCGGCTAATTCATCCAGAGACTCGCCGCGAATAATAGTGGCGTCCATATCGGCTATCAGCAACTGTTTAGCCCGGCCAGCCGCCTCTATCTGATTCACATCTATTTTGTGCGCGCCAGCAACCTTACGTAGTGCGGCGATATCCAATGGCGCGTCGGTTATCGCCTCCATGGCAAGACAGCTGCACTCTGGATGTGACAATGTCTGTATATTTTTCAGCTTATGTTGCCAGCATAAATCGGTAATGACAGTGGCGGTTTTAGGGGTTTGCGGGCTGGCGGTAAACAGGATACAGGCTTGCATTTAGATCTCTAATCGCTTAAGGGGCAGAATATGGAACGCTTTTCAAAACAACGCGACTATATCATCATTGCCGGCCCAACGGCAGGGGGTAAATCAGCCTATGCGCTGGCACTGGCTGAGGCGCTGGACGGGGTTATTATTAATGCAGATTCCATGCAAGTTTACGCGGATTTGTCTGTGCTGACGGCGCGGCCTTCCGCCGCAGATGAAGCGCGGGTACCGCATCGTCTTTATGGAACCATAGATGGGGCAATACGTTTTTCTGCAGGAATGTGGCTAGAGGCAGCACATACGCAAATAAAGGCGGTGAGAGCAGAGGGTAGATGGCCGATTATTGTCGGCGGGACAGGGTTTTATCTGCGGGCGGCCGAGCAGGGCCTGTCTGCCATACCTGATGTGCCTGATGCGGTTCGTGCCAGTGTAATTGCCGAACATGCCGAGATAGGCGGTGCAGCGATGCTGGCGTATTTACGCGATATAGACCCGGATATCGCCAGCCGTCTGGAGGCAGGAGATAGCCAGCGCCTGATCCGGGCGGTAGAAGTCTATCGCCATACAGGTAGATGTCTGAGCGATTTTCAAAAACACCCCCCGACAGGTGGATTGACCGGTAACGCCCTAAAAATAGCGCATATGCCGCCGCGTGAGGTGATTTATCAGAGGATTGAGACACGGTTTGACGCGATGATGGCAGACACCGCATTAGAGGAGGTGCGCCAGCTGGCCTCTCGCAATCTGCCAGCCGATCTGCCGGTTATGAAAGCATTAGGTGTTCCAGCACTATGTGATTATTTGCAAGGAAAACAGAGCCTTGAACAGGCAATCTATCTGGTAAAACGAGATTCCCGCCGCTATGCAAAACGCCAAATGACCTGGCTGCGTAATAATTTTATTACAAATTTAGAGAGTAATAAGTTATTTTCAAAAAGAAACTTCGAAGAAATCTTTTCAAAAATTCTCAAAATGATTTGACTTTCCTGTTAAAACTGTGCTAGACCATCAAGCAGAGCGATCGCAGGTTTCGTAAATCGGTAATTTCTCGGCTATTCCATAGATAAAAGGTTCTTTATCAAAAGGCCTTTTTTTGATTCTTGGCAGAAGTAGCGTTGTAAAAAAAGTCTGTTTTATCTGGAATAATTGAGCGTTTGAAGTCCGTGATTACGTAAATAGTATGCCAATTAAACCGGGCTGACGAATTTGTTGGCCGTTTTGGTAAATATTATTAAACCGTGTGGGTAAAGATCATGACAGCTGAGCAAGAAACTGCAAAAAAAGCCGCAAGCAAGGGAAAGGCGACCAAGCCACAGATGATGCCTGGCGCTGCGTTGTTGCTAAAGGTGCTGGAAGCCGAAGGGGTCGAGGTTATTTTTGGCTATCCTGGCGGGGCGGTGTTGCCCATCTATGATGAAATTTTCAAATGCAACGCTATCCGCCATATTTTGGTGCGCCATGAGCAGGCAGCTGTACATGCGGCAGAAGGATATGCGCGGTCAACCGGCAAGGTTGGCGTGGTTCTGGTGACATCCGGGCCCGGCGCAACCAATGCAGTTACTGGCCTGACAGATGCGTTGATGGATTCTGTACCGGTTGTTTGCCTGACCGGGCAGGTGCCAAGCCATCTTATTGGCACCGATGCTTTTCAGGAAGGGGATACCTCAGGGATCACCCGCCCCTGTACCAAACATAACTATCTGGTAAAGCAAAGCGGAGATTTGCAACGCTCTATAGAGGAAGCGTTTCACGTTGCCCGCACTGGCCGTCCAGGCCCGGTCGTGATTGATCTGCCAAAAGATATTCAAATGCTGGATGCGCCTTATTTAGAGAGCGGGGCGTGGAAGGATAAGCCACATCGCTATCGCCCTGTTCTGTCGCCTGAACGAGCTGCTATCAAAAAAGCGGTGCAGATGATGAAGGCGGCAAAGCGGCCGGTTATCTATGGCGGCGGCGGTATCATTAATAGTGGCCCGGAAGCCACCACAGGCCTGCGTGATCTGGTAAAGGTAACCGGCTGGCCGACCACCCTGACATTAATGGGGCTGGGCGCATTGCCAGCAGATGACCCGCATTTTCTGGGTATGCTGGGCATGCATGGCACCTATGAAGCTAATCTGACCATGCATGGCTGTGATTTCATGCTGAATCTGGGTGCGCGTTTTGATGACCGGGTGACCGGCCGGCTAAATGCCTTCTCTCCAAACAGTGTCAAAGTGCATGCAGATATTGACCCGGCATCCATTAACAAAGTTGTGCCTGTTGATTTGGGAATTATTGGCGATGTAAAGCATACTATCGCTGCACTGCTTGAAGAAATGCAGGCACAGAATTTCGCCCCGAATGCGAAAGCCCTGTCTGGCTGGTGGGATCAAATCAATGAATGGCGCAGCAAAAACTGTCTGGGTTATGAGCAAAAATCCAGCATTATCAAGCCGCAACATGCGATTGAACGGCTATATCAGATGAGCCGTGACCGCGAGGTGTTTGTGACCACCGAAGTTGGCCAGCATCAAATGTGGGCTGCCCAATATTTCGGGTTTCATCAGCCAAATCGCTGGATGACATCTGGCGGGCTGGGCACCATGGGTTACGGTCTGCCAGCGGCGGTTGGCACGCAAATCGCGCATCCTGATGCCACTGTGATTGATATTTCAGGTGAGGCGTCTTTCTTGATGAATATGCAAGAATTATCTACCATCTCGCAATATCGTTTGCCGGTTAAAGTGTTTATCCTGAACAATGAATGGATGGGGATGGTACGCCAATGGCAAGAGCTAAATCATGGCTCGCGCTATTCCGAGAGCTATACCGCCTCGCTTCCAGATTTTGTCAAGCTGGCAGAAACCTTCGGAATGACAGGTCTGCGGGCCAAAACAGCAGATCAGCTGGATGATGTGATCACTACCATGTTGACCACAGATGGGCCGGTTATTGCCGATATCTGTATCGAAAAAGAAGAGAATTGCTTCCCGATGATCCCGTCTGGTTCAGCCCATAATGAGATGCTGTTAAGCGCCGAAGAGGAATCTACAGCAACAGTCTCTGAAGAAGGGAAAATCCTGGTCTGATACACAGGCTATATTTTCCAGGCAAAATATAGTTTGGACATATTCCAAGGGGTCTTTATATCCCTAATCAAAACATATCTCGATTTTAGGAGCATATCGTATGTTGGATACAACACAGACTGAACGGCACACGTTGTCGATTTTGGTGGATAATGAGCCGGGCGTTCTGGCTCGTGTTGTGGGGCTGTTTTCCGGGCGGGGCTATAATATTGAAAGCCTGACCGTGTCGGAAGTGGATGAGCAACGCCATACCAGCCGCATTTCTGTTGTTACCAGCGGCACGCCAATGGTCATTGAACAGATAAACAAGCTGCTGGCCCGTCTTGTGCCGGTGCATGTGGTCGAGGATTTAACCACCGGGCCCTCGCATGTCGAGCGCGAGCTGGCGCTGGTTAAAATCGTCAATAATGGCAGCCCGCGCGTCGAGGCGTTACGGGTTGCAGATAGTTTTCGTGCCCGCACGCTGGACAGCACCTTGAACAGCTTTGTGTTTGAGGTAACGGGCAATTCTTCAAAGATATCTGCCTTTATCAAATTGATGGAATCTCTGGGCAAGGTCGAGATTGCGCGAACCGGCGTATGCGGTATGACCAGAGGTAACACCATTGACCTGATAGATGCTGAATAGAAAAAACAGCGTAAAAAGGACAAATATAACAGCTGGATCGCGTTTTTTCTTTCCCTTTTGCCTAGCTCTGTCTATGACGAGCAGAGCATTAAAAACAGATGCGTTCACATTATCAGGTTGGCAAGCATGTCAGCCTCAGAGGTCAAACAGATAAAACAAACTTTAACTGCGTTAACATGTAAGGAGATTTGGATATGCGGGTTTATTACGATCAGGATGCTGATATTGGCCTGATTAAAGGGAAAAAAGTGGCGATTATTGGCTATGGATCACAGGGGCATGCACATGCAGCCAACCTGAAAGATAGCGGCATTCCAGACGTGACGGTAGCGCTGCGCGAAGGCTCATCTTCCATCGCCAAGGCAGAAGCTGCAGGGTTCAAGGTAATGAGTGTTGCCGATGCGGCGGCATGGGCAGATGTTGTTATGATGCTGACCCCGGACGAGCTGCAGGCTGATATTTACGCCGAAGATATCGCTGCTAATATTCGCCCTGGTGCGGCCATTGCCTTTGCACATGGCTTGAACGTACATTTCAATCTGATCGAACCGCGCTCGGATATTGATGTATTTATGGTAGCCCCGAAAGGCCCAGGCCATACCGTACGCGGCGAATATCTGAAAGGCGGCGGCGTGCCATGTCTGCTGGCGGTTTATCAGGATGCGTCTGGCAATGCACATGATATTGGCTTGTCTTATGCCAGCGGTGTTGGCGGTGGCCGTTCCGGTATCATCGAAACAACTTTCCAGGAAGAGTGCGAAACCGACCTGTTTGGTGAGCAGGCCGTTCTATGTGGCGGTTTAGTTGAGCTGATTAAGGCCGGATACGAGACCCTTATCGAAGCTGGCTATGCTCCTGAAATGGCCTATTTCGAATGTCTGCACGAAGTAAAGTTGATTGTTGACCTGATTTATGAAGGCGGCATTGCGAATATGAACTACTCTATTTCTAATACAGCGGAATATGGGGAATATGTCACTGGCCCACGTATTATCACTTCCGAGACAAAGGCAGAGATGAAGCGGGTCCTCGAAGATATTCAGTCTGGCCGATTTACCCGCGACTGGATGCTGGAAAATAAGGTGCACCAGGCCAGCTTTAAAGCAACACGTCGGCGCAATGCCGAGCATAATATCGAACAGGTTGGTGAACGCCTGCGAGGTATGATGCCATGGATTGGTGCCAACCGTCTTGTAGACAAGGACAAAAACTAAATTAGTCTACTCTCAATTTGACTATATTTTCATTTATCTTAAGGAGGGGTGTTGAAAAAGATATCCTTCCTTGATAAATGCCAAAGTTCGTTGCATGCTCTGCATAAAAAATGCATTATGCAAGGATAGTCGCACTATAATTACAACGGTTTGGGAAGTAAGTTATGTTCGGGTCACTATTTGGTTTTATGTCGGCAGATATTGGAATTGATCTGGGGACAGCGAATACCGTTGTATATGTTAAAGGTCGCGGAATAGTTCTTAATGAGCCCTCAGTCGTAGCAATGGCGCAAGTCCGCGGAAAGACACAAGTGCTTGCCGTTGGTGAAGAAGCCAAAGTTATGCTCGGTAAGACCCCAGGCAATATTCAAGCGATTCGACCAATGGCTGACGGGGTCATTGCAGATTTTGAAGTTGCTGAAGAAATGATTAAACATTTTATTCGCAAGGTGAATGGCCGGTTTTCGATTGCTAGCCCACAGATGATTATATGTGTGCCTTCTGGCTCTACTGCAGTTGAGCGCCGAGCTATTCAGGAATCTGCTGAAGCTGCAGGTGCGCGCCGCGTCTTTCTGATTGAAGAGCCTATGGCAGCTGCTATTGGAGCTGATTTGCCCGTGACAGAGCCATCTGGCTCAATGGTTGTGGATATTGGCGGCGGTACCACAGAGGTGGCTATTCTATCTCTTGGTAACATCGTTTACGCCCATTCAGTAAGGGTGGGCGGTGACAAGGTGGATGAAGCGATTATTGGCTATATGCGCCGTACTCATAATTTGCTGATCGGTGAAGCAACGGCTGAGCGCATCAAGAAAACCATTGGTATCGCTCGGCGCCCTGAAAAATCGGCCGGTGTACGGATAGAAGTAAGAGGCCGCGATTTGGTCAATGGCGTACCAAAAGAAATCTCTATTTCTGAAGCGCAGGTGGCAGATGCAATATCTGACCCTTTAAAGCAAATTGTTGAAGGCGTAAAAATGGCACTGGAACAGGCGCCACCCGAGCTAGCTGCAGATATTGTTGAGAAAGGCATCGTGCTTACCGGTGGGGGCGCTAATTTGCGTGATATGGACGCGGTTCTAAGAGAGGCAACTGGATTGCCGATTTCAATTGCTGAAGATCCGCTATTCTGTGTGGTTATGGGCACAGGACGCTGTCTGGAAGAATTGAAAACACTCAGGCACGTCCTTATTGGAGCCTAAGGAAAATGGCTGGTCGCACGGGAAGAATGCGTGCTGCCCATCCTCGCCGATTTCTTCATCTCATCATTATTTTAATTGGCTTTGCCCTGATTTTTATCGGTAAGGCTGATTTGCTTGCTATCCGAACTGTACAGACTAACGTATCGGGTATTTTTGCTCCTCTTTTTAATGTGGTTGCGGCCCCGGTACGGGCAGTGGAAACCATGTTCGAAGGGATGCGTACAGTGGCGTCTCTGCGCGAGGAGACAGTGCGTTTGCGCGCTGAAAATGAACGGCTGAAGCGATGGCGCCGCCGCTCAGAAATATTGGAATCAGAAAATCGCCAGCTTCGTACCGTGTTAGGCGCGGTGATTCCGGCAGACAGGCAGGCGGTTACCGCCCGCGCTATCGCCGCACCCGGCAGCAGTTTTTCACATACGATGATGATCACCCATGGTACCGATAAACGCATTCAACGCGGTGACCCTGT
>JBMZFK010000072.1:0-8604 GCA_049615365.1 Puniceispirillaceae bacterium (SeqCode)
CTGGCTGCTCGCGCAAATTGCCGATCATCTGGCAGGGCGTCCTGTGCGTTCCTGTCCGGACATGACCTTTCGGTATCAGCAAATCTGCCAGCATCTGGATATGTTGCTGACAGATTACGGAACGCGCGGGTTGCGTCTGGCTCGTAAACATATCGCGGCCTATTGTGATTATTTGCCAGATTCTGACAGCTTGCGCGAGGTAGCGACCCAGTCTGAGGAAGCGCAACCTGTTTTTACTGCGCTGGAAGAATATTTCAAAAGCGCCTCAGCCTATGCTGCATAACATGCCGCCTAAAATCGAAGTGAAGGGTAGATTTGGATGCGTACCAGCATGACCAGCCGCCATATAACAGCAGAACAAGACCCCCCATTTCCTCTGGCTGAGGTGATGGATGTGTTGCCGTTTCCAATTGTTCTGCTGGATCGCGATGATAGTTTTATCTGGCTTAACCATGCAGGAGAGCAATTTTTCAAAAGCAGCCTGTCTATTCTTTCCGGTACCCGTTTGGACAGGTTGATACCCAAAGATAGCCAGATATTTTCCCTTATTCGCCGGGCCCGGCAATCCGGAACTTCTGTAGAGGATAAGGCAATAACCTTTGTTGGCCCGCGTATTGGCCTGAGAGGGGCGAGCATACAGCTGGTTCCGTTTCCCCTGTCAGATTTTGACGAGCCGGTAATTTTGATGACCTTGCAAGAGCGCACCGGGGCAGAACAGCTGGCTACCCAGCAAAATTTCAAAGGGGCGGCCTTGTCGATGTCGCGCATGTCCGCCTTGCTAGCACATGAGATTAAAAACCCGCTGGCCGGTATCAAGGGCGCGGCACAATTACTGGAAATGGAATTGCCAGAAGCCCACCATGAGCTAAGCCATATGATTGTCAGCGAGACAGATCGCATTACCTCGCTGCTGCAACGGATTGAAAACCTGTCTTCAGATGCGCCGGTGCGATTTGAAACGGTAAATATTCACGAAGTGCTGGACCATTGCCTGAAAATTACCTCGGCATCTTTTGGCCGTCATTTGGAAATAAAGCGCTCTTACGACCCGTCTTTGCCAGATATTCAGGCCGACAGGGAAATGCTGGTACAATGTTTTATCAATTTATTCAAAAACGCCTCGGAAGCGACTGAGGAGGGGGATAGTTTGAGCCTTCAGACAAGCTATTCCCTGACCCGCTATGTAACAACAGAGACCAGTCGCAAGCTTATTCATCTGCCCTTGCAAATCGCTATCAAGGATAGTGGTAAAGGTGTTTCCGATGATTTGCAGGCACATATTTTTGAGCCCTTTGTGTCGAACAAATCTGGTGGCTCGGGGCTGGGGCTGGCGATGGTGGCGAGCGTCATTGCCGATCATGGCGGGGCGATTGCCATGCATTCCTCGCCGCAAGGCTCCTGCTTTACGTTAAATTTGCCCATAACGCAGGGCTATAATGACACCGCTTCCGGTGATGGGGCTGTTTTATGAAAACCCGTCCAGCCCAGATTATCGTCGCAGATGATGACAAAACAGTGCGTACCGTTATTGTCCAGGCCCTTTCGCGTCAGGGCTATCAGGTAGGGGCAGCAACCACCATTGCCGGCTTGTGGGATATTACCACCTCCGGGCGCGGGGATGTTCTGATAACCGATGTTGGCTTTCCAGATGGGGATGCGCTGGATTTACTGCCGCGATTACAGGAAAAGCGCCCGGATCTGACCATTATCGTGATGAGCGCGCGCGCCAATTTGCTCACCGCTATCAAAACCCAGCAAAGCGGGGTGTTTGATTATCTGCCAAAGCCATTTGAATTAAAGCAATTAATTGATGTTATTGCCCGTGCGGTCACCGCCGAGCCGCGAACAGTAGCTCAGGCTAAGCCAGCTGTTAGCCTGCCCAAACAATTGCCTATCGCCCTTGTCGGCAAGTCGCCAGCGATGCAGATGAGCTTTAAATTGCTGACACGGCTTTCTGGTCAAACTATGCCGGTATTGATCAAGGCTGATATTGGTTCTGGCAAGCAAACCATCGCTAAAACCTTGCATGAAATGGGCCCTCAATCACAGGAAAGCTTTGAATCGCTAAATCTCTCGCAGTTGGAAGAAGGGCGGCAGGAAGACGCGCTGTTTGGTCTGTCTGGTCTGCTGACACGGCGCAGTGCAGGCATGGTCTTTATCAACCATATTGAATTACTGAGTGCGCAGGCACAGATGCAGCTTGCACGATTTATTGAAAATGGCGCTGATTCAGCTATTCCTCTGACCAAGCAATCTATCCGGATTGTTGCCGGTACCGCGATTAATCTGCAAGCCCTTGTCGAGCAGGGATTATTCCGTGAAGATTTGTATTTTGAGCTGTCTGCTGCGGTTTTAAATGTACCCCCCTTGCGTGATAGGGCCGAGGATATACCGCAAATTATACAGCTATTATGCAACCGTTTTTCTGAAGAATTAAATACCGAGAAAGTCGTCGAGGATGAGGCGGTTGCCAGATTGCAAGCCTATGAATGGCCAGGCAATATCAGAGAATTGGAGCTTATTTTAAAAAGAATGTTCCTGACCGGACAATATAGCCGCCTGACAGCAGCTGTTGTTTCCGAAGAGATTGGACGTGCAGCAAAAAGCAAATCATCTGCTGCCCCGCTTGTTGAAACAAATTTAACCGATATGTTTAGCCAGCATATCAAGCGGTATTTTACCGCCACAGGGGATGCCAGCCCGATGCCGGGTCTGCATAGCCGGATATTGGCGGAAATCGAAAAGCCGCTTATTATAGAAACATTATATCATACGGCTGGAAATCAGATTAAGGCGGCCCATATCCTGGGGCTGAACCGAAATACCTTGCGGAAAAAAATCAAAGAGTTGAATATTCCAAGCAGCCGTGATGTTTATCGAAAGCGTCGGCAGGAAGGGCCGTAAACCAGCTATGGCAAATGCCAAATCAACACATCAAACCCAGCAGGGAAAGGAACACGCCAGCCTATGGCAAGCGCTGCGTCGCCGCCTGTCACGCGATCATATTGGCTATATTATGATTGTGTTGAGCTTTGTTATCGGCTTTACGGTGTTTTTATCCTTTGGCACGGTCAGCGATATCAGCACCCAGTCGCGCGTTCTGTCTGCGGCTATTTTTCTGGCAATTGCCTTGCTACTGGTGCTGGCTGTTTTTGTGGGAAGGCAATTATTGCGATTATGGCATGAGCGCAAACAGCGTTTGGCAGGGGCTCAGCTGCATTTGCGGCTGGTGATGCTGTTTGGTCTGATAACCGCGGTGCCTTCCATTCTGGTGGCCGTATTTGCGGTATCGCTGATTGATTACTCGCTACGGGGATGGTTCTCCGAGCGAATCTCTACGGCGGTAAATGAATCTGTAGAGGTGGCAGGCGCCTATTTTGAAGAACATGCACGCTCGGTGCGCGGGCAAATTCTGACCATGGCCAATGATATTAACCGTGAGGCTCCGCGGTTGGTAAATAACCAAAAATTGCTAAATGAATATCTGTCAAATCAGACAGTATTGCGGAACCTGTCGGAAAGCGTGATTGTCGATGGCGCAGGCAGAATTAAAGCCAAATCCCAATTTGCCTTTTCCATCAGCTTTTCAAAAATTGATGATTCGTTGCTGGAACAGGCCCGTGCAGGGGATGTTGTTATCATCACGCCAAGGGATAACAACAAGATACAAGCTATTGTAAAATTGAATAGTTTTGTAGATGCATATCTTATGGCGGGTCGATTTGTGGATGCGAATGTGTTATCTGCGCTCGATCGCACACAGCTTGCGGTAAATGAATATCAATCTATTGGATTACGGCAATTTGATTTGCAGATTTCTTTTGCGGTGATGTTCTTTGTGGTGGCGCTGCTGCTGGTATTATCAGCTCTATGGATAGGGCTGACCCTCGCTAACTCGATTGTTGAGCCATTGGTAAGCATTATTGGTGTTGCCGAACAGGTACGCTCTGGCAATTTAAAACAGAGGGTGCCAGTGATTGACAATATGGATGAAATTGCCCGTCTGGGTACCAGCTTTAACGGGATGCTGGATGAAGTATCCAATAGCCGCGAGCAATTGGTTGAAGCCAACAAGCAATTGGATGCAAGGCGGGAATTTACCGAAGCGGTGCTGGGCGGGGTTACTTCCGGGGTCATTGGCCTGGATAAAAAAGGCGTGGTAACACTGCCTAATCAGGCAGCGTGCAGTCTGCTCGATGCAGATTTTGATACCTTAATCGGTCAAAAGCTGGTTAAAATACACCCTGAATTCAAGCCTGTTTTTGATCAGCTATCTTCGCAGAGGCGCCAGCAATCTTCTGAACAGCAGATTATTATTCGCCGACAGGTCCGTACCCATACCCTCAGGGTAAGGCTGGTATCAGAACAGGTAGAGGGGCGTCTGGTTGGCTATGTGCTGACCTTTGATGACATTACCGATTTTCTGGCCGCCCAGCGCAAGGCCGCCTGGGCAGATGTGGCGCGGCGCATTGCCCATGAGATCAAAAACCCTTTAACGCCGATCGCCTTGGCAACAGACAGGTTGATGAAGAAATATCGGCCAGAAGATACAGATGAAGCCCAGAAATTCGATGATTATGTGACCATTATCAGCCGTCAGGTTGGCGATATAGGCCGAATGGTCGAGGAATTTTCAAAATTTGCCCGAATGCCTGCACCGGTCATGAAAAAGACAGATTTATGTCAGTTAGTACGCGAACAGGAAACATTGCTGCAAACCTATAGCGATTTGGAAATTATATTTGATTTTCCAAAAGATAAACAGCCGGTCTGGGTCATGGCAGATACAGGATTAATGCGCCAGATGCTAACTAATTTGATGAAAAACGCGATTGAAAATATGCTGGAAACAAAGCAACCAAAAAATCAGGCTGGCAAAAAGTCCGATGCGCATAACAGCTTGCGGATCGACATAAATATTTCGCTGGAAGGAGAGGCTGCAGTTATCACCTTGCGCGATTATGGCAGCGGTTTTGCCGGCGAGGATGTTGAGCGGTATCTGGAGCCATATATCACCACGCGCAATAAAGGTACCGGTCTTGGTCTTGCAATTGCTCAAAAGATTATATCGGATCATGATGGGCAAATTTATTTGTCCAACCATCGAGAGCAGGGGGCGATTGTAAGACTAGTGATGCCAAGTGTTCAGCCAGAAAATGGCCAGCAAGGGGCGTAGGCATGAATGAAGAAATTCTAGTAGTTGATGATGAGCCGGATATTCGCTCGCTTATCTGTTTAACGCTTGAAGATGAAGGGTTTCTGACCGTACAGGCAGCCAATGCCGAAGAAGCCCGCGCGGTTATTACCTCGCGCCCACCTTCTTGTATTATTCTGGATATCTGGATGCGTGATTCAGATATGGATGGGTTGGAGGTGTTAAGCTGGTGCCAGAATTTATATCCAGAAGTGCCTATCTTGATGATTTCTGGACATGGGAATGTTGAAACGGCGGTTCAGGCTATCCAGAAAGGCGCACATGATTTTATCGAAAAGCCCTTTAAGGCAGAACGGTTACTGCTGACCGTAAGACGGGCCTTACAGCAAAGCCGCCTGGCACGCGAAAATGCCGAATTACGAGAGCTAAGCGGCGCCTCAAAGCAAGTTCAGCTGGTTGGCCAGTCCGCCCAGATTAAACAGTTGCGCACAACCATTGAAAAGGTTGCTGGTACCGCCAGCCGCATTCTGGTCACCGGGCCTACAGGTTCGGGTAAGGAAGTGGTCGCACGCGCCATTCATGCACAATCCGAGCGCAAAGATGGCCCATTTGTTGTGGCTCATTGTGCGCGCATCGGGGCAGAAAACGCGGATACCGAACTTTTTGGCTCAGAACTTCTGGCATCTGGACGCCGAATTGTTGGCCTGTTTGAACAAGCCCATAGAGGCACCCTATATTTTGATGAGCTATGCGATTTACCGCTGGAAACCCAGAGCCGGCTTGTCCGTGCGGTGGCCGAGCAAACCTTTCGGCGGGTAGGGGGCACCGATCAGGTTACCACCGATGTTCGGATTATTTCTGCTTCGTCTCAGGATTTGGCCGCCGCAATTGAAGGCGGGGCGCTAAAAGAAGATTTATATTACCGGCTGGGAGTGATTTCCATGTCTGTACCGGGCCTGATAGAGCGGCGCGAGGATATCGGCTTGCTAGCCCAGCATTTTGTTAAGGATAGTGCCCGTAAGCTGGGTCGTCCTTCTGTTAAGCTAGGAGATGATTTATTAAATGCAATGCGCTCTTATGACTGGCCAGGTTCAGTACGCCAGCTTCGCAATGTCATTGAAACGATTCTGATTTTAAATGAAAAGCCGGCACAAGGGGTGGTTAGCCTTGATGCGCTGCCGGCTGAGCTGTTATCTGCACCTGTTGATGAGGCTAATCAGGTTCTGCAACAAAGCCTTTCTCTGCCCCTGCGTGAGGCACGCGAATTGTTCGAGCGTGAATATATGACCTCTCAGCTACAGAAATTTGAAGGTAATATCTCGCAAATGGCTAAGTTTATCGGGATGGAACGATCTGCCCTGCATCGGAAACTAAAATCGCTGAAGGTAGATTCTTTGTAATCTATTGCGGGGCAGCTTGTGCTGACCGCCCAGCCTGCACGCATGGCAGATTTGCCAAATTTGCCAGATTGCGGCATAACGAGGCAGATTTTATAAAAAGATAGTCACTACCAACATAAAAAATCGGTGCTATACATCAAAGGGCTATGTGGAAACCACCCGAGAGATGTATATAAAGCTTTAAAAGGGCAGGTCTTTCATGAAAATCGTTATTTGTGGTGCGGGAATCGTCGGGAATGCCATTGCGCGTCACCTTTCGGCTGAACAGAATGATGTTACGGTTATTGATGCCGATCCGGACAAGCTGCAACGGTTAACCGAACAGGCAGATGTTGGCGCGGTAGAAGGGGTGTCCTCGCATCCCGATATTCTGGCACAAGCCGGTTTGAAAGAGGCCGAGCTGCTGATTGCGGTTACCGAGTCAGATGAAATTAATATGGTGGCCTGTCAGGTCGCCCATACGATTTTTGAGACCCCTACACGTATTGCCCGTATCCGCTCGCGCGCGTATTTGAATCCAAAGGTTGGTCAGCTTTACAGCCGTGAGAATCTGCCAATTGATTATATTATCTCGCCTGAGCGCGAAGTATCCGCAGCTGTGGGGCGGCAATTACAGATGCCCGGCGCTTTTGATGTCAAAGATATGGCAGAAAACAAGATCAAGCTGATCGGCGTGTTATGTAAGGAAAACTGTCCCATTCTGGCAACGCCGCTTCGGCATCTAACAAATCTGTTCCCTGGCCTTAGCATGACGGTGGTCGCGATTATTCGAAATAATCAGGTGATTGTCCCGCGTGATGGTACCGATATGATGCAGCCTGATGATCGGGTGTATTTTGTGTGTGACGAAAATCATGCGGCACGGGCCATGGCCAGCTTTGGGCATACCGAAGAAGAGGCCCATTCCATTGTTATTTCCGGTGGGGGTAATATTGGCGCTTTACTGGCCCAGAATATCGAGGCTGCCAGAGATAATGCCGTGGTTCACATTATCGAGCGTGACCGCGCACAGGCACGCAAAATTGCCGAACAGCTGCAACATACCAGTGTAATCTGGGGAAATGCGCTGGAAGCCGATATCCTGAAAGAAGCTGGTGCCACCACTGCAGAAACCTTTGTTTCTGTATCCAATGATGATGAGGTGAATATCCTGTCTGCCTTGCTGGCCAAGCGAATGGGCGCGTTGCATACGGTGGCACTGGTGAATATGCCGGGATTTGTGCCATTGATTAGCGCGCTAGGTGTGGATGCGGTGATTAATCCGCCTCAAATCACTGTCTCCTCTATTTTGGAACATATCCGGCGCGGTCGTATTCTGGATGTGCATTCAGTGGTAGAGGGGTTGGGGGAAGTCTTAGAGGCAGAAGCGCTGTCTACCTCGCCTCTGGTTGGTCAACCGCTTCGCAAATCACGTATTCCAAAAGGGGTCGCCATTGGCGCCATTTTGCGTAATGATGTGGTGATAGCGGCACGCGGAGACACCGTTATTGAAGCTGGCGACAGGGTGGTATTATTTGCCGCGCCAGGAAAGGCCAGCCGCGCCGAATCTATTTTATCTGATCAGCTTTAATCCGCCGGAAGCTGATCTGACAGCAAATGTTATCAAAGAGGTATTTATGTCACGCATTGCCTATGTTAATGGTCGTTATCTTGCCCATAGTCAGGCATCGGTGCATGTCGAGGATAGAGGCTATCAATTTGGAGATGGCATCTATGAGGTGGTTTTGGTCGTAAATGGCCAGCCGGTAGATTATGACGGTCATTTAGAAAGGCTGTATAAGTCACTGAATTCTATAAAAATGAACGCTCCTATATCTGATGCGGCTTTGCGGCTGATCATCGCCCGTATGATCCGCCTAAATCAGCTGGTAAATGGTACGATTTATGTTCAGATAACCCGTGGTGTAGCCCGGCGGGATCATAAATTTCCAGACGCCAGCTGGCCGGCTATTGTGCTGACTGCCAAGCCGCTGGCGCACCCGCCCACCGCTAGCCAGAAAGGGGTGGCAGCCATTACCCTTGCGGATGAGCGATGGGCGAGGCGGGATA
>JBMZFK010000073.1:0-8597 GCA_049615365.1 Puniceispirillaceae bacterium (SeqCode)
CGAATAAGGCGCAGCCGGTCTAAAAGTTCAGTATCATCCATGCGCGATAGCATAAACAAAGAAGCTTAAATTTTCGTAAATGAAAGAGGAAAACTTTATCGATACAAAAGACAGCTCTCTAAATCAGGGCTTTTTGCTAAAGGAAATGCGGCTTTCCTCGCCTTTTAGCAGCTGTTTGATATTCTGATGATGGCGCAGGATAGAGAGCGCCGATATCACCCATATCACGCCCATCTGAAGGTCTGACAACTCTGCATATAGCATTCCATAAGCAGCCATAGCTACAAAGCTGACTATCGCGGCAAGAGAAGAAATCCGGAAGATAAGGGCAATAACCAACCAGCACCCAATCATAAATAATCCGGTCACAATATCTATCGCACATAGAGTGGCGATCGCTGTTGCAACGCCCTTGCCGCCCTGAAAACGCAGCCAGACAGGAAAACAATGCCCGATAACCGCTGCCAAACCTGCGATAGCGCCCATATCTGGCTGCATAAGGGTGCTGACCAGTATAACCGCCAGACCGCCTTTGCCGCCATCTAGCAGCAAGGTTGCAAATGCCAGATCCTTGCGCCCGGTACGCAACACATTTGTTGCCCCAATATTACCCGAACCAACGGTGCGAATATCGATACCGCCAAAGATACGGGTCAGGACAAGGCCAAAAGGTGTGGCACCCAGCCCATATCCGATTAGGCTGGCGGTTAGATAGGCAGTAAGCGACAGGGTGTCTATCATTGGTTTAACAGAACCGCTGTTCCGCCTATCCAAAGTCCGGTAACCTGCCCATCGGTAGGTTGACCCTCAAAAGGGGTGATACGCGATAGGGATTTAAAGGTGCGGCCCTGAATAATCCAGCTCTGGGCAGGGTTGATTTGCACCAAATCGGCTGGCATGCCTGGTTTCAGGCTACCTGCCTCCAATTTCAAAATTCGGGCAGGGTTAGTGCTTATCAACTCCAGCGCGCGCAGCCAGCCAAGCGTGCCATTATTAACCAGCCTGATGGTCATGGTAAGTAGTAGCTCAATACCAGAGGCGCCAGTGCTGGCTTGTGTAAAGGGCTGCGCCTTCATATCGGGGTTAACGGGCACATGGTCCGAGGCAATAGCATCTATGGTGCCATCTGCCAGCCCCTGCAATATCGCTTGCCGGTCTGTTTCTGCCCGCAAGGGCGGGTTCAGCTTGCACGCCGCATCATAGCCCGACACAGACAGCTCGTTCAGCATGAAATAGGGCGGGGCGGTATCTGCGGTGATGTTAACCCCTTCTGCTTTTGCCTGGCGAAGTGCTGCGATACTGTCAGCGCTGGAAATATGGGCCGCGTGATAATGCACCCCTGTCAGCTTTGCCAGCTCAATATCGCGCTTCAGAATAATCGTCTCTGCAGCGGCAGGCTGTCCCAGCATGCCAAGCCGGGTAGAGGTCTCGCCTTCATTCATATCGCCATCGGCGCTCAGGCTGGTTTCCTCACAATGATGGATAACCGGCTTATCCAGCATCGCTGCATAGGTCATGATCCGGCGCATGGTCTGGGCATTCTGGATAGATAGCGTGCCACTGGCAAACGCGCATGCCCCTGCATTTGCCATCATGCCCAGCTCTGCCATCTGGTCATCTTCCAGCTCTTTGGTCAGCGCGCCATAACAATACAGGGCCGGGCCATCAATGCGGCTGGCGCGTAATTGCAGGCTATCTATCATTGCGGCGGTATCGATCACCGGCTCTGTTGAGGGCAGAATTGCAAAAGAGGTGATACCGCCATGGGCTGCGGCATCTTTTAGACTGCTTAACGTCTCTAGATGCTCTGCACCGGGATCCCCGGACTGAACGCGCATATCTACCAGACCAGGCGCCAGGATATGGCCTTTGCAATCTATTATCGTGGCATTATCCGCATTCGGGGTATCTTCTGATTGCGTTCCGACCGCCGTGATCAAATTATCTTCAACTAACAGCCAGCCCATAGCGTCCAGGCGTTGTTCCGGGCAAATCAAATGCGCGTTGGTAAACAGCAGTTTTTCGCTCATTATCCCCTCACAGCCTGTTGTGCCAGCGCTTCAAGACAGGCCATACGTGCTGCCACGCCCATCTCGACTTGTGTGTAAATCAGGCTTTTTTCCGCATCATCTGCAATGACAGAATCAATCTCGACCCCTCTATTCATTGGGCCCGGATGCATGACCAGCGCGTTCGGGGCTGCCCGCATCAGCTTGTCTGTATCCAAACCGAATAGTTTAAAATATTCATGCTGGCTGGGGATTTCCCGGCCCTGCATACGTTCTGTTTGCAGCCGCAACATCATCACAATATCGGCCCCGTCAATGCCGGTTTCCAGGTCGGTATGTACCGGAACGCCGAACTGCTCGATACCGGCAGGCAGCAAGGTTGACGGGCTGACAAAATGCACATCCGCGCCCAGTGCGCCTAGCAAATATAGATTAGAGCGGGCGACACGGCTGTTTGCAACATCACCACAAATGGCAATTTTCAACCCTGCAATTTGCCCGCATCTGCGCTGGATGGTCAGCGCGTCTAGCAGGGCTTGTGTGGGATGTTCATGGCGGCCATCGCCAGCATTTATAACGCCTGCATCCACATATTTGCTCAGCAATAGGGGGGTTCCTGCATGGCGGTGGCGCACCACCAGAATATCCGGGTGCATCGCATTCAGCGTCACAGCGGTATCTATCAGCGTCTCTCCTTTTTTCACAGAAGAGCCGGAAACAGACAAGTTCAGAACCGAAGCGCCCAGATGCTTGGCAGCAACCTCAAAGGATACGCGCGTACGGGTGGAATTTTCAAAAAACAGATTAACAACAGACGTGCCTTTTAACAGGCTGGGCAGGCTGTTATCTTCTGCTTTTCCGGTTAACACATCTGCAAAATGGCTGGAGCGCGAGAGCAGTGCCTGAATTTCTGGAACAGATAGCCCTTCAATCCCCAAAAGATGGCGACCAGACAGGTTTGCAGCAGACGCGTGTGCGAAGGGTTTATTCATCTTGAGATGCCTTGTATCGAAAATTGGTTTTGGCGTCTAGTCATTGCCAGAAATTTCTGGCAATTCGGGCCGCTATTTATATCTTTTTATATCTATTTTACAGGTTTTCCTGTTGCCCGCCAGAGGCTGGCAAGCTGTCGAGGGTAGATTGCAATATCCATGCAGCGGCTAGCGCATCACGCCGTAAATGGCGTTTTTGGCGGGTTAAATCTGCTGCGATCATCTCTTGTTCAACCGCCTTTGTGGATAATCTCTCATCCTGAAAACTGATAGCGATATCATATAGCCGCAGAAAGGCATGTGCGAAATCGCGCACAGAATCACAGGATGGCCCGTGAGAGCCATCCATATTCACTGGCCAGCCCAGCACCAGACCGCCAACATTATTTTCCGCTATGGTCTCTATTAATTCCTGCGCGTCGGGGGTGAATTTTTTGCGCCAGAGAATACGCAAAGGGGTGGCAACCCGCATATCCGGGTCACTGATAGCCAGCCCAATCGTTTTCTTGCCAATATCAAGGCCTAATAGCCTCTGGCCTGATGACAATTGGTTTATCGTTTGGTAAAGCTTGCAGACAGGCATACTCACTGCTAATTAGCTGGTGGTGAACATCAAACAAAATAAATTTGCATCTGATGAAAGTCTTATAACATGTCTGTTGATAAAGATACCGTTAAAAAAATTGCCCGGCTGGCCCGCCTGAAGGTACCAGAGGATCGTCAGGAACAGGTGGCAGGGGAATTAAATGCCATCCTGTCCTGGATTGAGGAGCTGGGAGAGGTAGACACCTCTAATGTTGAGCCATTGGCCAGCGTAACTGGTCATAGCCTGCCCTTGCGGGCCGATGTGGTGACAGATGGCAATAAGGTCGATGATATTTTAGCGAATGCCCCGGAACAGGCCAGCGGATTTTTTGTTGTGCCAAAGGTAGTTGAATAATGGATAATCTTTTAAAGTTAACCGCAACACAGGCCCGTTCAGCCCTGCAAAATAAAGAATTTACGGCAACCGAGCTGACCAGCGCCTATTTACAGGCTGCTGATGCGACCAGCAGTTTGAATAATTATGTCTGTATGACCGCAGATAAAGCGCTGGCAATGGCAGCAGAAAGTGACAAGCGTATCGCCGATGGCAGTGCTGGCACTCTGGAAGGGCTGCCGGTGGGTGTGAAGGATCTGTTCTGCACCAGGGGGGTGGAGACAACTGCCTGTTCAGCCATCTTGAAAGGGTTTGTGCCGGAATATGAAAGCACCGTGACAAGCCAGCTATGGCGTGATGGCGCGGTGATGCTGGGCAAGCTGAATTGTGATGAATTTGCGATGGGCTCTGCCAATGAAACCTCGGTATTCGGGGCGGCGGTCAATCCATGGAGCGCGCAAGGCGGCGCTGATTTGGCAGCTGGCGGCTCGTCTGGCGGTTCTGCCTCTGCGGTGGCCTCAGGGTCTGCCTTGCTGGCAACCGGTACCGATACAGGCGGGTCTATTCGCCAGCCTGCGGCTTTTTGCGGGGTGGTGGGGATGAAGCCTACCTATGGGCGGTGTTCACGCTGGGGCATTGTGGCTTTTGCCTCATCACTGGATCAGGCCGGGCCATTTACAAAGGATGTTGCAGATTCAGCATTGATGTTTGCCTCTATGGCCGGGCATGATGCCAGGGATTCAACCTCGGCAGACGCGGTGCTTCCAGATTTGCAAGCTGCCATGTCGGCCAGCGTAAAGGGCATGAAAATCGGCATCCCTCATGAATATGTAATGGAGGGGATGGATGAGGCGATTACCGCGCTATGGACGCAAGGCCAGGAATGGCTGATAGAGGCTGGCGCTGAACTGGTGCCGATATCGCTGCCACATACGCGCTATGCGTTGCCAACTTATTATATCATTGCCCCGGCTGAGGCGTCTTCCAATCTGGCCCGTTATGATGGGGTGCGGTATGGGGTGCGTGTTGAGGCTGGCCAATCTCTGGATGATATGTATGAAGCTACCCGGGCTGCCGGATTTGGAGATGAGGTACAACGCCGGATTATGATCGGTACCTATGCGCTATCTGCTGGCTATTATGATGCCTATTATCTGAAAGCCCAGCAGGTGCGCCGACTGATAAAGGATGATTTTGACACCGCCTTTGAAACAGTGGATGCGATTTTAACGCCGGCTACCCCGTCTGCGGCCTTTCCGCTAGGGGTAAAACAGGATGATCCGATAACCATGTATCTGAATGATGTCTTTACCGTGCCTGCTAATCTGGCAGGTGTTCCGGGCATTTCAGTGCCAGCCGGATTTAGTGCAGAAGGCTTGCCACTTGGCTTGCAGGTGCTGTCAGGCGCGTTTCGTGAGGACACGCTGTATAAGGTGGCGGCGTGTCTTGAAAAACAGGCAGGCTTTACTGGCCAGCCGCCACGCCATGCTTTGGCAATCAAGTGAGTTAAAAGAAAAGAGAGCAAAAAATGTCTAATTTAGTAGCTGGACAAACAGGCGATTGGGAAGTGGTTATCGGCATGGAAGTGCATGCACAGGTAACTTCGCAGGCCAAGCTATTTTCAGGCTCTTCAACCACTTTTGGTGCGGGCCCAAACGAGAATGTCTCGCTGGTTGATGCCGCGATGCCGGGTATGTTGCCAGTCATTAATGATGCTTGTGTGCGTCAGGCGGTTAAAACCGGGCTTGGCCTGAAGGCGGAGATTAATCTTTACAGTGTGTTTGATCGCAAAAATTACTTTTATGCAGATTTGCCGCAAGGCTATCAGATCAGCCAGTTCAAACATCCGATTGTTGGCGAGGGGGTGTTGACCATAGAGCTGGCGGATGGCACGACCCATGATATTGGGATTGAGCGTATCCATCTGGAACAGGATGCCGGAAAATCCCTGCATGATCAGCATCCCACCAAAAGCTATATTGATCTGAATCGCTCCGGTGTGGCGCTGATGGAAATTGTCTCGCGCCCGGATTTGCGTTCTGCAGAACAGGCCGGCGCCTATATTAAAAAACTGCGCTCTATCCTGCGCTATCTTGGAACCTGTGACGGCAATATGGAAGAGGGGTCGTTGCGGGCAGATGTAAATGTGTCTGTGCGCCGCCCGGGCGATCAGCTGGGCACCCGTACCGAGACCAAAAACCTGAACTCTGTTCGCTTTATCATGCAAGCCATTGATTATGAGGTAGAACGGCAAATAGAAGTGCTGGAAGCTGGCGGTACTATCGATCAGGAAACTCGGCTGTTTGATACCAGCACAGGAGCCACTCGGCAGATGCGCAGCAAGGAAGATGCCCATGATTATCGCTATTTTCCTGATCCGGATTTGCTGCCCTTGCAGCTGGATGCAGCATTTGTTAACGAGATCAAGGCAGAATTGCCAGAGCTGCCAGATGATATTAAAGCCCGTATGGTAAGCGATTATGGGTTGTCATCCTATGATGCGTCGGTGCTGACCGAAGAGCGCGAGACAGCTGCTTTTTACGAGCAGGCCAGCGCCGGACGCGATCGCAAGCTGGTGGCAAACTGGATGACCTCGGAACTGTTTGGTGCGCTGAACAAGGCTGGCAAGAGCCTGGCAGATAGCCCGGTTAGCCCGGATGCGCTGGGCGAGCTGGTTGCCCTGATTTCAGATGGCACGATTTCTGGGCGCATTGCCAAGGATGTGTTTGCCGATATGTTTGATACTGGCCGCCCAGCAGCAGAGATTATAGAGGAAAAAGGCCTGAAACAGGTATCTGATACCGGCGCGATTGAAGGGCTGATTGATCAGGTATTGGCCGATAATCAGGATAAGGTTGCTGAATATCGAGGTGGCAAGGATAAGCTGTTTGGCTTTTTTGTGGGGCAGACAATGAAATTATCTGGCGGTCAGGCGAACCCGGCGATGGTAAACCAGATGCTAAAAGACAAGCTGAACAGCCAGGCATGATTGCCTGTCTGGCCACGCGCCTGTCCGGATTATAGAGCCAGATTATAGACCCAGATGATAAGCCCGGATAATAAGAGCCAGATTATTTAGAGGCCCGCAACGCTGCCCCTTTATTATGGTCTGTGACCTCGTCCCAATAGGGGGTGGCGCCGTATAGCTCTTGCAGGAACTCAAGGAACGCCTCAATTTTTGGCAGGCGGTGATTTTTCTGTCGCCATACCGCATGAATGGGGGTGCGTTCATCCACCAGCGTTTCCAGTACAGGCAGCAACGCCCCCGAGGTGATATGGCGCCCTACAATATAGGTTGGCAACATCGCCAGCCCGCCATCATTTAGTACACAGCGCAAAATCGCATCCCCGCTATCAAAGCGCAGATAGCCTCGCGCCTTGAAGGTGCTGACCCCCTGTTTATCATCCTTGAAATGCCAGTCATTGCTGTCCATGCCATTTTCCACGGTCACCAGCTTGTGCCGGGTCAGATCAGCTATGCTTTTCGGGTTGCCAAAACGGCTGAGATAATAGGGGGTACCGACCAGCTGGCGGCGGTTGCCAGCCAGTATTTGTATCGCATGGCCTTCATGGACTCTGGTTTCCGAAATACGGATATCCAGATCCACCTGCGGCAATAGCTGGTGGCTGTCATTGGCAGAGCTGACCAGGTTCAGATTCACATCAGGATGGGCATGCGAGAATACCGTCAAATGCGGGGCAATATGACGATGGGTAAAGCCGGGCGGCGCGCTGATGGTTAGCGGGCCTTTAAGGCAGCCTGTCTCTTTGGCAAGGGTGGTTTCGATATCATCAATTTCATCCAGAATGGTTTGGCATTTCAACAAATAAAGATCGCCCATCTCGGTCAGGCGGGCGGTGCGGGTGGTGCGCTCTATCAGCTGTACGCCCAGCTCAGCTTCCAGCGCGCTTAATTGTTTGGAAATCACCGAAGGGGCCAGGCCCAGCTGCTCGCCAGCTTTTTTAAAAGAACGCAAGCTGGCAATCTGGGTAAATACACGCATTGCCGTCAGCTTATCCATCGTTTTGTTCCTGTTTATCACTTTGTAATGAATGAAAATATAACAGGCCAGAGACAGGCTGGCTATCGGCTTGATCCGCAGCAGGGGTGTTTTTATGCAAAAGCAGGTGCTAGCAATCCGCGGCCCATAAAAAAATGCGGGCGAGGCTCTTTTCAAAATTGACAGACAGGCCGCACAGCATTAGAGAGATAGGTGCATACGCCGTGGGGAGCAATCCCGTTTAGCCCTGTATTGCGGAGGGGTGGCCGAGTGGCTGAAGGCGGCGGTTTGCTAAATCGTTGAAGGAGGAAACTCCTTCCGGGGGTTCGAATCCCTTCCCCTCCGCCACACCCCCTTATCATTTGTTAGCTTTAATTATGGTTTATATCTAATTATTAGATATATTACATACACTTATGCATATATTCTTCTTTGACTTATCCAATGCCGTCCTGTAGAATCTAAGTCATAATGTGGGGTAATATGTGGGGTGAACAAGAATGGGTTCACACAAGCTTCATAAGCTAACATCTCTGTTTGTTAAGAAAACAACCGCGCCAGGCAAGTATGGCGATGGGCATGGCTTATATCTGATTGTAGATGCAAGCGGTGCTAAACGCTGGGAGCAGCGTTTGGTGATTCAGGGCAGACGCAGGGATATTGGGCTTGGAAGTAC
>JBMZFK010000074.1:0-8189 GCA_049615365.1 Puniceispirillaceae bacterium (SeqCode)
TACAGCCTGTTGCATTTTAATCCGGATATAAAAACACAACCCCTGCAGCCGCGCTTTGCCGGTTTTGGCTGGGCTGAAAATGAGGAGCATTTGCGCGCATGGCAGATCGGGCAAACAGGCTATCCAATTGTGGATGCGGCGATGCGCGAGCTGTATCAGACAGGCTATATGCATAACCGGGTGCGGATGATTGTTGGCTCGTTTTTGGTAAAAAACCTGTTATTACACTGGCATCATGGCGAGGCCTGGTTCTGGGACTGCCTGTTCGATGCTGACCGTGCCAACAACAGCGCTGGCTGGCAATGGATTGCGGGATGCGGGGCAGATGCTGCGCCCTATTTCCGGGTGTTTAATCCGGTGACGCAAGGGCAGAAATTTGACGCAGATGGAGACTATACGCGCAAATATGTCCCGGAATTACGCGATATGCCAAATAAATATCTGTTTAATCCGTGGGAAGCCCCTGCTGATATTCTGGCGCGGGCGCGGGTTCGGCTTGGCAGTGATTATCCCAAACCTATTGTGGAGGTAAAAGCCTCTCGCCAGCGGGCATTAGATGCCTTTGCCCAGATGCCCAAACTCAATCCAGATGAGGCCAAAATAAATGAGATGGGCAGATGAGCGCGCTTATTCTGATAATGGGCGATCAGCTCAGCTTTGATATTCCAGCGCTAAAGGCGGCGGATAAAAGCCGGGATATCGTATTGCTGGCAGAATTGCGGGATGAAGCCAGCTATGTTCAGCATCATAAAAAGAAAATCGCCTTTTTGTTTTCGGCCATGCGGCATTTTGCCGAAGCCCTGCGCGGCGCAGGCTGGCAGGTAGATTACATACCCCTCACAGATGCAGATAATACGCACAGCTTTACCGGCGAGGCAGAACGTGCCCTGCGCCGCCACCATCTGGATGAGGTGATCGCAACCTACCCTTCTGAATATCGTGTCTTGCAATTGCTGAAAACCTGGCAGGCAAGCACAGCCTTTCCTGTAAAAATTCTGGAAGATGATCGGTTTTACTGTAGCCTGGATTCATTTGCCGAATGGGCCGAGGGGCGCAAACAATTACGCATGGAATATTTCTATCGCGAGACGCGCCGTAAAACCGGCATTTTGATGCGCGATGGTGAGCCGATTGGCGGGCAGTGGAATTATGACAGCGATAACCGCAAACCGCCAGATAATACTGTCCCTGTCCCTGCCCCCACCCTGTTTGAGCCTGATGAGATCACAAGCGAGGTATGCGCGCTGGTAGAGGCCGAGTTTTCTCATCATTATGGTGATTTACATCCCTTTTACTTTGCTGTAACCCACGGCCAGGCACAGCAGGTTCTGGCACAATTTATTGCCGAAAGGTTAGCTGATTTTGGCACTTATCAGGATGCGATGCGCACCGGAGAGCCCTTTATGTTTCACTCGCATATCGGCTTTTATTTAAATTGCGGTCTGCTTAGTCCAATGCAGGCAGTAGATGCAGCGGTAGACGCCTATGATAACGGGCTGGCCCCGCTGAACTCGGTAGAGGGGTTTGTGCGGCAAATCCTGGGCTGGCGCGAATTTGTGCGCGGGTTATATTGGCTGAAAATGCCGGAATATAAGGATATGAACTTTCTACAGGCAGAGCGTCCGCTTCCTCAATTTTTCTGGGATTCGCAAACAGATATGAATTGCCTGCATCAATGCTTTAGCGAGACTCAAAAGAATGCCTATGCCCATCATATTCAGCGGCTCATGGTTATTGGAAATTTCTCGTTGCTGGCTGGCCTGGCCCCTGATGCTGTCAATGACTGGTATTTATCTGTTTATGCAGATGCCTATGAATGGGTGGAACTGCCAAATGTAACCGGCATGGTGTTATTTGCAGATGGCGGCATTCTGGCCAGCAAGCCCTATGCCGCTGGCAGCGCCTATATCGACCGGATGTCTGACTATTGCAAGGGATGTAGATACAGCCCGAAAGAAAAAAATGGTGACCGCGCCTGCCCGTTCGGGTATTTGTATTGGGATTTTCTTAGCCGGCATGAAAACACGCTTCGCGGTAATCCGCGCCTTGGTATGATTTACCGAAGCTGGGATAAAATGTCAGAGGATAAAAAACAGCAAATATCTCTACAAAGCAAAGCGTTCTTTGAAAAAATCACACCTACTTAACCCATGCCAGCTTTTACCAAAATCAGCATAGGCACCTCCCAACCATATAGGGCACTAGATGAAATCCGAGTTAAAAAACAGCCGCTACGGGCTGCTGCTGGCACTATTTGGTGCGCTGATGATCACGCCAGACACGCTGTTTATGCGCCTGTCTGAAATGCCCGCCTGGGTAATGATGGCCTGGCGAGGGCTTGAAATGGGCTGTTTATTGCTGCTGTTATGGGCAGGCAGCCATCTGCTGGCAAGAAACAAACAGAACGCCAAAAAAGAACTTGCCGCCCTGTTCAGCCCGCAAGGGTGCGGGGCGGTGCTATGCACGCTGGTTGGCGGCTCGTCTTTTACCTATGGCATCGCGGAATCATCAGTGGCGATTGTGCTTATCACGATAGCCTGTGCGCCTATATTTGCGGCGCTTTTTTCGCTTGTTTTCCTGTCAGAATGGATCAGCAGAGCCAGCTGGAGTGCCATTTTCTGTTGTTTTATCGGCATCATCATTGCGGTCTCGGACGGCGATAATGTTATTGCAGCCCCCGATGGAAGTACGCTTATCGGCGCGATTTGCGGGTTAACAGCAGCGGCGTCTCTGGGGCTAAGCTTTGTGTTGCTTCGCAGTAATGACGCTATCCCTCTGCTGGGTATGAACGGGCTGGGATCTTTTCTGGCCGGATGTGTTGGCCTGGTGGTTGCTGTTACCACCCCGGATGGCCCCAGCCTGTTTGCGGGCAATATGTTGATGATATCGGTAAGTGGCCTGATTATTCTGCCTATCTCTTTTGTGGCATTAACCAGCGCAACCCGCCATACCAATGCCGCAAATGTCAGCCTGTTTATGTTTTTAGAGACGATATTAGGGTCATTTTGGGTCTGGCTAGGGGTCGGAGAGCGACCTGGATTTTGGATGATGGTCGGCGGCGCAATTGTGCTAAGCTCGCTCAGTTTCTATATCTTATCAAGCATGCGCACCCGGCCCGCTACTGCCTAGAAGCGTACCGGGTCTTGTTCAGGTTGCCAGGCGGGGTATTTCTCCATAATTTGTGCAAATCTGTCACTGACAAGAAATTGTGATAGCCAGCTATGCAAATGGGGCCAGTCCTGTGCATCAAACCAGTGCATATCGGCCAGGCGGAATTGCCGCACAAAGGGCAGGCAGGCAAAATCCAAAATCCCCATCTGCGCCCCGGACAGGCATTTTTGTCTCGCCAGGCACTGTTCCAATTCGCCCAGGAAAACTGCCCCCTGCTCGCGGTGGATAAGCTGGTTACTGGCAATATCTGCTTTATCCCTGTTAAAACGGGCGGCATATTTATACCTGTCCAAATCAGATTTAAATGGCCCGTCCAGACGATCAAAAAAGGCCGATACCGCTTCTTTATCTGCATGATAGGGCGCAAGCCAGTTTTCCGGATCGCCAGAACGCTGTAGCGCCCATAACATGATATCGCGGCTTTCCTCGATGACCTCTCCGTCCTGCAGCACCAACACAGGGACGGTCTGTGTTGTTGAGGCCGCAAGAAAATCTTCGGGCTTGTCGCGCAATATTATCTCGCGCAATTCCACCTCTATAGCCGCAGAACGAAGCGCAAGGCGGGCGCGCATCGCATAGGGGCAGCGCCGAAAGCTCCAGAAGATAGGAAGGGAGGTTTCCATCTTTATCCCTGAGTTAAATGGGCGATAAGGTTAAAATCTGGCCCTTCCACCTCAAAAGCGGCGGCAAAACCTGTGACCAACGTACCGCGCTCTGGGGTGATCTCAAATAGATGAAAATCGGTAAAATCACGGATTAAGTCCATGACAGGGCCATGTGCCGCCCCTATTTTATCCAGAATCTGTTCAAAATTATCTGCATCACGGGCAATTTCGGTTGTTTGGGCCGTAAATTTTAACCTAACCCGCGCCCAGATATTTTGCGAGACCACCTCATCAGCGATCAGAAAAAATTGAGCAGGCTGGCCATCTATCAGGCTTCGAACATGCGAGGATAACCTGCTGGAATAGATGTAAAACTGTCCATTTTGCCGAATAAAAGGTGCAAAGCCGCTATCAGGTAACACCGCATCATCAGAAGAGTGCGATAAAATGCTGATCCCCAGAGTTTGAGCAGAAGCCAGCAATTCATCCCGCGACTTTTCAGTCTTTTTGACAAGTTTTTCATCCATCTTCAGCACTGCGCCTTTAAAATATTACCCAAACAATGAAAATACAGCTAGGTTAGAAACATATAAGCCGAAACCTGACCCTATATATAGAGCCGCGCCTTATGACTGCAATTATCGATATAGATATCTTTGCCGATATTATCTGCCCCTGGTGTTATATTGGCAAAAAAAGGCTGGAGGCAGCCTTTGCCATGCGGCCACATATCACGCCGCGCTATCGCTGGCGCACCTTTTTGCTGAACCCGACCATGCCGCAACAGGGGATGGACAGGCAAGCCTATCTGCATGCTAAATTTGGCCCAGCCGCCTCGGCAGTGTATGCCCGCATATCAAAAGCAGGGTCAGAAAGCGGAATTGATTTCAATTTTATGGATATTGAAAAGACCCCGGATACCCGCCCTATTCACAAGTTGCTGATCGCCGCCGGGCAACAGGCAGAACCGCTATCGGAATTGTTTTATCATGCCTATTTTCTGGATGGGCTTGATATCTCGTCACAGGAAGTTCAAGAAGATCTGATCGCAAGGGCTGGCCTTGATGCACCCAGCTTGTATGCAGAAGATGATGCCGCAGAAAAGCGCCTAGCCGATGATTTGGATGAAGGCCGGATGGTGGGTATTGAGGGGGTTCCGCTGATTATTTTTTCTGGCAGATATTCTGTTGCCGGTGCGTATCCTGCTGATGTGCTGGTCAATGCCATTGATGCCTGTGTCCAGCCTGCATCAGATAGCTAAACCGCATCGCAAACAGAGTTGAGCGCGAGGTCTAGGCTGGTTTACACAAGGCCTGTGTCATGGTGCGCAGCCAATTTTTAGCTTTCCCGCCACGTGCGGAAATCTTGGCCAGCTCATCCCGGATGACAATCCGGTGATCCGATTTCAACAACACCTTGCCCCGTTGTGCGGCAATCCAGCCGATTAGCGCATCTGGATCCCCAACCTTGTTTTCGCGGAAGCTAAGCGCAAACCCCTTATCCCCGGCATCAAATTTCTGAATATTAAGCTGGCGGCACAATTGTTTTAATTCAACAATTTCCAGCAAGTTGTTCATTGTGTATGGCAACGCACCAAACCGATCTGCACATTCTGCCTTTATGTCAAAAATATCTTCCACAGTCTTTAAATTACCTATCCGGCGATACAAGGACAGGCGCACCGACAAATCTGCAACATAGGATTCGGGGATCAATACATTTGTGCCAAGCGAGATTTGCGGAGACCAATCCTGGCCATCATCACCGCTATCTGCGGCTTCCTCACGGCTCTTTTTCGCAATATCCACGGCCTGTTTCAGCATATCCTGATACAGCTCTATGCCTACCTCGCGCACATGGCCAGATTGCTCATCTCCCAGCAAATTGCCAGCGCCGCGAATATCCATATCATAAGAGGCCAGCGAGAAGCCTGCCCCAAGCGTATCCAGGGTCTGCATCACATCCAGACGCCTGCGGGCTTGCGGCGTTAAAATAAGATCCGGATCGGTTGTTAAATAGGCATAGGCGCGTTCTTTACTGCGCCCGACACGCCCGCGCAATTGATACAGCTGGGCCAGTCCGAACATATCTGCACGATGGATTATGATGGTGTTTGCGGTTGGAATATCAATCCCGGATTCGATGATATTGGTAGAGAGCAGCACATCTGCCTTGCCCTCTCCGAAATCGGTCATCACCTCATCTAGATCATTCACAGCCATCTTCCCATGTGCGGTAAAGATACGCAGATCAGGAACCATTTTTACCAGCCTGTCATAGACCCGGTTTAAATCGGCAATGCGCGGACAGACAACAAAGCTCTGACCGCCTCTGAAACGCTCGCGTGTCAGCGCCTCTTTCAAGACCACACTATCCCAGCCGCCAACAAAGGTTCGCACCGCCAGACGATCGACAGGCGGGGTGGCAATCAATGACATATCCCGTACCCCGGATAAAGCCAGTTGCAAGGTACGCGGTATCGGGGTTGCAGACAGGGTCAGCACATGCACATCACCACGCAATTCTTTCAGCCGTTCTTTCTGGGCGACTCCAAAATTCTGTTCCTCATCGATAATCAACAGGCCTAAATGGTTAAAATCAATAGATTTTGCCAGCAAGGCATGGGTGCCAACCACCATTTGAACCGATCCGTCTTTCAGCCCTTCTTTTACCTTTTGTGCCTGTTTTGGTGTTACCATCCGCGACAGGCTGGCGACGGTTACCGGAAACCCTTTAAAGCGGGCTTCAAACAAATGCGCATGTTGACGCGCCAGCAAGGTGGTCGGGGTAACCAGCGCAACCTGATAGCCGGACATGGCAGCGACAAAAGCAGCACGTAGCGCAACCTCGGTCTTGCCAAAGCCTACATCCCCGCAAATCAGCCTGTCGGTTGCCTGCCCAGAGCCCAGATCGCCAAGAACATCATGTATGGCGTCCAGCTGATCATCTGTTTCACTATGGCCGAAACGGGCACAAAATTCAGCGAACACCCCTTCTGGCGGCGATAGGGGTTCAGCCTTGGCAACTGCCCGGTTTGCGGCGATCTTAATCAATTGATCGGCCATTTCGCGGATCCGGCCTTTGATACGGGCTTTGCGGGTTTGCCAGCCAACCCCGCCCAGCCTGTCCATCACCACATCACTGCTTTCCTGGCCATATCGGCTTAGCAGCTCGATATTCTCTACAGGCAGATACAGCCTGTCGCCACCGGCATAGCGCAGATGCAGGCAATCATGCTGGGTACCATCCGAGGTAATGGTCTCCAGCCCTTCATATCTGCCAATGCCATGCTCGACATGCACAACCAAATCGCCAACCTCAAGAGACGAGACTTCCCGCAGAAAATTATCTGCCCGGCGGCGGCGACCTGTTGGCCGGCTCATTCTGGCACCAAAAATATCCTGCTCGCTCAGCACCAGCGCATCAGGTGTCTCAAACCCGGTTTCCAGCGGCCATACCATTACATAGTGGCCAGCAGATGTAATCTCGCCAAGGCTGGTAACCCGTAGCGGCGATGCACCCATTTCAGCGGCAAACAGCTCTGTCAGGCGTGCAACCGCAGCCTCATTGCCCGCACATAGAATAACTGCCTTGTCAGTGCATTCTGTGCGTATATGTTGCGCGGCGATGGCAACCGGGCGATCCTGCGCGCCAGAAGGGCTGTGGAAATGCGGAGCAAGACGGGCTTTAGTATCTGGCCAGTCAGCGCCATCCGGAGCCGCAAAATTAAACAGAAAGCTGGTATCTTCACGCTCTGCCAGGCTATTGATTTCATCTATATTCACATAGATTTTATCCGGCGGTAGCGGCCGATAAATGCTTTCCTCCTTATCAGATAGCGCATCGCGTCTGGCGGTGTAGAAATCAGATATCTGCTCGCATCGGGCGGTTGCCGCAGGCTGGCAATCCACATCAAACAGGCAAGTCCATCCCTCAAGACACGCCGATAACGGTACCAGCTCTGAATGTAACAGGCCCAGCCAATGTTCGATACCTGCCGGTGTCTGACCGGCTGATACCGCCTCATATAGCGGATCACGCGCCGCCTTGCTGCCGAACAGGGCAAGATAGCGCTGGCGAAACTGGCTGATAATTTCATCATCCAAACAAAATTCAGAAGCCGGATGGATGGTCAGATGCCCTGCATCCCCTTCCGAGCGCTGGCTAAGGGCATCAAAATATCGAATAGTTTCAATTTCATCCCCAAAGAAATCCAGCCGAACTGGCGGGCTAAGCGTGCTGGCAAAAATATCCAAAATGCCGCCACGCAGAGAGAATTCGCCAAATTCGCGCACTGTTTGGGTACGCATGAACCCATTTCTTGCCAAAAATTCGGTAATCTCAGTTTGGGCAATTTCCTGACCAACCTGCAGGGATAAACAATTTTCGGCAAAAAAGGCTGGCGGCGGCACT
>JBMZFK010000075.1:0-8033 GCA_049615365.1 Puniceispirillaceae bacterium (SeqCode)
AGGCCTGCATGACCCAATTCACCTGAGTGGTGAGCAAGCCAGACAGGATAAGCTGGCCGTGGCTGGCCAGATGGGCGGTTAGACCGGCCGCCATCAGGCGAAGCGGCCGGGCAAGGATATTGGCAAAAACAATATCATAAGGCCCGGCACGTGATACTGCCCGATTGGAAAACCCTGCGGAGAGTACCGTTTTCATTTGCCGGGGGGATATCTTGTTTAGCTTGCGGTTCTCGGCGGCGGTACGTACAGATATCGCGTCATTATCTGCAGCCATCACACTGGCACCTGGAAATTGATGACTGGCCGCTATCGCCAGAATGGCACTGCCACAGCCCATATCCAGAATGGCTTTGGGGCGGCGTCTTTGCTGTTTTCTATCGCTCAATGCCAGCAAGCAGCCATGTGTTGTTGGATGTGTGCCAGACCCAAAGGCCTGAGCCGCGTCGATTAATATCGGCAGTAATGTTTGCGGCGGAGGGGTGGTGATATGGCTACCATAAATCCAGAACTGGCCAATAGATAGCGCTGGGAAACTTTTTCTGTTTTCTGCCAGCCAATCATGTTCGGCGATAAATTCCAGCATAATCTCTGCGTCATCTGGCACGGCAAGCGCACGCGCCACTATCGCGTGGAGTTCTGTTTCATCAGGTTTGTCCTGAAACCAAACCTGCAGTTTTCGGCGCGCGGTGTCCTCTGCCTCAACAGACATGGCATCCGGGGCAAAAAGGGCATCAATCGCGGTTTCCAGCGGTACCAGATTTTCAGGACTGGTGAGCGTTAACAGCCAATATCCAGCATTGCTGCTGTTATGTTCTATATCTGCTGGCGCTGTTTTCACTGTTGTGTTCATCTCGTACCAGCTTTGTTAATTGGTTCCATCTGGCAGGCTGACAAAACTGGCCACAACCTTTTTCAAGCCTGCCTTATCAAAGGCAATTTCCAGCTTATCTGCATCAACCAACTCAATACTGCCCATACCAAATTTCTGGTGAAAGACCCGCATCCCTTTTTCAAAATTATGCCGACCCTTATCAGGCAACCAGCCATCACGGTCGCGCTGCGGGGCACCAGAACTGCTGTTCTGCTGGCCGGTAATCTGGCGGCTGGCCATGCGCCCCCATCCAGGCCCATAGCCCGGCTTGCCAACCCGGCCACTAACATCGCCCAGCATGACCGGCTCGGCTCGGCCAAGACCCATCCCTTGTGCCATATCTTCTTCAATATGCTCTGCAGGCAGCTCTGCAATAAACCTGGACGGAATAGAAGATTGCCACAGGCCGTGAATACGCCGATTAGCGGTAAAGCTGATATAGACATTTTTACGCGCTCTGGTGATACCAACATAGGCAAGGCGGCGTTCTTCTTCCAGCCCTGCCCCGCCATTTTCATCCAAGGATCGCTGGCTAGGAAACACCCCTTCTTCCCATCCCGGCAAAAAGACCGTATCAAATTCCAGCCCCTTGGCCGCATGCAAGGTCATCAAGGAAACCTCGCCCTCATCCGAGCTGGCCTCATTATCCATTACCAATGAGATATGCTCTAAAAACCCGCCAAGCGTATCAAACGGCTCCATCGCGGTAATCAATTCTTTCAGATTTTCCAGACGGCCTGGCGCGTCAGGGGATTTATCTGCCTGCCACATGCCTGTATATCCTGATTCATCCAGCACTTCCTGGGCAAATTCTGATGGCAGCATGCTGTCTTTTTTCTGATACCAGCCAGCAATTTGCTGACAGAAATCAGCCAATGCCCGCCGCGCTTGCGGGCGCAACTCGTCACTATCTGCAAGGGCGCCTGCCGCGGCAAGAAGCGGGGTCTGCGTGCTTCGGGCCAGGTGATAAATCTGTTGCAAGCTGGCCGTTCCCAGACCGCGCTTAGGGGTGTTAATAATTCTCTCAAACGCCAAATCATCTGCTGGCTGGTTAATTAGCCGCAGATAGGCCATCGCATCACGAATTTCTGCGCGTTCATAAAAGCGTGTTCCCACAACCTTGTAAGGCAGGCCGATTGCCAGAAACCGTTCTTCTATTTCTCTTGTTTGAAACCCTGCTCGAACCAGCACCGCAATCTGGTTTAAATCATACCCATTGCCCATCAACCCCTCGATGCTTGAGGAGAGGGTGCGCGCTTCTTCCTGCCCATCCCAATAGCCAGCAACCCGGATCAAATCCCCTTCTGCATCAGCGGTATATAAGGTTTTTCCCAATCGCTGTTCATTATGGGCAATCACCGCAGAAGCCGCAGATAAAATATGCCCGGTAGAGCGATAATTTTCCTCAAGCCGAACCGTCTTGGCGCCTTGATAATCGCTTTCAAAACGCAGGATATTTCCAACCTCGGCCCCGCGCCAGCCATAAATCGACTGGTCATCATCGCCAACACAACATAAATTTTGATGCCCCGCTGCCAGCAAGCGCAACCATAGATATTGCGCGACATTGGTATCCTGATATTCATCCACCATAATATAGGTTAGACGGGACTGATAATCGCGCAACACATCCTGATGTTCACGGAAAATGGTCAGCATATGTAATAGCAGATCCCCAAAATCCACCGCATTCAGGGTTTTCAGCCGCGCCTGATAGAGCCCATATAGCTCGGCGGCACGGCCATTTGCAAAATCACTTGCCTCGGCTGCCGATACTTTGGTCGGCACCAGACCACGATCCTTAAACCCGCTAATAATCCCTGCCAGCATGCGCGCCGGCCAGCGTTTGGGATCAATCTGCTGGGCATCCAGCAGCTGTTTTAGCAAGCGTATTTGGTCATCGCTGTCCAGAATGGTGAAGTCCGATTTCAAACCTACCAATTCAGCATGACGGCGCAACATACGCGCCGCGATAGAATGGAAGGTCCCCAGCATAACCTGTTCTGCCATGGGCCCTACCAGATGCAGGATACGGGCTTTCATCTCGCGGGCGGCCTTGTTGGTAAAGGTAACCGCCAGAATATTCCAGGGCGCAGCTTTACGGGTGGCGACCAGCTGGGCCAGCCTGGCTGTCAATACGCGGGTTTTACCTGTCCCGGCTCCTGACAGGACCAATAGGGGGCCCTCCAGGCTGGTGACCGCCTCGCGCTGCGGTGCATTCAGCCCCTGCAGCCATGGCCCTTCCGGCATCTGTGTTTCAGATGAGCTGGCCAGTGCCGGAGTTTGCACAGATGGCGGCGTTTGGGATGGGTCGACTGGATGGGACAAGGAAACGCCTCACGAGAATCAAAGTGGTTTAGTTAAAGATATAGGAGCAAAACAGGGGCTTGGAAAGCCTGTTCTGAGACATCTTTTTTAGCACAAAACCATACCAAATAACCAGATGCAGCCAGGCTACCCTGTAATGTCAAAAAATTATCTATGCCGATTTTCTGACGTTATGCGGGCAAAACCCCTCAAAAATTCAGGAATATTAGGTGCATAGCAAAATCTTTGAATAAGTTTATACCAACAGACAGGCTTATTCCCCAACGGCAATAGCGCCAGTTATGCTTGCATCTGCTCTCCAGCAGGTTTAATTTATGCCGCGATGCAGGCAAAAAAGCCATAAACGAGACAAGCGATGATAACAGCACATCACCATATAAAGACCGGGATAAAGGGCCATTTAAAGGCCTTTATTCACGCAGGGATGAGCCTCGGCGTCGCCATGCTTGTCGCCGGGTGTGCGGCCACCTCTCAAACAGCAGAAGAGGCAGGCAGGGATGATCCCTATGAACAGGCTAATCGGTCTGTATTTGCGTTTAATCTTGGCCTGGATGATTATGTGCTTGAGCCCGCCGCCAAAGCCCTTCGAACCACGCCGCCACAAGTGCAAACCGCCCTTCGCAATCATGTTGAATGGGCCAGCATGCCAAAGACAGCTGTGAACTCTGCACTGCAAGGCAAGGGGGAGAACGCCGCCATTGCTACGCTTAGCTTTGCCATTAACAGCCTTACTTTGGGTCTGGTTGATTTGATGGAAGGCGAAGAAAAGCCAGAACCGGAAGATTTCGGCCAAACTCTGGCCAGTGCCGGCATACAAGAAGGCCCCTATCTTGTCGCCCCCTTTTTAGGCAGCCATACCAGTCGCTCTCTCGTTGGATGGGGCGTTGATTTTATCACCAACCCTTATGGCCAGCTGACGGCAGGAGCGCCAAACAGCGTACGCACCGCCTCTATACCGGTATCGGTGACCTCTATCCGCGCTACCTATTTTGATGCGATCAATGATGTGAAATATAACAGTCTTGATCCCTATGCACGGGCGCGCTCGGCCTATTATCAACAGCGTGACGGCCTGTTGCGTAACAATCTGCCCGCCGAAGACGGCGATGCAGACTTTGATAGTTTTTTCGAATAAGGTGAGGCTGTTATGACCAGCGCTATTAATGCCCAAATAAAACAGGGTCTGTTTATTCTTTTAACTGCCAGTGTGCTTTTTGTTGGCGGGTGGATACACACCGCTGCGGCAGAACGGCTGACGATTGCTGAAAATCTGGTCAGCGAGTTGCTAACAGAATTAGAAAGCATTGAAGCAAACGCCAGCACCCTTAGCCCGGAAGCACGCAAAGAGCGCCTGACCAATATCATGAATACCTATTTTGATGTGGAGGGGATTACCCGCTTTACCGCCGGGCGGTACTGGCGTGCTGGCTCTACAGAACAACGCCAGGCCTATAGCGAGCTATTTCGCGGGGTTTTGCTATCCGAAGCAAGCAACCGGTTCGACCAGATCCTTAACTTCGACTTTACCCCGACAAATGCACAAGCCAGAGGCGATAAGCTTATACTGGTTACCGGTATTGCCACAGATCAATCTGGTCAGATTCCTGATACTGAAATTATCTGGCGGCTATCTGCACAAAAAGGAAAGCCTATCCAAATTATTGATCTGGAGATTGAAAATATCTCGATGCTGAAAACACAGCAGGATGAAAATACAGCCCTTATCAAACGCAGTGGTGGCGATTTTTCGGCCCTGATTGACGCGATGCGGGTTCGCCTGGAGAGTGTCAATAGCCAAACCGCCAACTAGCAGGCACGCCCCGTCCGCACACCGTATATCCGAAGTGCCTTTGCAAGATTGTGAATCCTGGGGCTAGCTGGGCGGTGACTAGCGCGAAATAGGCTTGTAGCGGATACGGGTTGGCTGGTTGGCATCGGCGCCCAGACGGTGCTTTTTATCTTCTTCATAAGCCTGATAATTGCCCTCAAACCATTCCACATGGCTGTTGCCTTCAAAGGCAAGGATATGGGTTGCGATCCGATCCAGAAACCAGCGATCGTGGCTGATAACAACGGCACATCCAGCAAATTCCAATAACGCCTCTTCAAGGGCGCGCAGCGTATCTACATCAAGGTCGTTGGTCGGCTCATCAAGCAGCAACACATTTGCACCGCTTTTCAGCATTTTTGCCAGATGCACACGATTACGCTCGCCGCCAGAGAGCTGGCCTACCCGTTTTTGCTGTTCACCGCCTTTAAAATTAAACAGGCTAACATAGGCGCGTGATGGCATGGTTCGGTTGCCAAGCTGTAATTCATCCAGCCCATCTGAAATTTCCTCCCAGACGGTTTTGCCATCATCTAGCGCATCTCGCGATTGATCCACATAGCCCAGCTTTACCGTCTCCCCCAACCGCATAGACCCGCTATCCGGGGCTTCCTGATCGGTCAGCATTTTAAACAAGGTGGATTTACCGGCCCCGTTCGGGCCAATAACCCCGACAATGCCGCCCGGCGGCAGACGGAAGCTTAAATCTTCTACCAGCAATTTATCGCCAAAGGCTTTTTCCAGCTTTTCTGCCTCGATAACAATATCCCCTAGACGTGGGCCTGCCGGAATAGAGATTTTGGTGGTCTCGTTACGGACTTCTTTATCCTGCTCCAGCAGCTTTTCATAAGCAGACAACCGCGCCTTTGATTTGGACTGCCGCGCCTTTGGAGCAGAGCGCACCCAATCCAGCTCGCGTGACAGCGATTTTACCCGGCTATCTTCTGCTTTACCTTCTTGCTCTAGGCGCTTTTGCTTTTGTTCCAGCCAGCCAGAATAATTACCCTGATAAGGGATACCGGCCCCGCGATCCAGTTCCAAAATCCAGCCTGCCACCTCGTCAAGGAAATAGCGATCATGCGTGATGGTTACGACGGTTCCTGGAAAATCATGTAAAAAACGCTGTAGCCAGGCGACAGATTCGGCGTCCAGATGGTTGGTTGGTTCATCCAGCAACAACATATCAGGGGCGCTGAGCAGCAATTTACATAACGCCACCCTGCGGCGTTCCCCGCCAGACAGGACGCTGACATCTGCATTGCCATCTGGTACCCGCAAGGCATTCATGGCAATTTCGGCCTTGCGTTCCAAATCCCAGCCATCTATGGCGTCAATCTGCTCTTGCAATTCGGCTTGCTCGGCTATCAGATCATTCATTTCATCATCGGTAAGCTCTTCGGCAAAACGCGCGCTAACCTCATTAAACCTGTCTACAAGCTCTTTTGCCTGACCCATGCCGGACAGCACATTACCTGCAACATCCATGGTCGGATCCAGCTCTGGTTCCTGTGCCAAATATCCAACTTTCAGGCCATCTGCTGGCCAGGCTTCGCCAGAGAATTCTGTTTCAATACCCGCCATAATTTTCAGCAAGGTTGATTTACCCGCCCCGTTCAGGCCAAGCACCCCGATTTTTGCGCCTGGCAAAAATGACAGGCTAATATCTTTTAAAACTTCCTTGCCACCCGGCCAGGCTTTGCCCAGCTTGTGCATTGTATAGACATATTGTGTGCTTGCCATAATTGAGACATTCCTTATACCGAGGTGAGGCCTGTTTTTCAGGAGTTTTACTTGTGTTCCTGTCATAGCGCAAAATGCAATATTTTGCTATGCTGTTTGTGCAAACTTTAGCTGACGTATCTTTATCTCTTTTTCAGATCTGACAACGCGCATGTCCTTTTTTTCTTTTTCCAGCCTGTTTCCCCTGCCCCTATGGAAGCTGTTGCTAGACAGTCTGTTCGGAATTGTTATGTGGCTGATGATAGCCCGTTTCCTGTTGCTGATCGTCACCCCGGAGCAAACATCCCTGCCCGTTCTGCGGCATATCATAAAGGGCGGTGGTCATATATTGCGCGCTGGCCGCTACCTTATCCCGCACTGGCTTAACCTGCGTGCCCATGATTTATATCTGGCATTTCTGGTGTTTCTGGGGCGATATTACCTGTTGCCGGCACTGGCAGATTATCAGATATATAGGCCGGCAGACCTGCCGCTAGAGGCCAGACTGGCCAGCTGGCTAGAGGCGCTAATTTCCTGGCTCTAGAATAATATGTTGCCCGGCCGCGCCTTGCTTATCTACCTCTATCAGCTCTATGCGGCCATCCGGGAATATCCCTTCCACCCAAATCTGTCCGTCAGCGCCTATATGCACCGAACGGTACCTCGCCCCCTCGCTTAACTGATAGTTATATATCCGGGTTTGGCTGGCATTTTTGGCTATCAGCTTGTCGGCCTGTTGTTTCATGCCAATGACAAGGGCGACCAAACCTGCTGCGATCAAAGAGGTCATCACCACAATCGACAGCTTTAGGATTTTTATCGTGCGCGGCGAAAATAGGGGCGGCTGTTGTAAATCCGGGCTATTATCCTGCATTTTTTAACGGCCTTTTCCTATTTATAGTGGTGTTTTCCGATCGCATTACCAGCCCTATTATAGCGGTTTGCCGCCACATAGCTATGGCAGTTTTATCACAAGCCCCGCAGATTTCACAAATGCTGATTTGCACCTCGCGCCTATCCGTGAGAAGATGGCGCAAACGCTTTTTGATTTGCCAGCAGGGCATGTTTTTCTGGCAAGATTTTTTGGCAAGCAGTTACTGACATAGATGATGGCTGAAACCCTTACCCTTACCACAGATGACGAGATACCGCGCCAGCGCTTAGACAGATGGCTGGCTGAAAATAGCGGTGTAGAGGCGCTTTCACGCTCGCGTATCAAAAATTTAATTCTGGATGGCCAGCTGCATTGTGATGGCGCCCCGCAAACAGACCCTTCTGTGATGGTGC
>JBMZFK010000076.1:0-7782 GCA_049615365.1 Puniceispirillaceae bacterium (SeqCode)
CTTGGGCTGCAAGTTGCCAGTCTCACCCACCAGACCTGCCAGCAATTCCGTGTTCGAGCCTCGGCCGCCAACAATCGCAAACCCCCGCCTGCGCAAGCGAGATTGCCTTCTGGAAAATGCAGATTTCGGATTTGGACAGGCACGCGAGATAGAGATTGGCCAGGCTATCGCACGCGCCCACCGCGTATCCTATGTTGGCGAGCTTGGATGGGAGCTATATGTCAGCACCGAGATGGCAGAGCATGTCTTTGATGTGGTCATGCAGGCTGGCGCGGATAAAGGGCTGACCCCTGCTGGCATGCATGTTCTCGATAGCTGCCGAATTGAAAAAGCCTTTCGGCATTTTGGCCATGATATCAGTGATGAGGATCATATTTTGGAAGCAGGGCTGGGCTTTGCAGTCAAAGCTCACAAACAGCCCTCTCAATTTGGTGAATTTATCGGACGTGATGCCATATTGCGAAAGAAAGAAGCGGGATTGTCTCGCCGTCTGGTACAATTCCAGCTCACCGATCCGGAACCGCTGCTCTATCATAATGAGCCGATTTTAAAAGATGGCCAGATAACAGGCTATCTGACCTCGGGTAATTATGGCCATTATTTGGGCGGGGCAATCGGGCTAGGCTATGTGGCTTGTGAAAAAGGCGAAAGCGCGGCAGATATGCTGGCCGCCAGCTATCAGCTAGATGTCGCTGGACAGCTTTGCGGGGCCAAAGCCAGCCTGAAACCGCTATATGATCCAAAAGGCGAGCGAATGAAGGGGTAGCCCCCCTTTTTTCGTTGCTCAATTAATATGGGAAGCCTGCTACCCTGCGACAGCGGCAAGGGCGATAGAGGCAAGCCGGGCGGCTGGCGGGTCTGCACGGCTGGTCAGCAATACCGGCAACGCACCGCCCAGCACAATACCCGCAGCACAACCACCAGATAAATATACCAGCGCTTTATACAGGATATTGCCGCTAACAATATCCGGCACCAACAGGCAGTTCGCCTGGCCAGCTACCGCATCGCCTGTAATTCCCTTGGTAGAAACCGCATTTGCGGATAACGCCAAATCAAAAGATAGCGGGCCAGATACGTCTATATCCTGAATATTTGCCGCTGCCCATTCTGCGCGCTCACGTGCGACAAGCGAGGCGGGCATGGACTCAATTGGTGTTTCGGTGGCTGATAATATCGCCAGTTTCGGTCGTTCCTGCCCCAACTTTTTGGCCAGTGCGCACATCTCTATCATCGACTGGTTCTGGGTTTTCTCATCCGGGGTTACATTAACCGCCGCATCAGATACCAGAACAGGCCCTGCCTCGCTATCTGGCGGATAAATGGCAAAAACATGAACCAAACGGTTGCCGATACGCAAGCCAACCTCACGATCCAGCAGCGCGCCCATAAACACATCTGTATGAAGCTGGCCTTTCATAACCGCCCCAATTAGCTGATCAGAATCTCCGCTTAAACCGGATTTCAGCAAATCGGCTGCCACAGATGCCGCTTTGGCCTCACCATCTGCTGGAATGATGGTGATATCGGATAAATCCCAGCCCAGCTTTGCAGCTTCAGCCTGAATTCTATCTGCCTCGCCAACCAGAACAGGGTTTGCAATCCCCGCCTGATAGGCATTAAAGGCTGCTTCCATAGGCAGGGGTGCAGAGGCTCTGACAACTAACAGATTTACCCTGCCCCTTTCTCGTGCCGCCGCCAGAAGCGCCTCAGGACAGCCTGCTTGCACAGTACTGATAAAATTCTGTGCAGCAGTTTTTGGCTTTTCTGGCGATATCGACATTTTTTGGTTTTGCCCAAACAGTCTCTAACCTAGACAGTTTGTGGACGGAAATCCGCAGGATTGATACCGGCAACCGCAACTGGCTGCTTCATCGCATCCCGGCGGAATGGCTCGCCCAGTTCCTGATTCAGCACCACTTCGATAAAGGTTGTTTTCTTGTCCTTCATCTGTGCGGCAATCGCTGTATCCAGAGCTTCGCTAAGCGCGTCCATATTGTCTACCTGCACCCCGATTAGACCGCACTGTTCGGCGATCCCGGCATAGGTGACATCTATATCCAGCTCAGTACCCACAAAATTGTCATCAAACCACAAGGTCGTGTTACGCTTTTCTGCGCCCCACTGATAGTTGCGGAAAATAACCATGGTAATAGCTGGCCATTCACTGCGGCCTACAGATACCATTTCGTTCATGGAAATACCAAAGGCGCCATCACCTGCAAAGCCCACAACAGGCACATCAGGCTGGGCAATTTTTGCTCCGGCAATGGCTGGAAAGCCATACCCGCAAGGGCCAAACAGTCCAGGCGCCAGATATTTACGCCCTTCATCAAAGGTTGGATAGGCATTACCAATGGCACAATTATTACCGATATCAGAGCTGATAATGGCTTCTTTAGGCAATACAGAGGTAATCGCCCGCCACGCCATACGCGGGCTCATCTTGTTTGGCTCTCTTGTGCGCGCCCGCTCGTTCCAGGTTGTGCCCGGATCATCATCTTCATGATCAAGCGAGGTCAGTTCCTGTGCCCAGGCTGATTTGGTATTGCACGATAGCGGCCTTGCGGCTTGTCCGGTTCTTTTCTCCGGCGTTGCTGCCAAGATGCCCCAGAATAGAGGTAGCTACTTTCTTGGCATCTCCGACAATACCAACCGTTACCGGCTTGGTCAGGCCAATACGATCCGGATTGATATCCACCTGAATGATCTTTGCATCTTTTGGCCAGTAATCAATGCCGTAACCAGGCAGTGTCGAGAACGGGTTCAGACGTGTCCCCAAAGCCAGTACAACATCTGCCTTGGCAATCAATTCCATGCCGGCTTTCGAGCCATTATAGCCAAGCGGCCCTGCAAATAGCGGGTGAGAGCCCGGGAAGGCATCATTATGCTGATACCCGCAACATACCGGTGCATCCAGACGTTCAGCCAGCGCCATAGTGGCTTCGATAGCGCCGCCAATAACCACACCAGCCCCGTTCAGCAATACAGGGAATTCTGCCTCAGAAAGCATCTTTGCTGCCTGTGCAATGGCTTCTTCACCGCCCGAAGGACGCTCAAAGCTAACCACTTCGGGAATATCAATATCAATAACCTGAGTCCAGAAATCGCGTGGCACGTTAATTTGTGCTGGCGCGCTCAGACGGATAGCTTGCGAAATAACCCGGTTCAGAACTTCGGCGATACGTGAAGGGTCGCGCACTTCTTCTTGATAGGCGACCATATCTTTAAACAGAGCCATCTGTTCAACTTCCTGAAAACCACCCTGCCCGATGGTCTTGTTCGCGGCTTGCGGGGTTACCAGCAATAAAGGGGTGTGGTTCCAGTAAGCTGTCTTTACCGGCGTTACAAAATTTGTAATGCCCGGGCCATTCTGGGCCACCATCATACATACCTTACCAGAGGCGCGGGTATATCCGTCTGCCATCATACCAGCGTTACATTCATGTGCGGCATCCCAAAAGGTAATCCCTGCCTTTGGAAACAGATCGGAAATCGGCATCATCGCCGAGCCAATAATGCCAAAAGCATGTTCAATCCCGTGCCGTTGTAACACTTTCACAAATGCTTCTTCTGTAGTCATCTTCATGATGCGCTCCCTTAAATTACCAACGCTTGTAATGCTGTGGCGATTGCCCCTGACAACAGCCCGGCATTACCTATCAAACCCGCCTCGCTATGCAGTTTTCACCGCTATGGTGAGGCATCTCTATAAATGGTCCAAATCCTGAATGGCGTGTGCTTTTACCGCTGACAAAAAACTGTCATAAAAAGGCACAAACAAGTTTTGGACTATAGCTATGTATGGACAGAGCCGGTCTGTCAAGCCCAACAAAGCATAGAATTTTACACCTTTTTCAACCGGCGGCAAAACTCGTAAATAGGCGCTTAAAAATATCAATAATATCCCACTTTTTTGCAGAAAATTCGAACTTTCTTTCATCTTTGTTTCAAAGGCTAAAAAAGCAGCTTTTTCTGTGAAATTTAGTTGACTTTTACAGCATGGAACCCCTTAAGATTAGGACTGCATCATGGGGGGGCATGTCTATGGCCTGATGATGTATTTTTCAATAGTAATCGTCTGCAGGAGGGTGTTATGCCTTTTGATGTCAATTCCCTGGAAAATCACTGGATGCCGTTTTCAGCAAATCGTGATTTCAAAGCTAATCCGCGTCTGGTGGTTAAATCAGAGGGCATGTATTGCTGGGACTATAAGGGCGGCAAACTGATTGACGGGTCATCTGGCCTGTTCTGCACCCCTGCCGGTCATGGTCGCACAGAAATTGCGGAAGCGGTTTACAAGCAAATGCTTGAAAATGACTATACCCCGCATTTCCAGCTTGGCCACCCGGGCTCTTTTGAATTGGCTGAGCGTGTTTCCCGCTTCCTACCAGAACCGATGAACCATGTGTTTTTTGTTAATTCAGGTTCTGAGTCTGTTGAAACAGCGATGAAAATCGTGATGGCCTATCACCGCGCCAAAGGTCAGTCGCAGCGTCTGCGTTTTGTCAGCCGCGAGCGTGCCTATCACGGCGTGAATATGGGCGGGGTATCGCTCGCTGGTATGGTCAAGAACAGAGAAACCTTTCCAGTAACCCTGCCTAATATCGTGACCATGCGTCATACCCACACCCCGGAGCAAGCCTTTACAAAAGGCCAGCCTGAAACCGGGGCTGAACTGGCAGAAGATTTAACACGAATTTGCGAGACCTATGGGGGCAGCACCATTGCGGCTGTCTTTATTGAGCCTATTGCCGGTTCTACTGGCACCCTTGTCCCGCCCGTTGGATATTTGCAACGGGTACGCGAGATTTGTGACGAGCATGATATTTTGCTGGTATTTGATGAGGTGATTACCGGCTTTGGACGTACAGGAAAGGCGTTTGCGTCCGAAACCTATGGGGTTACCCCGGATATCATCACAATGGCAAAGGCGCTGACAAATGGGGCTATCCCGATGGGTGCTGTTGCTGTGAAAGATGAAATCTATGAGACAGTAACAAATGCCTCTCCGGAAAATGCGATCGAATTTTTCCACGGCTATACCTACTCGGCTCACCCGGCTGCCTGTGCTGCGGGTATTGCAACACAAAAAATCTATGAAGATGAAGGTCTGTTTGACCGTTCTGCGGCGATGTCAGACTATTTCCTGGATGCGGTCTGGTCGCTGAAAGATCATCCGCTGGTAAAGGATTTGCGCGGCTATGGTATGATGGCGGGCATAGAGTTGCATCATGATGGTGTTGGCGGTCGGCGCGGCACGCAGATGCAAAAAGATATGTTCTGGAATGGCCTGCATGTGAAATTCACAGGGGATAATGCTATTCTGGCCCCTGCCTTTGTTGCAGAGCGCACGCATATTGACGAGATTGTGGATAAGTTCCGCAAGACACTAGACGCGCATGCCTAAACGCTAAAATGCTATAAAAGGATAAAAGCTGTATCTATTTTCGTAGATACAGCTTTTTTTATGGGATGCTGTGTTTTACTTGCCGTAATAAAGCGCGACAACATGCTCGGCTTCAGCAAAGAATAACCAGCGCTCTACAAACAGCCCTGCCATGTGAAAGGCAAAGGCAATAAGCGCGCATATCATCAGGGGCGCGCCAAAAAAGCCGGCAAGAACCAGCAAAATAAATGGAACCACAAACCCCAGAGCCATCGACATCTGGCGTAATTTAGCAGCATGTTTGCGGCCAATTTGGAAAACCATTTCCTTCATCAGATAATTTTTTGTCAGATGCGGGGCTTCGAATAATTTCACAGATGCATATCCTGTCAGACCTGTAGCACTCGCCAGGCTTGAGCCATCTGCATCCCGGCCAGTTTTATCTGCCCGCTGCCACCACATCATTTTTATCCCCCACGCTAGGACAAGGCTGGCCATACCGATATAGCCAAGGCCTATCTGATCGGGCAGGAAAGCGGCAAATAACAACATGCCGCTAGACAGGCCAAACCCCAGATAGCTGGCTGGCGTCAAACGGCTATGCCAGCGCGGAACAGGCTTTAACTGCGCGTAAATCATGGCGGTGGCAAAAATCGTTAGCCCGCTTAACAGCGCAACAAGGGCGCCAATCCATGCCGGTGCTACGCCTGTAATATAGGCGCTGCCGATCCAGAGTACAAAACAGCCTAGTGTCAGGATAGATAATACCCCTTCACGCGACAGCCAGGAACTTTGATACTGGCTAACCGCGCGCCATGCACGCTGCGGATTGCCCAGATGAAAGGTAGAGGAAATCAGCCCGGCACTGCTTAAAAAAACCGCGATAAGTGCGCTGATATAAAAAGCGGTATCAAAAGACGCCATCCCAAAACACAACGCCAGAGATAATAATGCAATAAGGCCAAAGCCTGCGCCTGAGATAGTGGTAAAGAAAATAACCGATTTAGCTGGATGCATGAGAGAAAGTTTCCGCTAGTTAAGGATAGGTAGTTAACTGTTACTAGAGACGGGAAAGCGCTGTATCAAGCCAGCCCAAAAAGCCACCTTGTGCAGACCCGCCGCGCGTATTTTCCTGTGCTAATTTTACCAGATTTGGCGCTTCATTTTCCTCAGAGTGACCGCAGGCCGAGGTTTTTGGACGTGGCGGCAGATATTTATTAACTGGCCGATTTCCCTGTTCGGGCATCAAATCAACACCGCCGCGCTCGGCAACCATAAGGGATACTTCTGATTGCGGGTCTGCCAGATCGCCAAAATGCCGCGCATTTGCAGGGCAGCTGCGCACACATGCCGGAACCCTGTCTTCTTCGGGCAAATTATCATTATAGATACGATCCACACATAGCGTGCATTTCTTCATTACCCCGGCAGCTTCGTCCATTTCACGCGCGCCATAGGCACAGGCCCACGCACATAGACCACACCCAATGCAATGATCTTCATTTACCAGCACAATGCCATCTTCAGCCCGCTTATAGGATGCGCCGGTTGGACAGACCGTTACACATGGCGCATCATCACAATGCAAACAGGATTTTGGAAAATGGACAATGCGCGCATCCGACGGTACCGGCTTTCCGGCTGTATCTTTCGGGATCGCCTCAAAGCTGTGGATACGGTTTAGCCACGTACCGCTTGGCGCGGCGCCATAAGCGTCCTGATCAGACAGGGCATTGCCATATCCGCCTGTATTCCATTCTTTACAATTGACCGCACAGGCATGACAGCCAACACATATATCCAAATCGATAACCAGCCCCAGCTTTTTGGCTGGCTCTTGAGGTAGGGTTGTCATTCTGTCCACTCCTGTCCATAGCGCAGTTCTGTTTGACTGCGCTGTCGCAAAGTTTCCTGAGCGGGCAAAGCTGGCTCGCTCACGCCCTCGCCTTCTTCTGCTTTTTCGATATTCACACGTAAATCATACCATGCCGCCTGACCAGTAATCGGATCCGAGTTAGACCAACGAAGCCCATCCCCCTTGCCTGGCAATAATTCGTGGATCAGGTGATTTAGCAGGAACCCTTTTTTTGCTTCCGGCGCGTCTGGCGACAAGGCCCAGGCCCCGCGCCGTTTGCCAATCGCATTCCATGTCCACATGGTTTTGCTGTTCACCGCTTCCATGCGCTTAATCTGGACCTTTATCCGGCCATGATGCGAGGATACCCACGCCCAATCATCATCAACCAGCCCTGCCTCGTCACAAATAGGGCCCGGTACATAAAGCGGGTTTTTAGTATGAATTTGCCGCAACCAGCTATTTTGCGATCCCCAGCTATGATACATCGCGGCTGGTCGCTGGGTAATGGCATGATAGGGAAATTCTTGCGGCTTAT
>JBMZFK010000077.1:0-7776 GCA_049615365.1 Puniceispirillaceae bacterium (SeqCode)
CGGTCACCAGAATAAGCGGCCCGGGTGTTGATTCGGCAAGTCCAAGACCGTCTATCATGGTGCCGGGCTGTAACCAGCCGAGATGACCAACCACATCTTGCGCCATATAGGCAAGAACCGCATAGGCCCCGCCAAAGGTCACAACTGCAAGCATTGAAAAAAATCGCCCGACCTCTATCAGAATTTCTGGCACGCCCATGGCTATCAATGCCGCCAGCGGTGCCAGCCATATACACAGCCAGACCAGCACTGTTTTACCGGTTTTTGCGAGAGATAGATGGGCAGTTTGTGTGGCTGGCGGGTCGACAGCCGGTGTCATCACCAAAAATCCGAACAGCCCTGCAGCCAGAACAATTATCGGAAACGGCAGGGCCATAAAAAAGATGCCAATAAAGGCACAGGCGGCTATAAACCAATGCAGGAGATGTGACAGCGCTTTTCTGGCGATACGCAGCAATGCCTGCATAACAATCACCAGAACCGCTGCCTTTACCCCGTAAAAGAAAACAGCAAATAGCGGTACCTGACCATACAGCGCATATATCGCTGCCAGTACCATAATAATAACCGCGCCCGGCATGATAAAAAACAGGCCAGCTATCAGCCCGCCTGCTATTCCATGCAGGCGCCATCCGGCATAGGTTGCCAATTGCATAGCCTCGGGGCCAGGCAACAGCATACAAAAGCTGAGGGCATTTAAAAATTGCGCCTCTGAAAGCCATTTTTTGATTTCGACCACCTCGCGATGGAGCAGGGCAATTTGCGCCGCTGGCCCACCAAAAGATAAAATACCTATCTTCCACCAGATACGTGTTGCTTCGCCCAGGGTGGGTGAATTTTTTGGCGCGGGCTGGTCTGTATGCTTCATTATCCCTGCCTCTTATATGGTTCTGGACTGTCACTTACCCAGCCCAAAATAGAATAGAAGTGTTTTTGTTGCAGGGGCAAGATATTTGCCAAAAGGGGATATGTTTGCCAGACTGGGCTAGCCGCGCAGGCAAGCTGTCGCAAGGCTCGCTTTTTGTACCTGTGTCGCTATCAATGCCTATGGGGCAGGCGGTCTTGTACCTGGCAGCCTTTTAGCAATAAAGGACATGCCCAGAAATAGCGGGACAATCCGCACCGTGTGATGAAAGGCCACAAAGGCAATATCAAATCCAAAGATAAGAGCCAGCAAGGTTACCTCATATAACCCGCCTGGTACAAAGGCCAGCCATACTTCAAGAAAGCTAAACCCATCCAGCTTGGCCATCGCCAGTGTCGCCAGCAAATACAGGCTGAGGATAATGAGTGCATGAACACACGCATCTCTGAGATAGCCATAAACATCCCTGAACGGCACCTGTGCCAGTCTTGCCCCGATGGCCCCGCCAATGGCCAATTGCGCCAGAATAACAAATTCATTTACCCGGGGTAAATCTGCCCAGCCCATGAGATGAAACAGAATAGACAATACCATGGGGCCCAACAGATAGGGCAAAGGAAAGCGCAGCAAAATTGCCAGCCCCAACCCCGCTATCGCCAGAAAAACAAATAAGCCGATATCAAAAAAGGGCAGGTCAAAAATACTGGGCATACTGACCAGCCGCAGGTTGGATGTCGCCACCGCATCGCCGCCCTGTATCACCGCCAGCAATAACGGTGTAGACACAAAAACAATTGTCACCCGCACCAGATGAAACAGCGCCACCACATAATCTTTTTCCACCATTTGCCGGGCCAGTATCACCGCTTCTGCCTGTCCGCCCGGAAGCGAGCAGAAAAAAGCCAGCCTTTTTTCATAGCCACGCCATCTGGTCAATAGCTGATAGCCGACCATACAGACAATAAAGGTGGTGACCATCATCACACACAGGCTTTTCCACCACAGGCTGATTTGCTGGAACATCTGTTGGTCGAAGGTCGCCCCGATCATCACAGCTAGCCCTAAAATAACAGGGATATGAAACCAGCGCGCGACCCCTAAATAAGGTTGGATAGGCGGGATCAGCGCGCCTGTAAACCACACCCCGAACAAGCTGCCCATTAAATAGGGAGCGGGCATATTCACTTGAAAAAACAGCCAGCCACTGGAAAGCGCCAATACAAAGGTAATGCCCATCTTTACGATATCATCTCGAAATTCTGTTAGGCTTGGAAAGGGGGGCATAAAGGCATTAATCCATTTGCGGCAAATCTGCCTGACTTATGAGATGCAGGCCGGATAAGGGCTGCTTCAAGATGAGCCCGCCTTGCGTGTTCTGCGGCCTTGGCGGTGCGGTTTTGAATTGCTAAATTAATTTGTTCATATTCTGCCAGAATACTGGCGGGGTAAATTTTTTCTCACTATAGGCGGTAACGCGCGATAATACCATCATTTGTGCAAGCCGGGTAAGCTGTTCTTCAAGAAAATGATTGCCAGCAGCCTTGTAAATGCAGGCATTAACCCGCCGATTATGTCTGGCCAGAATTTCAGGTAAAGCCAGCTTTGCGCATCTGACATTATCGGTGCATTAGCGCTAGTTTATATGTTGTTTTTAGTCCTTGCCTACTCTAAGTTCGTGCATAGTATTTATTGGTCTATTGCGCTGGTTATCTATGCGGTAAAGCGGTAGCGGTAAAACCAGCCCCAATCGGCAGTTCTGGCGAATTTTTTATGATTACGATTTTAGTGAATAATATTTTGCCGGTTTTCTCGGTTTTGGTGCTGGGATTTATTTTAGGCAAAAATCAGCTGGTATCAAACAAAGAGGCGGCGACCTTAAACCGTATCGCCTTTATGGTGTTACAGCCGCCACTTATTTTTCTGCTGCTCAGCCAGGTTGATTTATCCTCTATTCACTATCTTGCTGTGCTGAGTTATGCCGCCGGGCAGGCAATCTTGTTCACCTTGTCTTATCTGTTGTGCCGATTTGTTTTGTGCCATGAGGTTCTGGAAAGCTGGCTGCTCGCAATGGCGATGATCTTTGTAAATTCGCTGCTCTATATCTGGCCTATCTCGACGCTTATTTATGGCGAGGCCGGCAATATTCCGATTGTCGCGATTGTGGCATGGGATGCGGCGATTACCTTTGCCTTTTTTGTGATTTCTACAGATGTACTGGCGCATAAATCGGCCTCTATTACGCTATCCCTGAAACGTCTTGGCAAAAACCCAGTTTTGCTGACGATAATTTTCGCAATAATATTTAATCTGTCAGGATTGCCGCTGATCGCACCTGTAAAAACCGCGCTGACCTTTATCAGCGCTGGAACCGCCCCATTGACGCTATTTGCTTTGGGGGTGATTTTATCTGCGACCACGCTGGTGCCATCGCGCACCATTTATCTGCTTTCCGCGCTGAAATTATTTGGGCTGCCGATATTGGTTGCCGGGGTGTTGCTGCTGGGCAATTGGCCAGCTGACTGGCATCAATTGCTGGTTCTCAACGCTGCCGGGCCTGCCGGGGCGATGCCATTTGCGCTGGCGATGCTATATGGGGTCAGCACCGCCCGTATCGCCCCTATCATTATCTGGACATCCCTATTATCCCTATTCACGCTAGCTTGGCTGGCCTGAATATTGCCCCGGCTAGGGTTTATGTTTTGATGCCTTGTCCAAACGCGGGCTATCCAGCTGGTTTAGATCGCAATGCACATCCAGCATGGCAGAGAAATCATCGCCGCCAAACCCGCGTGATCTGGCCAGGCTGAAGGCTTCTCTGGCGGCAGCTGCCATCGGCATGGATACGCGCTGGCTATTGGCGGCTTCTACTACCAGGCTTAAATCCTTATGAGCCAGATCGATGGTAAAGCCGGGGGCCTTGTCATCGCTTAATATTTTGGCTGGCCAGGCGATCTTCAATTGGCCATTTACGGCTGTCGTCCCATAAAGAACATCCAGCGTACACTCTAGATCAAGGCCAAATCCGCTCGCCAGCGACAAGGCTTCTGCATTCATCTGGCAATAGGATATCGCCAGAAAATTATTTACCAGCTTGGTGCGGGTTCCAGACCCTTGCGCGCCACAATGATAAATATCACTTCCCATTAATTCCAATAAGGGCCGAACCCGTGCAAAGCCTGCTGCGCTGGCGCCAACCATAAATAGTGATTGTCCATTATCTGCATGCGAGGCCAGTCGCCCAACAGGGGCATCGACAAAATCCACCTTTTTTTCTGCACAGCTGGCGGCGATAAAATCGGTAGTCTCCGGGCTAACTGTGCTCATATCCATAACTATTTGGCCAGCTTTGGCAACATTAAGAATAGAGCCTGTGGTGCCAGCGATAACCTCGCGTGCAATAGCCGAGTTAGGTAACATGGTGATAAGGATATCTGCGTTTTCGGCTACCTCTGCAACAGAGGTGCAGATCTGTCCACCTTTCTGGGCGGCGGCGTCTAGCTGGCTGGCCACCACATCATAACAAAGCACATCATAGCCGCCTTTCATGATATTTGCCGCCATTGGCAATCCCATGCGCCCCAGCCCGATAAATCCGATTTTTTCCATCTCATTTCTCCCCGCTTTGCTGTATATGATGATTATCTATAGCTCTATCATGCTATGCCAGCCTGACCCTTGCCAAATGATTTTTAAGTTGACTTATTTAGCCCGCCCCCAAATCATTTTAGATACCATAGGCGGTGGGCATAAGGAGGTGAGAATGCTGGATTTAGGTGGGCGTGAATCTATTTACCAACCCCATCAGGAAGGGCTAATCTTTCCTGAAATTCCAAAAACCCAATCCATGGAAGAAGAGCGGCACTATCGCAAACAAAGGCTGGTCGCTGCCTGCCGGGCCTTTGGGATACAGAAATTTGATTATGGGTTTGCCGGTCATCTGACCGTGCGTGATCCAGAACATCCAGAACTCTACTGGACCAACCCTATGTGTGTGCATTTTAATCAGGTAAAATTATCCAATCTTATTCTGGTTGATCATGATGGCAAGGTCATTGAGGGTGACTATGCGGTGAACCGTGCAGGGTTTGTTCTGCACGCAAATGTCCATGAAGCCCATCCCGATATTATCGCTATGTGTCATGCCCATACAACCTATGGCACCGCCTGGGCAGCAACAGGCCGCCCGATAGAGCCGATTACACAAGATGCCTGCGCCTTTTATGAAGATCATGTTGTGATAGGCGATGAGGCAGGTGCGGTTGCGGTGGAAAATCATGCCGGCTCGAATGTGGCCAAGGCCTTTACCGGCGTAAAGGCAGCGTTACATCAAAACCATGGGCTGTTAACCGCCAGTCGTCATAGCATTGATTCAGCTGCTTTTTGGTTTATAGCCCTTGAGCGATGCTGTCAGCAACAGCTGGATATTGCGGCGAGTGGTATCGAGCCGATCTATATCCCCCCGGAGCGGGCAAGATATAGCCGCGAGCATGTTGGCAGTGATTATATAGGCTGGTTGCATTTTCAAACAATCTGGAACCAGCTTTGTGCCGAAGCCCCGGATATGTTTGACTAGAGCTATCTGTTTTGTCTGACCTGTTACGCTGCGATATTTGTGCTATAGAGGAGGCCATTCTTGCCAGTATCGGGTAAAAAGAACATTTTGTTTTTGATGTTTGATCAGTTGCGGTTTGACTATTTAAGCTGCTATGGACACCCGCATTTACAAACCCCAAATCTGGATTGGCTGGCATCGCAAGGGGTTCGCTTTTCCAATTGCTATGTGCAATCGCCTATCTGCGGGGCGTCGCGGATGAGCTTTTATACAGGTCGGTATGTCAGCTCGCATGGGGCGGCATGGAACGGGTTTCCGCTAAAGGTCGGCGAGATGACGCTGGGCGATCATTTGCGTGCTGCAGATGCAGATGCCTATCTGATTGGGAAAACGCATATGCGCGCAGATGCCAAAGGTATGGCACGGCTGGGGCTAAGCCCGGATAGTATTATCGGCGCCCGGGTCGCGGAATGCGGTTTTGATGTTTTTGTTCGTGATGACGGTCTGTGGGGTATCGGCCCGGACGGGGCCTATGATGAACAGGTCTCTGCCTATAATCAATATCTGCATAGCAAGGGCTATGAAGGGGAAAACCCGTGGCATGATTTTGCGAATGCAGGCGTGGATGCAGATGGGGATATCGCCTCTGGCTGGCTATATAATAACAGCCATTTGCCAGCCAATATCCGCGAGGAAGATTCAGAAACGCCCTGGCTTACGCGCGAGACGATAAAATTTCTGCAGGAAAAGAAAAATAGCCGCCGGCCCTGGATGTGTCATGTCAGCTATATTAAGCCGCACTGGCCCTATATTGTGCCAGCGCCCTATCATGATATGTATGGGCCAGACAGTTTTCTTGCGCCTGTTCGCCACCCGGCAGAGCTTTCAGATCCGCACCCTGTTTATGCAGCCTTTATCCAAAATGCGATTGGCAAGGCCTTTCAAGATGATGTGGTGCGTGAACAGGTGCTTGGCGCCTATATGGGGCTGATTAAACAGATAGATGATCAGATGGGGGTATTGTTTGATTATCTGAAAGCAAGCGGGCAGATGGATAATACCATGATTGTCGTTACCTCTGATCATGGCGATTATCTGGGCGATCACTGGCTGGGTGAAAAAGATCTATTTCATGATCCATCTGTTAAAGTACCGCTGATTATTTATGACCCCAGCCCGCACGCAGATGCCCAGCGCGGCCAGGTGTGTGATACGCTGGTTGAATCTATTGATTTGGCGGCCACCTTTACCGATTTTATTTCTGGCCATGTCCCTGATGAATGGCTGGAGGGGCGCTCTTTATGCCCGTTTCTGTATGGGCAGGAACAAACGTGCTGGCGTGATTATGTTGTCAGCGAATATGATTATTCCATGTCGCCGCTAGCCTCAAAGCTGGGGGTCAGCCCTAAAGATGCACGCCTATTTATGGTGGCCACAAGCAAGTGGAAATTTATGCACGCAGAAGGCGGTTTTCCGCCGATGTTATTTGATCTGCAAGCTGACCCGCAGGAGCTGCGGGATGTGGGCCGCTCTCCTGACTATCAGGAGGCGGTTCAAACCTGCTATGAGATGCTGCATAGCTGGGCGCTTAGATGTGGCCAGCGCACAAGTTTGACCACAGATCATCTAATTGCAAATAGAGGGAAATCTCGCCGCAAGGGCATTGTGCTTGGCCTTAGGGATGCAGCAGATGCCGAGCCAGATATTCTGTCAAAATATCGCGGCAAACCCCCGAAACGCCCGCCAGGATAGCAACCAGCGGCAGGCCAGTTTCAGGCTACCAGGCAAGCAGGCCAAGCGTGATAACCGGAAAGGCCAGCAGCAGCACAACCCGCGTTAGGTCTGAGGCAACAAAAAATAAAACCGCCTTATAGGTATCCTGTATCGGTGTTTTTTTATCCATCGCATTCAAAATAAATAAATTCATGCCCACTGGCGGGGTGATAAGGCCAACCTCTACAACAATCAAAACCAGCACCCCGAACCAAATCGCCAACTGTTCGGTATTCAGCCGGCCGAGAGCGCCTTTACTTACCCCTCTTAGCTCTAGCGCTTTTATCTGCTCGCGGGTTAATTCCATGCCATTCGCCAGGCTCGCCTTGACACTTTCAAGCATTTCCGGGGCCAGCTGCACGCCTGCGGCAAGGGCCTCTGTCGCGCGGTGGGCATGCAATTCTGCCAGCGTAACAAAGGTGAAATCAAGCTCCATCACCACGGGCCAGAAAATCGGTATGGTCAGCAAGATCATTGACAGGCTATCCATAAAGCAGCCCAGAATCAGATAAAGACAAATGATAAAAATCAATATGGTAAAAGGGCTAAACCCCTGTGCGCCAACCCATATGCCGATATCCTGGGG
>JBMZFK010000078.1:0-7758 GCA_049615365.1 Puniceispirillaceae bacterium (SeqCode)
ACATCTGTTTTGGCAAGATCTGGACGGTCAGGCGGATGAGCAGAAATTCGATGGGGTGGTTATTACCGCTGGTGTGATGAGCCGCAAGCTGGCTGCAGTTTTGGGGGATAGCGTGAATGTCTATCCGGTAAAGGGCTATTCCATTACAGTAGAGCTAAAAGATGCAATCGCTCAGGCCGCAGCGCCAACAGTAAGCTTGCTGGATGATGCTGCCAAAATTGTAACTGCGAGATTGGGCAACGACAGATTTCGGGTTGCCGGCACAGCCGAGATCAATGGTATCAATTATGATATCCGCGCAGACAGGATAGCCCCGCTGACCAGATGGGTACAGGATAATTTCCCCGATATTTCTACCAAATCGGTTATCCCCTGGGCAGGGTTGCGCCCGATGATGCCATCCATGATGCCGCATATCGGGGCTGGCCGCAAAAAAGGCGTATTTTATAATACTGGCCATGGGCATTTGGGCTGGACTTTATCTTGTGTCTCTGCCCAGATGGTTGGTGATATTGTGCATGCCAAAGGCAACCATCTGTAAATATTGGATAGCGGATTATATCTTTATGTGGCGGGACAGATAGCCTCGGCCACAGGCGATATTTTTAATCTGCCATAGCGGTTTTTAGCCAGCTCTTTAGCGCTGGACCCAGCGTATCTATCGCTTTATATTCCTGTATTTTTTCCGATAACTGGTCTATTTGGCTGACTAATTCGGCAATAGGGGCCGGGTTGTCGTGCCAGAAAGACAAAGGGGCAAGGCTGGTGCGAATGGCAAAAATCACCGCTCCGCTGGCAGGTAATTTATAAAAATGCTGGGTTTCAATGCGAACAAAAATATGTTCACCTGCCTGAGTTGAGGTCAGTTTTTCTGGAAGTATCGCCTCTCTGTCAGGGGCAAACAAGCTGTCATCTGTTTGCACTGACCAATTTTGCCGCCAGCTAATGTTGGCCGGCTGCATCGTGTCAAAAAAGCGGTTTACTGGCCCGGCCAGCCGCTGGCTAAATTCCGGCACCGGACTGTGCAATTCTCCTAGCGTCTTGCCCATCTTATCAGTCAGGTGCCAATGGCTGGGGAAAACTAGCACTGCTCCCCGTAATCGCCATTCCACCTGGTTCTGTCCAGTACGCATTTCTGGCACTACCAGCAGGATATCTTCTGGAATTAATTGGCAGGCACTCAAAAACTCGCTGCTCGCGCTTCTAGATAACTGATGTTTTGGCTTGCGTTGCAGTTTATGAGCTGTCTCTGGAATAGTGGCGCTATTTTGTATTAGTTCTGCTGACTCTCTGGCAGCGGCTTTAGCCTGTTTATGTAGGGCAAATACCTCTTCGTACCGGGTATCCAGCAGCCTATTTTTTTCTAGTATCTGACGTTCATAGTGCCCAGTGATGCCCAGCGGATCTGGTCCTCCCAGCCATTGCCCTCCCTGATGTCGGCGCAGCCCCATAGATATAGGTGGAGTGGGAGTAAAGCGATGTGGCGTGCGACGCCTATTATTAGGTTCTCCATCTTGTTTCATCATGCTAGCCTATGGTGCCCGACCCAAAAGATAAAGAGGGGGCTTGAAAAATCCTAATTTCATAGAAAAAGCCAGACCTTCAAGATAAAAAAGATTAGTTTTTGTTCCCTTCCTTTCTATTTTTCAATTTCAATAGAGAGGGTGGTTATCCTTTTGGTAATGGCGGGTTGCCCGGGATAGGCAGGCCGCGCAGGGCCCGGTTAGAGCGCATATATTGCGGGGCATAAGCCGCCTCATCTCCCAACGCTTCGGCGGCGTGCCATGCCCAGCGCGGGTTATAGAGCATCCCTCTGGCAAGGGCGATCATATCGGCTTGCCCGGAACGCAAAATCGCCTCGGCCTGACGGGGATCGGTAATCTGGCCTACCGCCATGGTCGGCAATCCGGCCTCTTGCCGGATCGTCGCAGCAAAACCGGTTTGATAGCCGGGGCCTACATCTATCTGCTGGGCGGGGGAATTGCCGCCGCTGGATACATCTATGAAATCGGCCCCTGCCGCCTTGAGCGCAGAGGTAAACTGGCTGGCTTCACCCACATCCCAGCTAGAGCTGTCTACCCAGTCGGTTGCAGAGATTCGCACACCCAGCGCTTTATGTCGTGGCCAGGCCTGACGCACGGCAGCAAACACCTCCAGCGGAAAGCGCATCCGCCCCTCTAGCGCGCCGCCATATTCATCATTTCGCTGATTGCTAAGCGGCGATAAAAACTGATGCATTAAATAGCCATGCGCCATATGGATTTCTACCACCTCAAAGCCTATCTCGTCTGCCCGTTTGCTGGCGGCGATAAAATCGGCAATGATTTTTGCCATACCGGCCTCATCCAGCGCGGCAGGGGTGTCAAACGCGTCATTATAGGGCGTTGCAGAAGGGGCCACGGTTTGCCAGCCGCGCGGGTCATCCGCGGCTATCGGTGCCCCACCCAGCCAGGGCAGATCTGTTGAGCCTTTACGGCCAGCATGAGCCAGCTGTATCCCCATTTTTGCATGGCCGTAATCCTCACAGAATTTTACCACTCGGCTCAGGGCTTGCTGATTTTCATCTGACCACAGGCCAAGGCATCCGGGGCTGATACGCCCTTCTGGGCTAACCCCTGTCGCCTCTAGTAGAATCAGACCAACCCCGCCAACCGCAAACTGGCCCAAATGCATCAGATGCCAGTCATTGGCATTGCCATCTACCGCGCTATATTGGCACATTGGCGCGACAATAATGCGGTTGCGTAATTCAACATCACTTAGGCTAATTGGTGAAAATAAACGGCTGGACATCATAAACCCCTTTTTTTTAACAGCTTTCCGTATGCCTTGCGGTCTCTGCGCACCGCTTTCAGCCAAGGCCAGCTAGTTTTATGTTGCGCTCTTCTCTGGTGAGAGAATGGCAACGAAATCATCAAAAAATTTGCCTGCCAGCTTTTTGGCCGTACTTTCAATCAGGCGCGAGCCTAGCTGGGCAATTTTACCGGTGACCGCGGCCTCTACCTCATAGGACAGGCGGGTTGCAGTGCCGCCTTCTATTTCTTCCAGTGTTACTTTGGCAGAGCCGGTTGCCCCGCCAGCCACGCCGCCCTTGCCGCTGCCAGAAATAACATAGGCATGTGGCGGCCGAATATCGGACAGGGTGACTGTGCCAGTAAATTTTGCAGAAACAGGCCCGATTTTCAGCTTCACCTGCGCCGATAATTCGGTATCGGAATTTTTCTCCAGCATCTCACAGCCCGGAATGGCCTGTGCCAGAATCTCGGCGTCATTCAGGGCGGTCCATACTGTTTGCACCGGAACAGGAATATCATGGGACTGGTTAAGCTGCATCTGCGAATTCCTGTTTCCCTGGCGGGATATTCGGGGCATTGGCGGTCATATTATATTGCGCGTACAGCGCGTCTGGTAATTTCTTTAATCAGGTGAGCACGATAATCTGCGCTGGCATGGATATCACTCATCAAGTTGGTATCCTCAATCTCTACCATATCTACAGTCTGGCTGTTAAAATTGGCTGTCAGCGCCGCTTCCAGTCCGGCATGGCGGAAAACACCATCCTGACCAGCCCCGGTTATCGCCACGCGCACCTCGCCGTCAGAGGTTTGAACAACACATACACCGACCATCGCATAGCGGGATGCCGGATTGCTGAATTTTTCATAGCTGGCACGCCGGGTTTTTGCAAAGCGGATTTCGGTGATAATCTCATCTTCTGCCAGCGCGGTTTCAAACATGCCGGTGAAATAATCCTCTGCGGCAATCAGGCGTTTATTGGTTTGAATGCTGGCACCCAAAGCCAGCGCCGCCGCCGGATAACAGGCCGCCGGATCATTATTGGCAAGCGAGCCGCCTATGGTACCGCGATTGCGTACCTGGCGATCACCAATACCGCCAGCCAGCCGGGCCAGAATCGGCAGAAATTGCTGAATCAGCTGTGAATGCTCCACCTCTGCATGGGTGGTCATCGCGCCTATTACAATCTCCTCCCCCTCATCCGTGATAGCAGAAAGCCCGGTAGCAGATAAATCTATAAGGCAATCCGGTGCGGCCAGCCTCTGTTTCAAGGTGGGGATCAGCGTCATCCCGCCGGCCAGTATTTTGCCATCTTCAGCATCGCTCAGGGCGGCGATAGCCTCATCGATATTACCGGCCTTTATATAGCGTGTTGCATACATAATTTGCCTCTTGTCATCTCATTTTTTCAGCAGCGCTCTGCACCGCTTTGACAATATTGTGATAGCCGGTACAGCGACAGATATTCCCTTCCAGCCCCTCGCGAATATCGCGCTCGCTCAAAGAGCTGTTTTTTTCTACCAGCTCAATCGCGCTCATTACCATGCCGGGGGTGCAAAAGCCGCATTGCAATCCATGATGATTATGAAAGGCTTCCTGCATTGGGTGCAAATTCTCACCATCAGAAATGCCTTCAATGGTGGTAATCTCTGTCCCATCAGCCTGGGCAGCCAGCATGGTACAGGCCTTTACCGAAACACCATTTACATGCACGACACAGGCCCCGCACTGGCTGGTATCACAGCCAATATGCGTGCCAGTTAGCCCCAGCGTTTCGCGCAGGTAATCTACCAGCAAGGTATTATCCGCAACGTCGTGAAGCTGGCGTTGCCCGTTCACCAAAACCGAAAGCTGTGCCATATGTGCCACCTAGATTTATCCTATAAACAGTCCATCATGGTTGGGTAAAAAACCGTTCTTGTAAAGAGGCTATGCTCGGTTTTTTCACTATATACCGGCATATACCCAAAGCAAATTTCAGAACTCAAGACTTGCCTGAACAGCGATTGCACGCCTACGATAAATTGGCAGAACCGATAGCTGTAAAGCGCTGTTTTACAGCGGCGCTATCTATGCTGCAGTTTTTTTCTAATCTGGCTAAAGGCCAAAATGATGACATTGCCTCACCCTGCTTCTTCTGATTCTCTGAGTGACCGCGATTTGCTGGTGCTGGCCGCGCAATGGCATCAGGACGGGCAAGGGGTGGCGCTGGCCTTTGTTACCAAAATATGGGGCTCGGCGCCGCGTCAGGTTGGCGCGCTTCTGGTTATTCGCGGGGATATGCGCATCGCCGGGTCGGTTTCCGGCGGCTGTATCGAGGGGGAGGTGATAGAGGCCGGGCTGGCTAGCCTTGATTGCGGCAGGGCAGAGATGCTGAGCTTTGGGGTTGCGGATGAGACCGCCTGGTCGCATGGCCTGTCTTGTGGCGGTGAAATCAGCGTGCTGGTCATCCCTGTATCTGCGGCCACATTATCTGGCGCTACCTTGCAAGAGATGGCACAGGCCAGCCTATCACGCCTGCCCATTCATATTGAATTTGATATCGCCACCGGGGCTGCCGGCCCCTTATCCACAACAGGCACACACATAAACAAGGCCTCAATGCTGGCAGCGGATAAAGCTTCTTTTTCGCTATTTTATCCGCCGCCACGCCATCTTGTTCTGATCGGGGCAGTACATATCAGCCAGCATCTGGCGCAGATGGCCACACAATGCGGCTTTCAGGTCAGCGTCATAGATCCTCGCGGCATATTTGCTGATCCCCAGCGATTTCCGGAAACCACAACGCTTATCCATGAATGGCCATCTGTGGCGCTTGAGAGCCTGTCTCTGGATGCGGCATCTGCGCTGGTTACCCTGACCCATGATCCGAAAATAGATGATGATGCGCTTTTGCCGGCATTGGCGTCAGATATGTTTTATATAGCCTGTCTGGGTAGCGGGCGCACCCATGCCAAACGCAAGGAAAGGCTGGCAGCACAGGGGATCACAGGTGCCCGGCTTGAAACCCTTAGTGGGCCAGCAGGCCTTGATATCGGGGCAAAATCGCCAGCTGAAATCGCTGCCTCCATTCTGGCTGAACTGATACAGGCATGGCGGATGCCAGAGCGCCGGGAACATGCCCGAGCAAAAGACGCCAAAATAAAAGACACCAAAATAAAACATGATAATCTGCTATGAAATTTGGTGAGAGAGACATAGAGCATTGCCTTGGCGCGGTACTGGCCCATAGCCAGAAGCTTGGCACGCGCCGCATTGCCAAAGGCACACGCCTTGATGCAGAGCTGATAGATGCGTTTCGCGCACAAGGGGTAGATGCGCTGGTCTGTGCGATGCCTGAGGCAGGCGATCTGGATGAGAATATAGCGGCCAGAGAGATTGCGCTGCAATTGGCAAAGAAGGTGGCAGCCACCTCTATCGAAATGAGCGAGGCGGCAACCGGACGGGTGAATTTCAAAGCCAGAGAGGCGGGCATATTGCGATATGACCGTCAGGATTTGCTGGCCTTTAATCTGGTGCATGAAGGGGTGGGGCTGAGTTTGCCTGCGCATAACCAGCTCCTGCAACCACGCCAGATAGCGGCAACGTTAAAGATCATTCCCTATTTTCTGCATGGCGATATTGTCCAGGCCCTGCTGAAACAAGTGCAATCGTGCCCGATTTTTACCTTTCACCCGATTGCCCCGAAAAAGGGCTATCTGATCCAGACACGTGGTGCGGCGCTGCCTGAAAAAGTGTATGAGGCGACCCGGGCGGTTACCCGCAACCGTTTGCATGATCTGGGATGCCGCCTTATCGATGCAGCCGTGTGCGCACATATAAAAGACGCGCTGAAGGACGAGTTACAGGCCGCGCGGCAGGCCGGTGCAGAGCTTGTCCTGATCTGCGGGGGCAGCGCGATTGCAGATAAACAGGATGTGGTGCCGGTCGCTATTGAAGAATTAGGTGGCCAGATCAACCAGCTAGGCTTGGCGGTGGATCCGGGAAATATGCTGATGGTGGCAGAATGGCAGGGGATGCCCATAATCGGTATGCCGGGATGTGCCCGTTCACCAAAATTAAATGGCTTTGACTGGGTGTTGCATCTTTTGCTTGCCGGCATAGAGCTGAGCCGGCGCGAGCTGGCTGATTTGGCCGCTGGCGGGTTGCTGGGCGAGATTGCCGCCCGCCCCATGCCGCGTAGCCGGGCGGTGAAAGCGCCATCTATTCCGGCGTTACCGCAAAAAATGGTGTGTATCCTGCTGGCCGCGGGGCAATCGCGGCGCATGGGGGATACGAACAAGCTGTTGATGGAAATACAGTCAAAGCCGGTTATCCGCCATGCCGCAGAAGCCCTGATTGCCGCAGGGATAGGCGATATCTATGTGGTTACAGGCTATCAGGCAGAGGCGGTGCGCGACTGTCTGGCAGGGCTGGACATTCATTTCATAGATAATCCCGATTACGCCACCGGACAGGCAGGTTCTGTTGCCTGCGGTGTTGCCCATTTGCCCGATCAGGTAAGCGATGTGTTAATCGCGCTAGGCGATATGCCCCTGATGCAGGCAGATATGCTTACCGCCCTGTATCAGCAGCATATGCAAAAATCTGCCTCGGGCTTGCCGCAAATAACACTGCCAACTTACACCCCCTTACAGGAAGCTGATACGGTAAAGTGGGGTAATCCGGTGATTTGGAGCCGCGCCTTTTTCAGCGAGCTAACAGCGCTTGAGGGCGATCAGGGCGGGCGGCAAATTCTGGCAGATTATCCTGCCCATATCCAGCATCTGCACTGGCCAGATGCCCGGCTTTTTGCGGATGTTGATACCGCAGCCGCCTTTGCTCAGGCCCGCCAGCATATCATGGATAGATAACAGCACCGAAAAACGCCTTGGGAGGAGGGAAGAATGAGCGAGCTATTATGGGAAGTTTATGCGGTAAAATACGCAGATAGAAATGACCGTACGCGGAATGACAGCTTTA
>JBMZFK010000079.1:0-7739 GCA_049615365.1 Puniceispirillaceae bacterium (SeqCode)
CAACTTATATTTAATCAAAGCTAATCTATTAGACTGAGTGTTTGGGCTGCGTGTAGCAATAGACCTATGCGGACAGCTTTGGGAAATAATCCTCTAATGTGCCTTCGCGATTAACATCTGCTGTACAGCAATGTAGGCCACCCCCAAAGGCATAGGCATCGCGAAGCTCCACCTCTATTACATTCATGCCCAGCTTATCCATCTGCTCTGCTTGATAGACCTCGGACTTTTCCACACATACGGTTTTTGGGTCCAGCACAAGCACATTCATGCTGAGCCAGACAGAAGAATAGCATAAGGCAGGTGGGCTGTTATGCGCAGGCTGGGCGGCATCTACAATCTCCCATCCATTATCATGGAACATTTTCCGCTGTTCCTCTGGCAGGCGGCGTTGCGGGTTATTTAAAATCAGCCCGGGGCGCAGCGGGGTAAAGGTGGCGTCAATGTGAATAGGATAGGGATCGCCCGGGAAATTCACCGCATGTACACGGTGATCCGGAAAATGGCGGCGTATCCATTCAATCCCTTTCAAATTAGTTGTAAAGCCATGCTGAACCACCAAATCCTTGCCAAAGCGCAATACATCAGCAGCATCAAAAAGAGGCTCTTCCTCGGTGGTGACAAAATGTTTCTGGGCGGTCCATTCCAGACGCTTTTGAACGCCAATTTTTTCCGATAAATAATCATCATGGTAATCTGCATCGGTCAGCCGCGGCTTTGGGGCAGCTTCATGCCGGAAATTCGAATCCTCTTCCCAATAACGCTGCAGCAGGGGCCGATAGCACAAATATTCAAACCAGCGGCACCGATAGGACATGGTTGCCTCGAGGATTTCACTGCCTACAGTTAACAGCACATCGCGCGGTGGCATACAGCCAAACTGGCTTTCGGTATGAAAATCGGGGGTGGTAACGCTTTGTGAAAAATCCAGCGGTGTTGGCCGGTCTACAGTGACCCCGCGTTTCTCCAGCATGGCTGCAAAATTATCCAGCAGCTCATTTGCGCGGTCGATTGTCTCTTGTGGACGGCGTCCCCACTGGCCGCGCATATCGCTATCTTCTGGCACTTTTGCTTCAAGAGCGGGCTCTTCTGGCGGGATATGACAATCATCGGCTCTGCCAACAATTACGTGTTTCAGGGGGTCCCATTCGTTCCAGCTATTTACGATTGTTGCCATCACTATCCTCCACAAGATGTTGCGATCTTGTTGCCCTAATTTAGATAAGTATGCAAGCCTTTCATGCCTTTTTTAAAGGCCAATAAAAAGCAGGGTTGAATAAAAGTGGCAGGTTAATTTTGCAGCAGCGAGGCCAGAGTTGCAGATCGCGGCGCAAGATGGGCCTGTTGCATCATATGCCAGCCCAAAACAAGGTTGGAGGACCAAACCGGACAGCCGCACCGCGCCTCTATTTCGGCAATCACATCCAGCGTTTGCAGATTTGTACAGGACAGGAAAATAGCCTCGCACCCGCCGCGCTGAAATAGCTGTGTCGCTGCATCAATAACAGAGTCCGGGGCAATATGCGCGACTTTGGTCTCGCTGGCTTCGTTAAAGCTGCCAAATTGCGGGGTTTCGATACCCGCATCAACCAAACGGTGTCGCAGCTGTGCGGAAACCTCCTCTATATAGGGCGATAGCAGGGCAAGGCGCTGTACCCTGAATTTGGTGCAGGCCGCGATAAGCGCGGTTAAGGGTTCGGTTACCTGTGATGTGCGGCATCCAGCCCGTATCAGGCTGGCGATTTTTTCCGCGCCAATAACGGCGGTACCGGATGTGCATCCATAGCCAACCGCATCAAAGGCTATGTCGGGCGGCAGCAGCTTCGCACTGTGGGTCAGGCTGTTGCTCATTTTGGCCAGGCTATCGGTGCTTACCTCAGCGCCACTTGGGACGCGGGTGGTATAAAGGGCTATCCCCTGTTCTGGCAGCAGGCGGCGCAAATCATATTCCAGCGTTTCATCTGATTGCAACACCACCACGCCCAGACGCGCCTTGTGGCCTATGGGCGGGCCAGATTTATAGGCGAAACTTGCCATATTATATCGTCCATATTTGTTGCGGGGCAGGCGCCGAGAGCTGGCGCACACCGTCCGTGGTAAGGACAAAATCATCTTCATGTACCAAAACAGACCCATCTGGCATGGTCAGGCCCGGCTCCAAAGTAATTACCATACCCGCGCATAGCTCGGTTTTGTCGCCCGGAATAAATGAGGGCCATTCGGTTAGCTGCATGCCAAGGCCATGTCCCAATCGGCCAGCGGCCCCGCCGCCCGTACCGCCTGTTAGCACCCTGTCCATTGCATGATAAATATCGGCTGCGGTGTTACCCGGGCGCGCGGCCTCTCGCCCTGCCGATGTTGCCGCCAGCAATTTATCCCAGGCCGAGGCAATCTCTGGCGATGGCGTGCCGACAACATAATTTCGGTCATAGTCACAAAAATACCCGTCATAAACCAGCCCGGTATCCAGCATCATCACCTCGCCTGATAATAGGGGCGCATCGCTGGCAGGCGAGATAACATCGTCATATCCCATCGGCCCTTTGCCTCCAGCCAGATAGGGTACCCAATCTGCCCCTTCTGACAGGCAAAGTCGTTGAAATTCCCGAAATATGTCTGATAGGGCTATTCCTTTTTTGGCAATTTCGCCTACCCGGTCAAAGGCCCTTCCGGCGATATCACAGGCGGTTTGTATCTTGCTGATTTCAGCTGCTGATTTAATCAGCCTTAGCCGGCGCACCACCTCGCCATCATCGGCAAAGTGAAGCGATGGGCAGAGCTGTTGCAGACGCAAAAAATCAGCATGTGGCATACGGATATGGGTTTCATGGCCAAAAGGAACGCCAATCTTTGCGTTTTGTCCTATCACCTCATGCAGGGTATCTGACAGTAGGCTAAGGCCGTCATCTTGCAAATCAGGGGCCGACCAGGTGCGGATATCTGCTATCCATGTCCTGGCCATCAGCGCCGCCCCGATAGACGGGATTACCGCAATGGGCTTTCCTGATTGCGGGATAATTACATACCAGGGCCGGGTAGGGCTCTCCCAAAAGCGGGTTAAAAAACCGGTAAAATACCGGACATCTGTTTCGGTGGTTAAAAACAGCGCATCCTGGCCAGATGTGGCCATCATCTGTTGGGCGCGGGCCAGCCTGTTTTGATATTCATCTGTTGCAAACCCGCGCATTGTCTCACGCCTCTTCGCTTAAAATAACCAATATACGAGAATCGTCAGATAAGGGTACCAAGCCGGACATGGCGGCTATCAGCCCCGCCCCGCCAGATGGGGTGGTGGTCAGGCCATATTCGGCCAGAACGGGCATCTGCTGTTCTACTTGTGTATCTGATAACAGAATAAAGCCATCTGCATCGCGGGCCAGACCGTTCAGGGCAATCATCGAGGCTTCCTTGCAATCCAGCCGCCCCATATTCGATACTGGCCCGCTGGCAGTAACCACCTTGCCAGCGGCAATGGCATCATGCAGGGCGGCTGCTGCCTCTGGCTCTACAACATAAATTTCCGGCGCATCTTGCCATACAGATCGGAAATAGGCAGCACAGGCGGCCGCCAGCCCGCCAACCCCGGCTTGCAGAAAAATATGGGTGGGTGGCCTGTCCATTTGTGCGGCGGTTTCTGCGGCCATCACCAGATAGCCCTCCATTAGCCGATGTGGCAGCTCTGTATAGCCTGGCCAGGAACTGTCCGAGAGCAATATCCAGCCCTTATCTTCTGCTATTTGTGCGGCGGCGTGCATGGAGGCTTCATAATCTGCCCCCTCGCGGCATACCTCGGCGCCCTTTTCGCGCAGCTTTTCAGCAAAAACTTCTGGTACCGTATGCGATAGATAAATAACCGCCTTTGCCCCAAAAATTTTGGCACCCGCGGCTACTGACAGGCCATGATTGCCGGCACTGGCGGTTACAAAAGTGGTATCTGTCAGCTCTTGCTGCTGGGCCATATGCGCGATTACATAGGCAGCGCCCAGCGCTTTGAAACTGCCTAGTCCCATTCGCCCGCGTTCATCCTTAACAAATACCTCACCAGCCAGCCCTTCCAGCTGGCGGTGATGTAGCGGGGTTTGTGTATAGGCAGGGCAGGCCGAAAGAAGTTGCAAGGGGCTGTCCGCATCAATGCTGGGATGAGGCGCGTCCTTGCATAGCGGTTCGGCAGAGTTATGACGGAACGGATTTTTCAACATTATATCTTTTCCCAACAAACAGAATCTGATCCTGAATTTTTTCAGGCTGACTATTTTCTTAAAAATGCTACCATCATCTTGCTGTAAAGTTGAAACATTATCCTTACAGGGAGCTGTAATGATGCCAAACGCGTCTATTCTTCCAGAAGATGCAGATAAACGCCGTGCGGTGCGGCCAGTGATTTGCTATCCAAATGATACGCTGCCAGACGTGAATTTATCCCTATATCGGGCGGCGCGCAGAGATGCGGTAAAAACAGATGAAATTATGGTATCACCGCGGGATGCGGCCTGTTTTTCTGCCCCGCAGGGACATTTCTTTCGTATTTCTTCGGTAGAAGGCCCGCAAGTAGGCGATTTTAACCTGTGGAATCGCGATAATCTGCAGGAACGTTTTTATTCAGGCAAGACCAGAGCCCTGCATGGCACCCATATCACCACTGGCAAGCAGATGTGGTCATCTTTTCCAGCCTTGCGGCCTATGGCCACGATTATCGAAGATACGCTAAACTGGTACGGGATAGATGAATTTGGCGGCTCTGTTCACGATGTGATTGGTACACGCTGTGATCCCTATACCCAGCAATTACTGGCCAAAAGCACCTATCATCATTGTTGCCATTCCAATTTAACTCGTGCTTTGGCCGATTTTACCGGCCTTAGTCTGGCGGATGCGGAACCCCATATCCATGATGTGATGAATGTCTTTATGTGTACGGGCTTTACCCGTGATACGGGCCAATATTTTATGAAAGCCAGCCCGGTGCGCCCGGGCGATTATCTGGAATTTTTTGCTGAAATAAATCTGATTGGCGGGCTGTCAGCCTGTCCGGGCGGCGATTGCTCGTCCGAACATTCCAGTGATGTCGCGGCCTGTTATCCCCTGCTGATTGAGGTATTTGCCCCGCAAGCTGGCGCATTGGACGGGTGGACACCCCCGCCTGTAAATGCGTATGACCGCAGTCATGGTCGCGGCTAGCGCTGAATTCTCCGGATTATTCTAGCCAGAACAGATGTTAGGCAGGCGTGATACCGCGCAACCGTTCCGAGCGTCGCCGCAACATCTCTAATGTGGTTAGCAAGGCGATAGACAGCACAACAAGAATGGTTGCCACAGCAAGGATGGTTGGGCTGATCTGTTCACGCAAGCCAAGGAACATTTGCCATGGCAAGGTCTTTTGGCTGGCAGAGCCAATAAACATTACCACCACCACCTCGTCAAAAGAGGTGATAAACGCGAACAGGCCGCCAGATATCACCCCTGGAAAGATTAGCGGCATCTGGATGCGGAAAAATGTTGTAACCGGCCCCGCACCCATATTCGCAGCAGCCTGTGTCAAAGACCGATCAAATCCAACCAATGTTGCGGTAACGGTAATGATAACAAACGGAATGCCCAGCACCGCATGGGCTAAAATAACCTTGATATAGCCAACAAGGTCCTTGTTCAGCCCCATATGGGATTCCATAAAATTACCCATTGTTGCGTAAAAGAAAAACATGCCTGTTGCTGAAATGATCAGCGGAACGATCATGGGCGAGATTAAAATCGCCATAATAATCCGCTTGGCCGGTACATGAGACTGGCTAAGGCCAATCGCTGCCAGCGTACCCAGCGAGACAGAAATTATTGTGGCAAGCGGGGCTATGATCAGTGAGTTCCAGAAAGATCTTATCCACTCGCCATTTGAATCTGCCCGAATGCCCAGAAAATCTGCATAATGTTTCAGCGAATAGCCCTCTGGATCCAGAGCCAGCATTTTTTCGGTGAAGGTAAAAAAATCCTGAGCATTGAAAGATAGCGGCATCACCACGATGATAGGCGAAATCAAAAATACAAAAATACCGCCGCATATCACCCTGAAACTATAATGCCACAGCACCTGATAAGGGGTCAGATAGGGCAGTAATTTTGCCCGATATCGCCCTTCATAGAGCCAGAATATAAACCATCCGGTAAAGCCGCCGATAAGCCCGCCTAGCAAGGCCAGCGCGAAATTGGCAATCGCCCAGCCTGCGCCAAAAAACAAGATTATGGTTGCCAGGCGGATTGTTTTTTCCGGTATCGGCAAGGTCAGCGCCGCAAGGCTTAGCGCTAGAAAACAGATCAAACCTATTAACGCGCCCGGCCCCCCGGCCCCGTTTGAGGTGCCTACCAACAGCCCTACCAGCAGGCCAACAAGCCCGACAATCGGCAGGACAAGTGACAGAGGCTTGCGTGAAATGGGAGTTAATGTAGCCATCTATTCTATCCCAGCTTTACATTATCTATGCCGACAATTTTGTCATAGGCCCAATATAGCACCAGAACAACTGCCAGAAGAATGCCGCCTAATGCCGCCGCCAGCCCCCAATTGAGCGAGCGCGAAATATGATAGGCTATTCGATTGGAAATAAATACGCCATCTGTACCACCAACAATTTCCGGGGTGATGTAATAGCCAATGGCCAGAATAAAGACCAAAATGGATCCCGCCCCGATACCCGGCACAGATTGCGGAAAATAAACCCGCCAGAACGCTGTCCAGTTAGTCGCGCCCAGTGATTTTGCAGCCCGAACATAGCTTGGCGGAATCGTCTGCATGACAGAATACATAGGCAGGATCATAAAGGGCAACAGAATATGCGTCATCGCCACTATCGTGCCAAACTGATTATTGATGATCTCTAGCCGGTTATCGGTAGCCACAAGACCAAGCCAGACCAGCACCTCGTTAATCACCCCTTGTTGCTGTAGCATCACTTTCCATGCAGAGGTCCGAACCAGCAAAGAGGTCCAGAAAGGCAGCAATACCAAAATCATTAATATGTTTGAAGCCCGTATCGGCAGATTGGCCAGCAGCCATGCTACCGGATAGCCTAGCAGGATACAGCTGATGGTAATGATCAATGACATTTTAACTGTACGCTGAAACAGGTTCAGCAGGATTTGCTTGCTCTCTGGCTGTGCGGCGGGCCCGTCAAGGGTCTTGCGCATATCCACCGCATTCAGGAAATAGCCGCTGGTATAGACAGGTGAATGTAATTTTATTGTCTCCCAGATAACCGGCTCAGACCAATTTTTATTCACCGCATCCATTATCGCGGCATAGTCTATTTCTGGCTGCTCTTGCCAGAGGGTGGCGGTGTCTTTTACCAGCGTTGAGACAGGGCCTGAAAGGGCGTTAATGGCATCTGTATTTTGCGGGTTTTGCAGATCATCTGCCAGCGCGACATAAAGCGCTTCCCACACCTTGCCAGAGGAAATGGATTTGCCTTTATCCAGTTCGGTGAATAGCGCCCAATAGGCGAATTCGCGCGCGGTCAAAGGCAGAGCCCGTGCCGCTGCATCTGCTATTTTGAAATCACCAGGTGTCTGATAGGCCTCTCCCTTTAGCTGGTTTAGACGGGCAAGCTGGCTTTGAACAAGTATGCTGCCAGGCTCTTGCCCAATCGAAGTAAACAGGCGGGAAAAGGTTTCCGCCCGTTTCCATGCTGGGTCAATTTTTATAAATTCTGTTGCTAGAGTTTTGCCTGGCTTTGCTACAGCTCTGCCACTTT
>JBMZFK010000080.1:0-7386 GCA_049615365.1 Puniceispirillaceae bacterium (SeqCode)
CTTTTTGCGGTAAAGCCGGTAATACGCTCTAGCAGCGGGGCGACAATCGGCAGATAACGGCGCAGGGATTGCGCTGTATTTGCCAGCCAGGAGATACGGCCCAGCTGTACCAACAGGACAATAGTCAAGCGCATGTTTACACGTCACTCCCCCCATACCAATCTGTGTTTTGAGGGGTGGCGGTGACTCGTTTTATCTTTATCACTGGTGGTGTTGTCTCTTCTCTTGGTAAAGGGCTTGGCTCGGCGGCACTCGGCGCTTTGCTTCAGGCACGCGGCTATAAGGTCCGGCTTCGCAAGCTTGACCCTTATCTGAATGTAGACCCCGGTACCATGTCCCCAACCCAGCATGGCGAGGTATTCGTAACCGATGATGGGGCGGAAACAGACCTTGATCTCGGTCATTATGAGCGCTTTACCGCTGTTCATACCCGTAAAACTGATAATGTGACCACCGGGCGAATCTATTCTGATGTGCTGGCCAGAGAGCGACGCGGCGATTATCTGGGCGCAACTATTCAGGTAATCCCGCATGTTACCGATGCGATTAAAGCGTTTGTCACCAATGATCTGGATGATGAAGATTTTGTGTTATGCGAGATTGGCGGCACGGTAGGGGATATTGAATCCCTGCCATTTCTGGAAGCTATCCGGCAGCTTGGTAACGAGATGGGGCGCGAGAGAACCTGTTTCATGCATGTAACCTTGCTGCCCTATATCAGGGCTGCGGGCGAGCTGAAGACAAAGCCAACCCAGCATTCGGTAAAAGAATTGCAATCGGTTGGTATTCAGCCTGATATTTTGCTGTGCCGAACCGAACATGAACTGCCCAAAGAGCAACGCGATAAAATCGGCCTGTTTTGTAATGTGCGGCCAGAGGCGGTTATTCTGGCAGAAGATGTGAATAATATTTATGAAGTGCCGCTGGCCTATCACGCTCAGGGGCTGGATAGCCAGGTTTGCGCGCATTTTGGCTTGCAAAGCGAGGAGCCGGATTTAGGCGCATGGCAGGAAATTGCCCATAATGTATCGAATCCCGAAGGCGAGGTAACCATCGCGATTGTAGGTAAATATACCTCGTTGCAGGATAGTTATAAATCGCTGGGCGAGGCGCTGACCCATGGCGGGATTGCCAATCGCGTCAAGGTAAATATCAAATGGCTGGATTCCGAAATCTTTGAAGCGGATGATGAAAATATCTATTTGCATCATTTGCAAAATGTTTCTGCGATTTTGGTGCCTGGCGGGTTTGGTCAGCGCGGTTCCGAGGGTAAAATTGAAGCCATCAGATTTGCCCGTGAGCATGACGTGCCATATTTTGGCATTTGTTTTGGTATGCAGATGGCGGTTCTGGAAACCGCGCGTGCGATAGCGGGTCTGCCAAATGCCAGCTCATCTGAATTTGGGCGCTGTGATGAGCCTGTTGTCGGTCTGATGACCGAATGGGCCTCAGGCAATCAGGTCGAAACCCGCAGTGGCGATGATGATTTGGGCGGAACCATGCGGCTTGGCGCCTATCCATGCACGCTTGCCGAAGGCTCTGTTGCTAAATCCCTTTATGGTGAGACGCATATTGAAGAGCGCCATCGCCATCGTTATGAGGTAAATATTGCCTATCGGGAAAGACTGGAAGCCGCTGGTTTAAAAATGTCTGGCCTGTCCCCGGATGGGGTGTTGCCAGAGATTGTCGAGCGCGAGGATCATCCCTGGTTTGTTGCGGTGCAGTTTCATCCAGAACTTAAATCAAAGCCATTTAACCCGCATCCGCTATTTGTTGGATTTGTAGCCGCAGCCAGAGAAAAATCACGGCTAGTATAATAATTATTGTCTGGTTAGGTGTCGCTGTGGACAGGGTGTTGCTTACAACCAGCCTATAGCTGATAAATAGCTGAAAAAATATGAATAAACGCGCGGTGGAGGTCAGATATATGGAACAAATCACCATAGGATCCGTTACAGCAGGGGAAGAGGCTCCGTTATTACTGATTGCCGGACCCTGCCAGATTGAAGGGCGCGATCACGCGCTGAGCCATGCTGAAAAACTGGCTGAGGCAGCCTGGCACGCCGGTTTCGGGTTTGTGTATAAATCTTCTTTTGACAAGGCTAATCGTACCTCTCTTGGCGCTCAGCGCGGCGTTGGCCTGGAGGAAGGGCTGGAGATTTTAAGTGCGGTTCGCGATGCGGTGGGATGTCCGGTTCTGACCGATATTCATTTACCCGATCAATGTGCGGCGGTAGCGCAAGCTGTGGATATTTTGCAAATCCCGGCCTTTTTATGTCGGCAAACAGATTTGCTCATCGCGGCGGCAAATACCAATGCTGTGATCAATATCAAAAAAGGTCAGTTTTTGGCGCCATGGGATATGCGTCATGTTGCTGAAAAGGTTGTGCAATCCGGCAATAAACGGATATTGCTTACCGAGCGCGGCACAAGTTTTGGCTATAACACGCTGGTTTCCGATATGCGGGCATTGCCGCAATTGGCCGATATCGGCTTTCCGGTTATTTTTGATGCCACCCATTCTGTACAACAGCCAGGCGGGTTGGGCGGCGCCTCTGGTGGGCAGCGCGAATTTGTGCCAGTGCTGGCGCGGGCGGCGGTTGCTGTTGGCGTGCAGGGATTATTTATGGAAAGTCATATCGACCCGGATAATGCCCCATCAGATGGCCCGAATATGATACCGCTGGCACAGATGCCAGAATTGCTCTCATCCCTTGCCAGAATTGCTGAAGCCAGCAGAGGATAGGAAGTTCCGGCAACGCCCGGCAAAGCTAAAAAAAGCTAAGAGAACGCTAAGGAAAAGCTAAGAAAAAGAGGAAATTATGTCAGAGATTATTGATATTCACGCACGGCAGATTCTGGATAGCCGCGGCAACCCTACGGTAGAGGTGGATGTTATTCTAGAAGATGGCAGTGTTGGCCGGGCTGCGGTGCCATCTGGTGCGTCTACAGGCGCCTATGAGGCGGTGGAACGCCGCGATGGGGATAGCGGGCAATATGGCGGCAAAGGTGTGATGGGCGCTGTATCTGCGGTAAATACCGAGATTTTTGATGCGCTTTCCGGAGCCGATGCGCTGGATCAAAAACAAATTGATGCCGATCTTATCACTCTGGATGGTACAGAGAATAAGGCGCGTTTGGGCGCCAATGCGGTATTGGGCGTTAGCCTTGCCACCGCAAGGGCTGCGGCGATGTCCTGCGAATTACCCTTATGGCGCTATCTTGGCGGGGTTCATGCCCACCAATTGCCAACGCCGATGATGAATATTCTAAATGGCGGCGCGCATGCAGATAACGCGCTGGATGTGCAGGAATTTATGGTGATGCCTGTTGGGGCTGGTAGCTTTACTGACGGGTTGCGTATGGGTGCAGAGATTTTCCACGCGCTTAAATCCGGCCTGAGTAAAAAAGGCCTGTCTGTTGCGGTTGGCGATGAGGGCGGGTTTGCCCCCGCCATCAATAGCACCAAAGAAGCAGCAGACGCGGTTGCACAGGCGGTTGAGGCCGCTGGATATTCGCTAGGTGACGATATTGTTATCGCCCTGGATGCTGCCGCAACGGAATTTTATGCTGATGGCAGCTATCATCTGCATGGGGAAGGGCGCAGTCTTACCAGCGAGGAAATGGTCAAGATGTGGCAAGGGCTATGTGCAGATTACCCGATTGTATCGCTGGAAGACCCGCTATCCGAGGATGATTGGGCTGGATTCACTGCCCTGACCGCGGCACTTGGGGATAAGGTACAAATTGTTGGCGATGATCTGTATGTGACCAATCCGGTTCGTCTGCAGCGCGGTATCGCGGAAAAAGCAGGGAATGCTATTTTGATTAAAGTTAATCAGATTGGCACGCTGTCCGAGACGATGGAGGCGATTTATCAGGCAAAGCAAGCTGGCTTTGGCGTGATTATCTCGCACCGTTCAGGCGAAACCGAAGATAGCTTTATCGCAGATTTGTCGGTGGCAACAAATGCCGGTCAGATTAAAACAGGCTCTCTTTCACGCTCGGACAGGCTGGCAAAATATAATCAGCTTCTGCGCATCGAAGAAGAGCTGGGGCCAATGGCGGCCTATGCCGGCAATCTGTTTGCCTAAATCAAGTTGTCTAAGTCAGGGGCAGGGCGTATATCACGGCGCGCGGGGCCTGAGGCAATAGATGTAAAATTAATTATAAAACATAATGAATCCGGCGATTCGCTTTTTGCTTGACCGTTTGATTCTGATTTGATTCACTATGTGTATACCTTGTCTGTATCCGGATGAGGCGGTGGCAACTTGTGATGAAAGAAGATCAATTATGCAGGCATTTATGCGTCGTCCCTTTTCCTATGCGGGAAGTTTTCTGCTTATTGGCACGCTGATTGTGTTCTTTGGTTTTCATACCATTGCTGGCGAGCGCGGCCTTATCGCTCGCGGCGGGCTGGATCGTGAAATTCTGATGGCTCAGGAAGATTTGGCGCTGATCAACAAGCAAAATAATCTGATGGAAAGCCGTATTCGCCTGTTACGGGCAGGGGCAATTGATGCCGATATGCTGGCGGAGACAGCGCGTGCTGAATTAGGGCTCTATTCTGAAAATGATGTCATAATTACAATTGATATGAATAAATTGAAATTTTAATATAAAAGGCATATTAACCATATTTTGGTTTATTCATTTAAAACACAATAAAAACAATGAAATAAAATTGTTGCAAAAATAAAATGCGACATGCCATTCTGTATCTCCAAGCAGGGAGTTCCTGTGCATTCTGGGAGAGGAAGGCAAAATGGCTGGTAAAATCGCTGAAGGCAAGAAGAGCGAGCGCAAACGGGGGCGTCCCCCAAAATCTATCATTAATGATAAACCATCTGCAGAAGCGATGCTGGATATGTATCGCCAGATGGTGTTGATCCGCCGCTTTGAAGAAAAGGCTGGCCAGCTTTACGGCATGGGCCAGATTGGCGGTTTCTGTCACCTTTATATTGGTCAGGAAGCGGTGGTCGTTGGTATTCAGTCTGTTGCCAGGCCAGAAGATTCAGTGGTGACCTCTTACCGGGATCACGGACATATGCTGGCTTGCGATATGGATGCAGGCGGCGTGATGGCGGAACTGACCGGGCGTGCAGATGGATATTCGCGCGGCAAGGGCGGTTCCATGCATATGTTTAGCCGCGAGAAGAATTTCTTTGGCGGGCATGGCATTGTCGCCGCACAGGTGCCGATTGGGGCAGGACTGGCCTTTGCCCATAAATATAATAATGATGGCGGCGTGAATATGGCCTATCTTGGCGATGGCGCGGTTAATCAGGGGCAGGTCTATGAGACCTTTAATATGGCGGCGCTATGGAGCCTGCCGGTTATTTTTGTCATCGAAAATAATCAATATGGTATGGGCACTGCTGTCAGCCGTGCTGCTGCGGGTCAGGAGCTGGCAGATAGAGGCAAGGCGTATGGCATTCCTGGTATGCAGGTTGATGGCATGGATGTGCTGGCGGTTCGCACCGCTGCTGAAGAAGCGCTGGCTTATTGCCGGGCTGGCAAGGGGCCATATATTCTGGAAATGAAAACCTATCGTTATCGCGGCCATTCCATGTCCGATCCTGCCAAATACCGCACCCGCGAAGAGGTGGATGCCATGCGTAAACAGCATGATCCGATTGAACAGCTGCGCGATGTGCTTCTTCGCGAAGGGGCAGATGAGGTGCAGTTGAAAGAAATAGACCAGCAGGTAAAGAAAACTGTTGGCGATGCTGCTGATTTCGCACTGGCCAGCCCAGAGCCGGATGCCAGCGAACTTTACACAGACATCATTGTCGCCTGAAACGGCTGGCAGCAGGAGAGAGAGTAAAATGGCAATCGAAATTAAAATGCCCGCCTTGTCCCCTACAATGACCGAGGGTCGGCTGTCACGCTGGCTGGTCGCCGCAGGGGATGTGGTGCGTTCTGGCGATGTGATCGCTGAAATTGAAACTGATAAAGCGACTATGGAAGTGGAAGCTATTGATGAAGGCACGGTCGGGGCTATCCATATAGCAGAAGGCACAGACGGGGTCGCGGTTGGCGCGGTTATCGCAACCTTGCTGGAAGAAGGCGAAAGCGAAGTTCCAGCTATATCTGCTGATACACCTGCGCCCGCGCCATCAGATGCCACACCTGCCGCACCATCAGATGCCGCAGCAGAGCCAGCAGCCGAAGCCGCCCTTCCTGCCGTACCTGTAGCGGCACCGCCATCTGCACCGGTAGGGGCAGAGCCAGAATGGCAGGGAGCCACGCGCACCATGACAGTAAGAGAAGCCTTGCGCGATGCCATGGCAGAAGAAATGCGCCGGGATGAGCGAATTTTCGTAATGGGTGAAGAGGTCGCAGAATATCAAGGCGCCTATAAGGTCACGCAAGGGCTGCTTGATGAATTTACTGCCAAACGTGTTATTGATACCCCGATTACAGAACATGGGTTTGCCGGTCTTGGTGTAGGGGCCGCGTTTGGAGATTTGCGCCCCATTATCGAATTTATGACCTTTAATTTTTCTATGCAGGCGATTGATCATATTATCAATTCGGCGGCGAAAACCTTATATATGTCTGGTGGTCAGATGGGCTGCCCGATTGTGTTTAGAGGGCCAAATGGAGCCGCTAGCCGGGTGGCCGCGCAGCATTCGCAATGCTATGCAAGCTGGTATGCCCATTGCCCGGGTCTGAAGGTGGTATCGCCCTGGTCTGCAGCCGATGCAAAAGGCTTGTTGAAGGCCGCTATCCGCGACCCTAACCCGGTGATTTTCCTGGAAAATGAGGTTATGTACGGGCAGAGCTTTGAGGTGCCAGAATCAGAAGATTGGGTGGTGCCCATTGGCAAGGCCAATATTGTTCGCCAGGGCAGTGATGTTACCATTACCGCCTTTTCGATTATGGTTGGCAAAGCGCTGGAAGCTGCAGAAGCCCTGTCTTCTATCGGTATTGAGGCCGAGGTGATTGATTTGCGCAGCTTGCGCCCTCTGGATACCGAAACCATTCTGGCGTCTGTTAAAAAGACCGGCCGGATGATTTCCTGTGAAGAAGGCTTTCCGTTTGCCGGTATTGGCGCCGAGCTGGCCATGCAGATAATGGACGGGGCCTTTGACTATCTGGATGCACCGGTTATGCGGGTAACAGGCAAGGATGTGCCGATGCCTTATGCGGCCAATCTGGAGGCGCTGGCTCTGCCGCAGGCAAACGATATTATCGAGGCAGGCAAGGCGGTATGCTACCGTTCAGGAGGGCTGTAAAATGGCTGTACAAATTTTAATGCCGGCTTTGTCGCCAACCATGACAGATGGCACGCTCGCCCGCTGGCTGGTCGCCGAAGGGGATGCGGTGCGTTCTGGCGATGTGATCGCGGAAATTGAAACCGATAAAGCGACTATGGAA
>JBMZFK010000081.1:0-7265 GCA_049615365.1 Puniceispirillaceae bacterium (SeqCode)
TTTCTTCTGTCAGCCACATATCAATTTGGCGCTGGGTCATAATCCACCCTGGAATAACAGAATTCACACGAATATTTTTCTCTCCCAGATCTCGTGCCAGCCCTCTGGTCAGCCCCTGAACCGCAGATTTAGCCGTGGTATAGCAAGGCATTCCGCCCTGACCAATAATCCAGCTAGTAGACCCCATATTCACAATCGCGCCGCCGCCAGCTTCTGCCATTTCATCCATCACGGCTTGCGCTGCAAAAAACTGATGCTTGATATTGGTAGAGATACGCTCATCCCAATATTCGGGCGTTACGCTTTCAATCGAATGGCGATCATCACGCGCCGCGTTATTTATCAGAATGTTAATCGGCCCCAGCGCCGCGCTCACCCCTTTTATAGCTGCGCGCAACGCGTCGATATCGCGGATATCACAATATTCAAAATGCAGGTTGGAGCTGTTGTTTTCAGCCATCAAAACCTCGGCCGCGTCGCGATCATAATCCAGAAATCCCACCCGAGCCCCTTGGGCAATAAAGGCACTCGTCAGGCTAGCCCCAATACCGGCAGCCCCGCCAGTTATCAAAACGGTTCTTTCTTTCAATGACGGGTATTGTGCGTGAGTGCTCATCCCCACCCCTCCCTTTGTCGTTATTTTTGCTCTTTCCTAGGCATAAAGCAGATAGGATAAATGTCAAATCCACATTGCATTTTTGAGAATAGTTTCTAGGCTTTTAAAATATCTGATATAACGATAACGGGGGCTGTTGTTATGAAGTGGGAAATCGCGTTTGATGTTCGCAACGAGCTGGGCGAAGGCCTGGCATATGATGACATGCGCGATGAGCTAATCTGGTGTGATATTCTTGGCCAAAAATTATTTATCGCATCTCTGGCTGGCAAACAGACACGCCAGAAAATACATCAATATCACTTTGATGAACCTGTTTCCGCTGCCTTTCTGGGTAGGGATGACACATTGTTTGTAGCAGGGGCAAGCGGGCTGTATCAACTGGACAGGGCCAGCGGTAACGCAATATTACGCCAGCCAATAGAAGCCGATAATCCAGCCACCAGAGCAAACGATAGCCGCACCTGCCCTGGCGGCGCTATCTGGTTTGGCACCATGGGGCGCAAGCTGGAGGCTGGGGCAGGGACTATCTATCATCTTACGCCCGGCAAAAACCACATAGATACGCAAATCCTATTTCCAGATATATCTATTCCCAATGCCACCTGTTTTTCTGCAGATGGCCGATTTGCCTATTTTTGTGACACGCCAAAACAGCAAATCCTGTCCCTCTCTATCGATCCGGAAACTGGTATGCCGATTGGCCAGCCTTCGCTTTTTGTTGATTTAGCGCCGGAAAATTTGAACCCCGATGGCGCGGTCATAGATGAAGAGGGGTGTTTATGGAATGCCCAATGGGGGGCAGGCCGTATCGCCTGTTACGGGCCAGATGGTAAATTTCGGCGGGCAGTAGACCTGCCGGCAAGCCAAATTACCTGTCCGTGTTTTGGCGGAAAAGAACTAAAGACCTTGTTTGCGACCTCTGCCTATGAAGGACTGAATCGCCAAAAAGAACCTCTAGCTGGCGCTGTTTTTGCGATTGAAATGGAGGTTGCTGGTCTGCCGGAACGGCGGATAAATCTTTAAAGAAAATTACTTTAATTTTTCGTGGCTGGCTGTAAATTAATGCGCGCTTACCCCTTCTGCAGCAGGCAGTTTTTTATCCAGAATATGCGCAGCACCTTTCTCGCCTATCATCAATGCGCCTGCATTCAGGTTAGAAGATAGCATGGTCGGCATGATGGAGGCGTCAACCACCCGCAAGCCCTCAAGCCCATAGACCTTTAAATCAGTATCTACCACGGCAGTTGGATCACTTGTTGGGCCCATTCGGCAGGTGCCCATTTTGTGATAGGTGCTGGTTCCACGTTCACGCGCTATCTGCAACAGCTCATCATCACTTTGAAATTCCGGGCCTGGATAGGCCTCGTAATCCAAATAGGGGGCCAATTGTTTTGAATGCATCAATTTTCTGGTAAGTTTCATGGCCGCCAATACCACCCGCCTGTCTTCTTCATTATCCAGATAATTTGGCTGAATAACCGGCGGAGCAAATGGATCTGCAGAAGTCGCGCGCACATACCCCAGAGATTCCGGACGTTGTTGCCAGCCTGCAACAGTAAAGCCGGGCTCTTCATCCAGCTGGGACTGCACTCCCTCTTTATAGCTAGCAGGAGCAAAGGTGAGTTGCATATCATGATTGCGAATCTGTTCATCGGAATGCCAAAAACAATAGACTAGGGTCGGGCCTAGTCCGACAATGGATGGCTTGCCCAGAAAATATTTACCAATTTCCCCAAGCAATTTGGGGCCGCGAGACATCTCGTTAATGGTGCCAATATTTTTAGCTCGGGCTGTAAAACGCGGGGCAAAGTGATCGCGCAAATTCTCGCCAACACCAGGCAGATGATGCACAGGCTCGATGCCGAGCTCCTGCAGCTTTTGTGCATCTCCCACGCCAGATAGCTGCAGCAGATGCGGAGAATTAATCACCCCTGACGCCAGAATAACCTCACGCCCGGCAAGAACGTCTATTTGCACACCACCGCGCCCACCTTTGGCATACCGCACCCCGACAGCCCGCTTGCCCTCAAACAATATTTTTGTGGTATGGGCACGGGTAAGAATTTTTAAATTGGGGCGCGATTTGGCCGGGTTCAAAAAGGCGCGTGCAGCACTAACGCGCCGCCGCCCCAAAGTGGTGCGCTGAACATAGGAAACCCCTTCTTGGCTACGACCATTATAATCTGCATTGCGCGGCATCCCCATATCCACCGCCGCTTCGACAAAGGCATCACACAAAGGGTGCCGCCATTCAAGATCAGTAATAATCTGCTCTCCAGCACGGCCCCGGTACTGATTGTCCCCCTCACCGATTCGTTGTTCATAGGCCTGAAAATAGGGCAGAACATCTGCATAGCTCCAGCCTAAATTACCCTTTTGCGCCCAAACATCAAAATCCATAGGCTGACCACGATTAAATACCAGCCCATTAATAGAGCTGGACCCACCAAGCGTTTTGCCACGGGGTACCGACATCGACCGCCCGTTCGTACCCCAACTTGGCTCCGAGGTGTATAGCCAGTTAATTGACGGGTTGGTCAGCGTATAGATAAACCCGGCAGGAATGTGAATCAAAGGGTGCCAGTCTGGCGGGCCTGCCTCTAGCAAACATACAGAAAATTTGCCATCTGCTGACAAACGGTTAGCCAGAACACATCCGGCAGACCCTGCCCCAACAATGATATAGTCAAATTTTTCAGCCATAACTATCCAACCACCCAAGAAAATTTATTTAAAGCAGACCAAACAGATACTTATCTTGTCAAGTCGCCTTATCAGCAGGGTGAGGGGGGATGCGATAGCGGCAAATTATTTTACTTTTGCGATCGCGCGGTTTTATAGTTGAACTATCTGTGACTGATTCTGGGACTAGTTTCGGGGCCAGTCTTGAGGTCAATTTTCGGGGCCAGTTCCAAAAAATGAAGAGGGGGAGATTGATGAAGATAGCGATTACGGGAACAGGGGCAATGGGTTCGGTCTATGCCGCCTTGCTTAAAGATGCCGGAAATGAGGTATGGGCGATAGATACCTGGCCGCAACATGTAGAGGCGATGAATAAAACTGGCCTGCGTGTTGAAGGGGCTAGCGGCGACCGCACCGTTACGAATTTAAACGCCACCACAGATATTGCCGATGCGGGGGTGTGCGATCTGTATATTATCGCAACCAAGGCAGATGGTGTAGGCGCCGCTGCACAGGCAATTGCTAGCATTATGGGTCCGGAAAGCCTTATTCTAACGATCCAGAACGGGCTGGGCGCAGGTGAGCGAATTGCTCGGCATATCAGCACAGATAATGTTTTATTAGGGGTTGCTGAAGGCTTTGGCGCGTCAATGAAAGGGCCAGGTCATGCCCATCATAACTCGATGCGCCAGATACGACTTGGTGAAATGGAAGGCGGCATGACAGACAGGCTTAAAACTGTAGAAGCTGTCTGGCAAGAGGCTGGATTTAACGCCAATGCCTTTGCTGATATTCATCAATTGATTTGGGAAAAATATATTTGCAACGTCTTTTTAAGCGCCCCTTGTACCGTCTTTGATTGCCCTATTGGCGGCATTCTGGAAAATCCGGACAGGCTGAAAATTGCGCTGGGCTGTATGCGCGAAGCCTATCAGGCGGGCAAGGCAAGGGGCATTAATTTTTCGTTTGATGACCCAGATGATTACGCGATGAAATTTGCCCAGAATATGCCAGATGCCAGCCCGTCCATGCGACTGGATCATCTGGCCAAACGTAAATCAGAAATTGACGCAATTAACGGTATGGTTCCTGTGGTCAGTGCCGAGCTAGGCCTGACAGCGCCTTACAACGAGACGCTATCTGCCGTAGTTCGCAAGATAGAAGCCAGCTTCTAGGACGTGCGAGCCTTACTAATTTCAGGGGGGTGATGGGCTGTTACCTCTGGCAGGTCGTTACCAGATATTGCCACTATCTCAACCATACAGGAATGTGCGGCAGGCCCTTGTGCCAGTCTCGAGGTAGGTTGATCCGGGGCCAGCACATTTGGATTGCCATGTTTACATAATCCGGGCGTCTCAGGGTCTGGATCAAACCACGCACCCGTCGGGACCAACACGACCCCCTGACGGATTTTATCGCTGATAATCGCGCCTGCAAGGATAGCGCCCCGCGTGTTAAAAATGCGAACAACATCCCCTGCAGAAATCTGCCGGGTGGCGGCATCTGATGGGTGAATTGTAACAGTTTCGCGCCCGTTAATTTTCGCCGCTGCTGATACCGCACCCTGATCCAGCTGGCTATGCAATTTTGTGCGCGGCTGATTGGACAGCAAATGCAAGGGCCAGGGACAATCAGCAGCGCCCAACCATTCCGCCGGGGCGTGCCAGACTGGATGGCCAGGACAATCTGCATAGCCAAATTCAGCTACCGTCTTTGAGAAAATTTCTAACTTGCCAGATGGCGTTTTTAGGGGATGTTTTTGCGGATCCTTCCGAAAGGCTTCAAATAAAACTTCCGGTGTCTGGCGTTCTGGCAATTTATGCCAGCCCACAGCCCGAAAGTCAGAATAAGAAGGAAGCTCAAAGCCAGATTTTGCCAGTCTTTGACGGCTGACATCATAGAGCCATTCCTGCCATTGTGCCGAACTGCGCCCTTCGGTAAATTTATGCTTAATCTGAAATTTTTCAGCCAAATCAGAAAAAATTTCATAATCATCACGCGCCGCCCCAACTGGCTTGATAGCCGCTTCCATGGAAATCATATAATTATCCAGCGGGGCAAACCCAAGATCCTCACGTTCTAGCGGAGTGGTTACAGGTAACACAATATCTGCATGTTTTGCCAACCCGTTCCAGCACCATTCATGCACAATTACGGTCTCAGGTTTCTGCCAGGCTTTCACCAGCCGATTCAAATCCTGATGATGGTGAAAGGGATTGCCACCAGCCCAATAGACCAATTTTATATCCGGATAGGAATAGGTGCCGCCATTATACTCAAAAGGCGTGCCGGGCTGTAAAAGCATATCTGCAATCCGGGCCACAGGAATAAAGCTTTTCACCCCATTCACCCCTTGCGGCAGGGCGGCAAATGGCAAATGTTCCAGATTATGTCCAACCCGATTCACCGCCGAATAGCCCAGACCGATACCGCTGCCAGCCAGCCCGATTTGCCCCAGCATCGCCGCCAGGACAATACCTGCCCAAATCGGTTGTTCGCCATAGGCTTGACGGGTTAGCGACCAGCTGAGTGAAATCATGGTGGGGCGGCTGGCCATCTTGCGGGCAAGCTCAATAATTGCTGTTTCTGTCAGGCCACAAATCCGGGCCGCCCAGGCAGGTGTCTTGGCAATTTTATCTGTTCTGCCCAGAAGGTAGTCTGCAAATCTATCAAAGCCAGTGCAATGGCGGGCCAGAAAATCTGTGTTATGCAGCCCCTCATCCAGCAATACATAACAAATCCCCAAAATAAAGGCGGTATCGGTATTCGGCCGGATAGCCATCCATTCTGCATCAATATCTGCCAGCATATCTTCTTGCAAGGGCGATATATTGATGAAATCAATGCCGGCCTGCTTTGCTTGCAGCAGCCGTTGCTTTTGAATATGTTTGCCTGTGCCGCCCTGATTAATTTGTCCATTTTTTAGCGGCACACCTCCAAAGCCAACAAATAAACTGCCCTTGGCGATGATCGATTCCCAGCTTGTCTGATTATAGATAAAGCCGCGAAAATCGCCTAATACATGCGGTACAATCACTTCAGCCGCAGCAAAACTATAAGTATTTACCGATTTGGTATAGCCGCCAAAACAATTCAGAAAACGATGTATCTGGCTCTGGGCATGGTGAAAACGACCCGCACTCGCCCAGCCATAACAGCCGGCAAAAATTGCCTGATTACCATAATCATCGCGTACCCTGCCCAGCTCGCCTGCCACCAGATCAAGGGCAGTCTGCCAATCCACCTCGACAAAGCTGTCACTGCCGCGCTGGCCAGATGGGACAAGGCCTTTGCGCTCTAGCCAGCCTTTGCGAACCATAGGGGCAGTTATCCGCGACGGGGCGTCCAGAACATCGACAAACCCCTTGCCGATATCAGAAGGATCACCATCTTCTGAAAAGGGCAGCATATCGGTAATGCGGCCCTGTTCAACTTTCGGCTGATAAGTTCCCCAATGTGTACTGGTCAGTCCCATCTGAATATTGCCCTATTTCATAATGAACGGATTAGCCGCGCTGGTCTCTGTTGCGATCCAGACTGATTTTTGTTGCAAATAGGCCATGATGGCCTGCTGGCCATTTTCCCGGCCCAGACCGCTGCGCTTATACCCGCCAAACGGGGTCATATAGCTGACAACACGGTAGGTGTTGACCCAAACCGTGCCAGCACGCAATCTCTCTGACATGCGGATAGCCCGGCCCATATCCGAGGTCCATACACCTGCTGCCAGACCAAAATTAACATCATTGCCGATTTGCACCGCTTCTTCTTCATCCTCAAATGGAATAACCGACAGCACTGGCCCGAACACTTCTTCCTGGGCAATCCGCATCTGGTTATTAACGCCCGTGAAGATGGTTGGCTCGACAAACTGCTTGCCCTTGGCACCTTCGCCTGTATAGGCCCCGCCCCCCAGCACACATTCCGCCCCTTCTTTTTTGGCTATATCCAGATAATCCATGAC
>JBMZFK010000082.1:0-7166 GCA_049615365.1 Puniceispirillaceae bacterium (SeqCode)
GAAGGTGAGGATGTCACCGAAGCGGCCAAAACAGCAGATAATGCAGCTACTAAGGCCCCGGCCGCCGCCCAAACATCTGCAGAAGCACCGGCAGAAGCGCCGGCAGCAGTAGAAACACCGCCAGCGGCGCCAGCGCCAGCAGCGCCTCCCGCAACAACAGCTTCTGCACCTGTTTCCATGCCAGCTACTGCCGCCCCGCAAAAGGGCAACTGGGTATTTGCCAGCCCTCTGGCACGCCGCATTGCTGCGGATGCAGGTCTGGATATTGCCAGCGTTACCGGAACCGGCCCGCATGGCCGGATCATTCGCGCCGATGTTGAAGAGGCGCTGGCAACGGGTATCGCCAGCCCGGCTATGGCAGTGTCTGCTGCTTCTGGCGCTGCTGTTTCGGCGCAGTCAGAGCGGTTTGAGCCGCATACAGCGATGCGCCGGGTCATCGCAGAACGTCTGCAACACTCCAAGCAAAATGCCCCGCATTTCTATCTGACGGTAGAGTGCGAGATAGATAATTTGCTGGAGGCCAGAAAAGCGCTGAATGAAGCCGCGCCAGAAGGCGTGAAAATTTCAGTAAATGATATGGTGGTCAAGGCCGCCGCCGCCGCCCTTATCGCGGTACCGGAGGTAAATGGCTATTTTGAAGAAGCTGGATGCCGCTATTTTAGTGATGCAGATATCTGTATTGCGGTTGCGGTAGAAGGCGGGCTGGTAACGCCTGTTATCCGGGCGGCTAATCAGCTTGGCCTTTCTGCAATTGCCAGCGCTTCGGCTGATTTGGCCAAACGTGCCCGTGATAACCAGCTGGATCCGGCTGAATATACTGGCGGTACCTTTACAATTTCCAATTTGGGTATGTTCGGGATACGGGAATTCTCAGCCGTGATTAACCCGCCGCAAGCCGCTATCCTGGCGGTAGGGGCAGGGGAAAAGCGGCCTGTGGTTTGCGGGGACGCGCTGGCTATCGCCACGGTGATGAGCGTGACCCTGTCTGCCGATCATCGCATTGTTGATGGCGCGGTTGGGGCAAAATGGCTACAGGCGTTTAAACAAGCGATTGAAAACCCTGTAACGATGCTGTTGTAGCCTAAAGTGCATTATAAAAACCCGTTTAATTATAAAGGTTTAATAAAACCATGCAGATGAAATCTTTTGATATTGTGGTTATTGGCGGTGGCCCTGGTGGCTATGTTGCGGCCATTCGGGCAAGCCAGCTTGGTAAATCCGTCGCGGTTATCGAGCGCGAGCATTTAGGCGGTATTTGTCTGAATTGGGGATGTATTCCAACAAAGGCGCTGCTTCGTGCGGCCGAGATGCGGCATAATCTGGCCCATATGGCCGATTTTGGTATCGAGGTAACTGGCGAGGTAAAGGTTAATCTTGAAAAAGTGGTTAGCCGGTCTCGCAAAGTGGCCTCGCGGCTGTCTTCGGGCGTTGCACATTTGCTGAAGAAGAACAAGGTTACCGTTCTGGATGGCACCGCCAAGCTAGGCGGGCGATCCGGGTCAAGCTGGGTTGTGGATATTGCTGGCAAGGACGCGCAGAAACTGCAAGCCGCGCATGTTATTCTGGCAACTGGCGCACGGGCACGCCAAATTCCCGGTCTGGAAACCGATGGCAAGAATATCCTGTCCTATAAAGAAGCGATGGTTCCGGCAGAGATGCCAAAATCACTGATTGTTGTGGGGTCAGGAGCCATCGGCGTTGAATTTGCCAGCTTTTATGCCGATATGGGGGTTCAGGTAACCATCATTGAAGCGCTGGATCGGATCCTGAATGCCGAGGATGAGGAAATCTCCGCCCTCGCTCATAAGGCCTTTATCGCCAGAGGGATAGCTATTCATACCTCGGCCAAGCTGCAAAAGCTGCAAGCTGGCGCCAAAAATGTTACCGCCGAGATTGAAATTGGCGGCAAGGCCCAGACACTGGTTGCCGATAAAGTCATTATGGCTGTGGGCATTACCGGCAATTCCGAAGGGTTGGGTCTGGAAGGCACAAAGGTGGAACTGGATCGCGGTCATATTAAAACCGATGGTATGATGCGGACTGCAGAGCCAGGTCTTTATGCTATTGGGGATATCACTGGCGCCCCATGGCTTGCCCACAAGGCCAGCCATGAAGGCATTATCTGTGTTGAGGCAATAGCTGGGCAGAAAAATATTCATGCCATGCAGGCAGATATGGTGCCGGGCTGTACCTATTGCCGTCCACAAATCGCCTCGGTGGGCCTTACAGAAGCGGCGGCACGCGCCAAAGGATATAAGTTTAAAGTTGGTAAATTTCCGTTTCTGGGGAATGGCAAAGCCATTGCGCTAGGCGATGATGAGGGAATGATCAAAACGATTTTTGATGAGAAAACCGGCGCGTTGCTTGGTGCGCATATGATCGGCCCGGAAGTTACCGAGCTTATTCAGGGATATGTTGTTGCCCAGAGCCTGGAGACAACCGAAGCTGAATTGATGCAAACCATCTTCCCGCACCCGACATTATCAGAGGCGATGCACGAATCTGTACTGGATGCGTATGGACGGGCTATTCATTTTTAATAAAGCTGATAGCCCTGCAGGGACGAAGTATGATATGACATTAATCTGGGCTGGCAAAAAATAAAAGACAGGGTAGGCCACTACTCAATTGGGGACAAAAAACAGGTATGCCATCACCAAATCTGACCAAAGGCGCCGAGCGTCATCCTGAAAAGCGGCGTAATGAAGACAAGCCACAGCCACGTCGCCCGGACTGGTTGCGAGTGAAAGCACCGCAAGCAGGCGCCTTTACTGAAACCAAAAAGCTGATGCGTGAGCTGGATTTGGTTACGGTTTGTGAAGAGGCGGCCTGTCCGAATATTGGCGAATGCTGGTCACAAAAACATGCAACCATGATGATTTTGGGATCTATCTGCACACGTGCTTGCGCCTTTTGCAATGTCGCTACAGGCAAGCCTGATCAGCTGGACCCGCATGAGCCGGATAATGTCGCCCTTGCTGTTGCGCGTCTTGGCTTGCAACATGTGGTTATCACATCAGTTGACAGAGATGATCTCAGCGATGGCGGGGCAGAGCATTTTGCCCGCACCATCAATGCGATACGCATTGCCTCTCCTGCGACCACTATTGAAATTCTAACCCCCGATTTTTTGCGTAAACCCGGCGCGGTTGAGGTGGTTGTAGAAGCCCGGCCAGATGTATTTAACCATAATATGGAAACCGTAGAGCGCCTGTATAAGCCAGTTCGGCCAGGGGCGCGCTATGCACATTCGCTGGATGTGTTAAAGCAGGTGAAAAAATTGGACCCGTCTACTTTTACAAAATCAGGCATTATGGTTGGTTTGGGCGAAAATGATGATGAAGTCTATCAGATGATGGATGATTTACGCGAAATGGATGTTGATTTTATGACCATCGGTCAATATCTGCAGCCAACACCAAAACATGCGGAAGTCGACAGGTTTGTAACGCCTGAGCAATTTAAATCCTATGCAGACAAGGGCAGGCAAAAGGGCTTTTTGATGATGGCATCAACCCCTTTGACACGCTCCTCTTATCACGCAGATGCTGATTTTGCCGAATTAAAAGCACAGCGCCTTAATCAGCTTTCAAGCGATCTGAAAACAGGATAATCGCCAATGACCACCCACAGGGAAAAACGGGTTCTGGCGCATCGTCCTGAACAGCTTTTTGAACTGGTTGCAGATGTTCAGCGCTATCCTGAGTTTCTGCCATGGTGTGTTGCCGCGCGTGTGCGTTCACGCTCCGAGGAGATGCTTGTTGCAGATTTGATTATTGGCTTTCAAATGTTCAGGGAAAGCTTTACCTCACATGTCAAAATGGATAGGCAAGCCCTGATTATTGAAGTGGAATATACAGAAGGCCCATTTAAGTACCTTACCAATAAATGGCAGTTTACCGAACATCTAGATGGGTGCGTGATAGATTTTTATGTGGATTTCGAGTTTAAATCACGGCTGTTGCAAACGGTCATTGAAAGTCTGTTTACCGAAGCGGTAAAACGTATGGTACGGGCCTTTGAAGCGCAGGCAAACAACCTGTACAACCCGCAAATATCAGCGTCTAGCGCGCCGGCAAGCCGTCAAGGATAAGGGTTAAGCCAGCATCGACCGCGTGGCGACGCACCGCTTGCCTGTCCCCTGAAAAATCAAATCGTTTTACCGCCTGTGTGCCATTTTTTGTGGCAAGCGACATCCAGACCAGGCCCACCGGTTTTTTCAGGCTTCCCCCGCCAGGCCCTGCGATACCTGTTACCGACAGGCTGATATCTGCGATACTATGGGCGATCCCGCCAAGCGCCATAGACGCCGCAGTCTGCTCAGACACCGCGCCAAATTTTTCCAGTAGTTGCGGCGCAACCCCCACCATTTCCTGTTTTGCCAAATTGCTATAGGTAACAAAGCCGCGATCTAGCACCGCAGAGGATCCGGCAATATCGGTGAGCGCACCAAAAATCAGCCCGCCTGTACAGCTCTCCACTGTGCTGATTTTCCATCCAGCTAGATCAGCTTTTTCAATGATCTGCTGGGCAAGGGATTGTGCCATTTTGGCCTCCATTTCTGGATAGTTTTTCGTTTATAAAAAAGCGGATATCTTCTCTGGCGGCCTTATAGCGCGTAAACATCAAATTGCAGGGCAAGCAGGCACATTCCTGCCAGACCGCCCGCCACAATATCATCTGCCATGATGCCAATTCCACCGCCCAGCTTTTCTGCCATGCCTACTGGGCCTATTTTTGTAATATCAAAAAATCGAAACAGGATGAACGCTGCACCATACCACAGATAGGCCGCATCTATAAAAGGCGGAATACATAACAGCACAACCCACTGGCCAGCCACCTCGTCAATAATCACTTCAGACGCATCTTTGCTATTGGTCGCCTGACTATAAGTCTGGCTGGCGACAATACCGACCAGCAGGGCGGCAAGGGCGGCAATCGCGAGCGCCAGAAAGCCATAAGAGGCGATAAACCAGCCAGAAATCAGCGCCGCAAGCGAGCCAGCGGTACCGGGGGCAGGCAGATATCCTATCGGGCCTAGCGTGGCAATGGTGCATAAAATTTTCTTCAGATAATCAGGCATATTGCGTTACTCATCAGTTACGGGAAGACAGATGGTCGCCTGTGCCATAGCCGCAATACCTTCGCCTCTGCCGGTAAATCCCAAACCCTCGCTGGTAGTTGCTTTCACAGACAGGCGGCTGGGGCTAAGCCCGGTTATCTTGGCCAGCCGGCTGCGCATCTTCTCGCGGTGCGGGCCAATCTTGGGACGCTCGCAAATAAGGGTAACATCCAGATGAACTATCTTGCCACCTGCATTATGCACAGCCTCTGCAGCAAAGCGCAAAAACTGGTCTGAGGCAGCATCTTTCCATTTTGGATCGGAAGGGGGAAAAAAACTGCCAATATCGCCTGTTCCCATCGCGCCAAATATAGCATCACACAGCGCATGCAGGCCGACATCGCCATCTGAATGGGCAAGCAAGCCATGCTCATGCGGAACAGCGACACCGCAAATCATTATCGGCCCGCTGGTATCTGCGGTGAATTTATGTACATCAAATCCCGATCCTGTCCGCGTTTCGCCCGGGCCTGTATGGGTGTTCAAAATAGTCATTTGCTGCCTCATGGCGGTTAAATCTTGAGCAAAAGTGATCTTTGCCAGATATTCGTCTCCGGCAATGGTGGCGATTTCCACGCCATGTGCTTCTGCGACCATAGCATCATCTGTATAGCGGGCGTGATTGCCTGATGCGGCGGCTTTTTGATGGGCGCGGATAATCATATCTGTGGCGAAGGCTTGCGGGGTTTGCACGCGCATTAACTGGCTGCGATCAATGACGATACTGGCGGGCTGGTCATTGGAATCTGCGCCTTTTTTGCGAATAGTATCGGTGACAGGTAACACAGGAATAACCGCCTGTTCGCCGCTGTCCAGTGCAGATTTCAGCGCGTCCAATACCCTGTGCGGTATAACCGGACGTGCCGCGTCATGAATGGCAACCGATCGGCTGGCAGGGCTGGCTTCCTGAAGGGCAATAAGTCCGTTTAGGGCAGATTCTGCGCGGGTTGCCCCGCCTGTTGCCAGAATTACCTGCTCACCATACAGGTCAAGCTCACGGCGCACACTCTCCGGTAATTCTGTTTTGTTCATGGCAGGCGGCAGGACAAGGATAATCTGGCCGCAATCTGGCCAGCTGGTAACGCTATCCAGACAATGCGCGATAAGGGATTTTTGATTCAGGGGTTGAAATTGCTTTGGCAGATTATCGCTGGCCTTCTGAAAGCGTTGGCCTGATCCGGCGGCCAGAAGCACAAGATCAAGTTTATCAGAAGAAGAAAAGTCAGCAGGCATATCTGAAGCTCTTTCCATAAGCCACATAAAGCAAGGTTGGAATAATGGTGCCTATACCTAACGGGGATAGCAAGAATTGTCTATCTGCATTAAATCAGATTAAAGGCTGGTCATTCAGGCTGGAAATGCCTATAATTTAGGCGCTTTATAAAAGTGATGCAATTTAAGGCAGTTTAAGATGGGTTGTCTGAACCAAATTTTGAAAAGAGACGGACAGGACTCTCTGGCAGATGTTGTGCTGGCGCCTATGTCTGGCATTACCGACCGTGCCTTTCGGACAGCGGTGCGCCAGTCTGGTGGCGGCCTGGTGGTATCGGAGATGGTGGCTAGCCACGCGATGCTGACCGATGTTCGTGCCGAGATGCAAAAATTGCGATTTAACGCCCGCGCCGAAGCCCCGGTTGCTATTCAAATTGCCGGATGGGATCCTGTGATGATGGCAGAAGCTGCGAAAATGGCAGAACAAATGGGCGCGTGTCTGATTGATATCAATATGGGTTGTCCTGCAAAAAAGGTCACGGGCCGGGCTTCTGGCTCTGCGTTGATGAAAGAGCCGCAGCTGGCTGGCGAGATTTGCGCGGCAGTGGTGGCAGCTGTTGATTTGCCTGTCAGCCTGAAAACCCGGCTTGGATGGGATGAAAACCACCGCAATGCCCCTGAAATCGCCTATATTGCACAGGAAAGCGGGATTAGGCTGATCACTATCCATGGTCGCACCCGCACGCAAATGTATAAAGGGCAGGCAAACTGGCAGGAAATCCGCCGGGTGGTAGAGGCGGTAACGATACCGGTATTGGCAAATGGGGAT
>JBMZFK010000083.1:0-7119 GCA_049615365.1 Puniceispirillaceae bacterium (SeqCode)
GTAAAATACCGATGGCCTTAAGCGTGTGTTCGTCGACCGTGTAGCTGTGATACATATCAAATTGCATCATCGCGACAATGCGCCCAAAATCAGGCAGAAATTTACCTAAAACGCCGCATTCATTCATCAAACGCAACACCCGTTCCGGATTGCCCTTGCCACTGATGATTTGCAAGAACACCTGATGTGTTTGTTCGGTCTGAAGCTGCGGGGTTTTTGCTGCCCTTACCGCACGGGTCAGCCGCCGCAAGGTATCGGGATGAATATCCAGCTCATGAATAAGGGCGAAATAAAATAGCCTGACAATTTGGTGCAAATCATCGCGGAAACGCATATTTTCAGGTAAATGCAACCGCCCTTTTTCCAGAATGAAAGGGGCTATTTCAAGCTTGGAAGCCGCATCACTTGACCAGAATTTTTTCAGTGACAGGCGTGGACGCCGATCAAAATCTGTTTCCAGTGCCGCACAAAAAATACGGGTAAGATTACCAACATGCCGAGCCGCCAGATAATACCGTTTCATAAACCGTTCAACGCCGCGCAAACCGCCCCTGTCTGAAAACCGCATTTGCGGGGCAATTTCCATCTGCGCATCAAAACTCAGCCGATCATCTTCGCGCCCATGATGCAAATGCAGAAAACATCGAACAGTCCATAAAAAGCGTTGTGCAGAAGCAAAGCTTCGTGCCTCGGACTGGCGTACAATCCCGGTCTGCAAAACATCGGTGATGGTATTAACGCGGTAGGCATATTTGGCAATCCAGAACAACGTATGGAGATCGCGCAAGCCCCCCTTGCCATCCTTGACATTAGGCTCTACCGCATAGCGCGTTCCGCCAGTGCGGGTGATTCGGGTCTCGCGCTCTTCCAGTTTTGCGCTTAAAAAAGGGGCTGCTGGCTGGCGGCCAAGCCATTTTGAAAAGGCTGCCATCATTTTATCTGCAACCTCGCTATCGCCGCCAATTGGCCGCATTTCCAGCAAGCTTGTGCAAATGGTTACATCTTCATCAGCCGCACTTAAATTCTGGCGTATGGTGCGGCTGGCATGACCTACGGTCAGCCCCATATCCCACAGCAGATACAGCAAAAATTCGATGACAGGTTCCTGTTTTTTTGCTGCCTGTTCGGGCATTACAAACAGCAAATCAATATCACTATGCGGGGCCAGCTCGCCGCGACCATATCCGCCAACCGCCATCAACCCAAAACCCGGTTTTCTGGCAAAGATATGCTGGCTAGCAAGATTAAGCGCACTGCGGATAAGAACATCCAGCGCATGGGCATGCGCCCCCACATAATCGGCGCCATCACGTTCAGCGTGCAAACGCGCCGCAAGACGTGAACGTGCCTCTGCCAGCTGGGCTTTCATCTCTGCCAACAGGGCAACGCGCAATGCAGAGCTATCTTTTTTTGTATCAGCTAGCTGGTTCAGTGACCGGGTAAGCGCAGCCTCGTCAATCGCACAAAAGATGCCGGCCTCAGCCTTGGCTATGGCTGTTTGCAACGGCGACATCCAGGACTGCCAGACCGTAACAGGCATCGTTATTTGTTTACGCTTGACAGATGTGGACAATTCTAAACTCACTCAACGGTTTCTATTGTAATCATTGCCTTCTACCCTTCATCTTCAGGCAAGGCGGATTTCAGATCATATAATACAGATAGCGCCTGTTTTGGGGTCAGGCTATCTGGTTCTAGCTCGGCTATCATTTGGCGCAGATTTTCCATAGGATCATCTGCCTCGCTGTCCGCCTCATAACTGTCAGCATTATAGACAGCATTTTGGCCATTTTCAGGCAGATCAAATAAGGGCAGGGCAGGCGCTCTTGTATGCAGGCTGCCCGCTTCAAGCTGGCTTACCAGCTGGCCAGCCCGCCGGGTAACCACTTTGGGCAGGCCAGCAAGCCGGGCGACATGCACCCCGTATGATTTATCGGCTGCCCCGCTGGCCACCTGATGCAAAAAGATGATAGCCCCCTTCCATTCCTTGACCTGCATGGCATAGGGGCGCAAGCGCGGCAATTGCGCCTGCAGGGCTGTCAGCTCGTGATAATGGGTTGCAAATAAGGCACGGCAAGCAATCTGATCATGCAGATATTCAAGGCAGGCCCAGGCGATGGCCAGCCCATCCCAGGTTGCGGTACCACGGCCAATTTCATCCAGAATAACCAATGATTTTGCCGTAGACTGGTTCAGAATTGCGGCGGTTTCCACCATTTCCACCATAAAGGTCGATTGCCCGCGCGCCAGATCATCTGATGCCCCTACCCGGCTGAAAATCTTGTCCACAATACCAATCTCTGCGCGTTTTGCCGGCACATAAAACCCTGATTGTGCCAAAATTGCCATATGCGCATTCTGGCGCAAATAGGTAGATTTACCTGCCATATTTGGCCCGGTTAACAGCCACAGATTCGCCTCTTCAGACAGGCTGCAATCATTTGCGATAAAACTGGTCTCCTGGCTAATCGCCTGTTCGACAACCGGATGCCGGCCAGCTTCAATCGAAAAGGCCGTATCATCGGTTAGGTGCGGACAACAATAATCATATAATTCTGCCAGCCTGGCCGTTGAACAGGCTACATCGAGGGCGGCAATGGCTTCTGCACTGGCCAATACCAGCTCTATGGAGGCGATCACCTCTTCGACCAGCTGTTCAAACAGCTGTATCTCCAGTGCCAATGCCCTGTCAGATGCAGAACTCAGCGCCTGTTCTTTTTCTGCAAGCTCGGTAGTGGTAAAACGTACTGCCTGTGCGGTGGTTTGGCGATGAATAAAGCGGTCGTCCTGCATAAGCTTTTCGGCATGTGCAGCCCGCACTTCAATATGATAGCCAAGCACATTATTATGTTTGATTTTTAATGCGGTAATGCCAGTGGCTTCGGCATAGCCTGCCTGTAAATTGGCCATCAGGCGCCGGCTTTCATCACGCATTTGCCGCAATTCATCCAGCTGACGGTCATAGCCCTGCCGGATGAAATGCCCGTCTCTTGCCAATAGCGGCAACTCATCTGCCAGTGCAGGGGTGATTTTCTCGGCCAGGGGGGCGGGCTTTTGGGCGGTTTGTGCCAATGCCAAAATCTCTTTCTGGCTTTCTGCCTCGCCGCTACGATTTAGCAGTAGCGAGAGCGTGCGTGCTTTATATAGCCCTTGCGCCAGGCCTGCCAGATCGCGCGGTCCCCCCCGCCCGGTTGCCAGCCGCGATAGCGCCCGTTCAATATCTGGAATCGTAGCCAGAATTTCACGTGCTTCGCTGGCGATCATGGGATTTTGCGTAAACCATGTTGCCAGACCAAGACGGGTTTCTATCGCCGGGCGATCAGTTAGCGGTGCGGAAAGGCGGCGATGCAACAGACGGGCCCCGCCTGCGGTACTGGTTTTATCAATCGCTGAAAGCAAGCTGCCTTTGCGCTCGCCTGTCAGGGTGCGCGACAGCTCTAGTGATTTGCGGGTGGCGGCATCTATGACCATAAATGCATCTGGCCATTCCGCAGATAAGGGTTTGAGATAGGGCATAGCTTCCAGCTGGGTTTGCTGAAGATAGGCCAGCAATCCCCCGGCAGCAGACAGCATATGCGGGCTGAATTGTCCCATCCCCTGCAAGGTGGTTACATCATAATGCTGGCAGAGCGCGGCCTCAGCCTTTCGGTGATTAAAGGCAGCGGCGTGCAAGGGGGTAACGCTGCCAGAGCTGGTTACGCCGGCGGCCAGATCAGATAAATCTTCTGGATAGACAAATTCCGCCACATTCAAGCGGGTTAGCATTGCGTCCAAATCCGCGCGCACACATTCCTGAACCTGAAAGCTGCCAGTAGACATATCTGCCCACGCAACAGCCAGCTTATCATTGACGCGTCCAATAGCTGCCAGGAAATTATTCTGAAACGCGTCTAACAGACCATCTTCTTGCAAGGTGCCAGGCGTGATAACCCGCACCACATCACGCGGTAAGGGGCCTTTGCCGCCTCTTTTTTTAAATTGTTCCGGGGTTTCCGACTGCTCACATACCGCGACCCTGTGACCCATCTTTATCAATTTTGCCAGATAGCTGTCCGCGGCATGAACAGGAACGCCGCACATCTGCACCCGTTTGCCCTCTATCTCCCCGCGATGGGTAAGGGCAATACCCAGCGCTTCGGAAGCGATTTCCGCATCGTGCAAAAACATTTCATAAAAATCACCCATGCGATAGAAAAGCAGTATATCTTGATATTGCTGCTTAACAGCCAAGTACTGCGCCATCATCGGGGTCAGCTTTTGTGATTTTGGGGCTTTATTCTGTTTCAAACGTCGAAAGTTTCAATTAAGTTGGTGTCAAGAGTCATTGGCTGTTTTATCTAGAACCTTCTTTATACATATTTATGAAAAAAAGTAGAAATATCCCATGAAAAAATCCTTTAAAAAAGAAGCTTTGTTATTTCATTCAGATGGACGTCCGGGGAAATTGGAGATCACCCCGACCAAGGCGCTGACGACCCAGCGCGATCTCTCGCTAGCCTATTCACCTGGCGTTGCAGAGCCCTGCCTTGCTATCGAGGCTGATCCTAACACAGCTTATGATTATACGGCTAAAGGTAATATTGTAGCCGTTATTTCTAATGGTACCGCAGTATTGGGACTGGGCAATATCGGGGCGGTGGCCTCCAAGCCGGTCATGGAAGGTAAAGCAGTTCTATTCAAGAAATTTGCAGATATTGACGGGGTTGATCTGGAACTTGATACCGAAGATGTAGATAAATTTGTGGATGCGGTTAGCCTGCTTGGCCCTTCTTTTGGCGGGATCAACCTGGAAGATATCCGTTCGCCTGAATGCTTTATTATTGAACAGCGCCTGCGCGAGAAAATGGATATCCCTGTTTTTCACGATGATCAGCATGGCACCGCTATTATCGCAGCGGCAGGGCTTATTAATGCGCTTCATCTCACTGGCCGCAAAATGGAAGATGTCAAAGTGGTATCAAATGGGGCAGGGGCAGCCTCTATTGCCTGTGTTGAGCTGATAAAGGCAATGGGTGTAAAACATCAAAATGTGATTTTATGTGACCGTGAAGGGGTGATTTATCAGGGCCGTGAAAACGGTATGAATCAGTGGAAATCAGCCCATGCGGTGAAAACAGAAGCGCGATCTTTATCAGATGCTATCAAAGACGCAGATGTATTTTTAGGGCTGTCTGTTGCCAAGGCCATGACCCCTGAAATGTTAAAAAGCATGGCAGATAAGCCGATTGTATTTGCCATGGCTAACCCGGAGCCAGAAATCATGCCGGATGTAGCGAAAAAAGCGCGGCCTGATGCGATTATTGCCACCGGCCGTTCTGACTTTCCTAATCAGGTTAATAATGTGCTGGGCTTTCCATATATTTTCCGTGGCGCCCTTGATGTTCGGGCCTCTGCTATCAATGAGGAAATGAAGATTGCCGCAGCTAATGCTATTGCCATGCTGGCAAGAGAGGATGTTCCGGATGAGGTAAACCATGCCTATTCTGGCGAGCAGCTGCGCTATGGCACAGAATATATTATTCCCGCACCTTTCGATCCGCGCCTGATATCTGCGGTATCCTCTGCGGTTGCAGAAGCGGCGATGCAAACAGGGGTTGCCCGCAAGCCAATTGAAGATATCGAAGCCTATCGCAGAGATTTATCTGCCAGACTGGATCCAACCGCATCATTTTTGCAGGATGTCTTTGCCCGCATCACCCCGGAACAAAAACGGGTGGTCTTTACCGAAGGCGAGGAAGAGGTATCTATTCGCGGGGCAATCGCTTTTCGAAATGCAGGCTATGGACGGCCTATTTTGCTGGGTCGTGAGGCACGCATTAAGCAGCGTATCGAAGCGATGGGTCTGGATGGGGCAATTGATTTTGAGATTATCAATGCCAAAATTTCAGATCATAACGAGGATTATATCCAATATTTATATAAAAAATTACAGCGTAACGGCATCTTGCAACGCGATTGCCAGCGTATGGTAAATCTGGATCGTAATGTTTTTGCCGCCTGTATGGTGGCACATGGGCATGCTGATGCGCTGGTCACTGGAATGACCCGCTCTTTTCAAGCCAGCTTTGAGCATGTTACCCGCGTGCTGGAACCTGCAAAAGGCAAGGATTTTGCCACAACCTCTATGTTGATTTCAAAAGGGCGTACTGTCTTTATCGGGGATACGTCTATCCATGAACGCCCAACCGGCGAGCAGATGGCAGATATTGCAGAAGCCATTGCAGAAAAAGCCAGGCTGATGGGCCATACCCCGCGTGTTGCGTTTTTATCTTTCTCCAGCTTTGGACAGCCAGCCAGTAATATCACCCAGGCCTCACGCGATGCGGTTAAAGTATTGGATGGCCGTGATGTAAACTTTGAATATGAAGGCGAGATGACTGCAGATATTGCGCTGAATTTCAACCTGATGCAATCAAGCTATCCATTTTCACGTTTGACAGCAGCTGCGAATATTCTGGTCATGCCGGGTCTGCATTCTGCGAATATCTCGTTTAATCTGATGCAGCAGCTGGGCGGCGGCACCGTGATTGGTCCGATGATTTTGAATGCCGAGCATCCGTTCCAAATTATCCCGATGAGCGCAACCGTAAATGATTTGGTAAATGCCGCAGCTCTGGCAGCATATGAATCTCTCTAGTCAGCAGGGCAGAAATGCGGCGCGGCATTAGCTGTAGAATCTGTTGATGCGGTAAAGATATAAATTAAGAAGAATGTCCGCCATGCAAGCAGAGCCATCTTATGTAACCGGTCTTCTTCGCCGTATTATTCGGCTTCTGTCCGGCATGATAGTTGGCGTTTTGCTGCTGCTTATCTTTGAGCGTATTACCGTTGTAGATGCGTTATTCCTGATAGTTATGAGTGTCCTGTTCAGCGCCTATCTAACGTGCAATGAAGGGCGCGCCCTCACCCAGCTTAAAAATTATTTTCGGGCAAAGGTAGGGCTAGATGTAATCCGAACGGTTCGTTCAATGGGCTATTCTTTTGAAACTACCGAGTAGCGAGTATGATCATTTTTTCCTTGTTGCACCTGCTAATCACGATAGACTGTGCGTGAATAATATTCCCTTTAGTAGAAGAGCGTAATCTGACTGTGAACCATACTCCAAGCCGCGCACAGGC
>JBMZFK010000084.1:0-7005 GCA_049615365.1 Puniceispirillaceae bacterium (SeqCode)
CCCAGCGCGTCTTCAGATATATCATAGGCCGAAAATTCGCGCCCTTCTGCCAAAGCTGTCAGCAACGCCGCCACTGGCCAGCACAGGCTATATTGTGCCTCATCCGGACTGGCGGGATGTGGGCTGGCAAGGCGCAGGCTTTCATGGAATGTGTCTATTTCTATACTGGCAATATCGGCGATATCAAACCGCGCCTCCTGCCAGAGCGATAGTACCGCCTGCATGGCAGGTTGTGCCCAGCGGCACACGGGCCACAGCTTTATATATTGCCGGGGCAACAGCCACTCACTACCCAGATTTCCCCAAATATCGGCACAATCTTCATCGCGGATAATCAGCGCAGGCGCACCTGTAAACCCAAGAGCGGCCATTTCCACCGCACTGACCCCCGCCATAGCGCCCCATCCAGACCCATCTTTTAACATTGTGGTATAATCAATAACCCGCATCATCTGACTGCGAGGTCCATGATATTCAGCAATCCCCATAGCCTGCCAGCTTGCCTGCGCGCCCAAACCATAAATCCTCGCAATAACACCCGCAACCGCTACTGCCATCCAGGCCCCGGAAGTATGATAATCCAGCGCGGTTCGATGCAGGGCCACGCCGCATCGGCTGCCGACCTCATATCCTGCAATAAGGCTAGTTAATAAACTGGCTTCATCTTCCATCTGATTGGTTGCACAAAGAGCCGCCAATAGCGAGGGCAGCAGCGCACAACCAACATGCCCTTTGGCCGGCTTATAGCCATCATGGGCATCTATGGCATCTATCATCATGCCCCCTGCCAGCGCCGCCCCAGATGGGCTAACCACCCGCCCGTCAAATAAAATAGGTACCGCTGGCTGTCCTGCCCCTGCCGCCATAGAGCCAGCCACATAGTTACAAATAATATCAGCATTTCGGGTTTGCCGGCCAGCTGCCGCCACCCCCAGCAAATCCAGCATCAGATAACGGGCATGGCGCACCACTTCTGGCGGCACATCCGATAGCGATAAATCCTGTATAAAAGCGATGACAGCCGCGCTTTGCGGGTTCATACCCGCGGATTGAGAAGCTGTCCGCATGATTTTCTCCCCATTCCACAAACTGGCCCTGTGCGGCCACCCTCTATTCAGCTCATATTTATGTTTTTTCGACAAGTAATAATTGCCAAAAACCCATCGTCAATGGTATAGAGCCAGACGTAGAGCATCATGCCGAAATGGGAGTATGGTGAAATTGGTAAACACGCTGGATTCAAAATCCTGTGCCGCAAGGCTTCTCGGTTCAAGTCCGAGTACTCCCACCATCTGCTTCGGCCTTCTATTCACCTATTGTTAGATAATCTCAAAATAGGTTTCAAAACTGGTGTAGGTGACGTGATTACGATCAAATTTATCCAAGGTCATATAAATGTTGCTACTTTATACAGTTGGTTTTTGAAAACTGTTTAGTTAAAGGTTTGATATGCCCGCATTCCTCACATCTTTTCTGGATTTTATTATTCGCCATGCCGGCACGGCACAGGCGCGGGTGTTTTTATATATTTTCTCTGCATTAGAGAGTATTATCATTCCGGTTCCGGTTGACCCGTATCTGGCTGCCTGTGTATTGGCGCGTTCCAAAGACTGGGTTCGCATCAGCCTGTTCACCGCCCTTGCCTCTGTCATGGGTGGGGCAATAGGCTGGTATCTGGGTTTTGCCCTGCAAGATGTCATGGCGCAAATGGCAATCCTGTTGCCGGAACAGATAGCTGGAGAGGCGCTATTTTCCTCTGTTTCGGCGGCCTTTCAGGAGCTGGGGCTGATATTGGTGCTTATCGGGGCGTTTACCCCGCTTCCCTATAAAATTATCGCCATCAGCGCAGGTCTGTTTGGGTATGCGCTCCTGCCTTTTTTACTGCTATCGGCAATTGGTCGCACCGCGCGGTTTTTGCTGGTGGGGGGGCTGGTCGCCTATCGCCGCGATGTGCGTATGGTAACCGGGCTGGCCTCGATACTGGTGTTGCTTATTTGTGCAGGCATCTACATCACCAGATAAAAAATATCGGCCATGGCAGGCACCCTGACTTGACCATCTCGGCAAAGCTGATACAAAAATCTCGGCTTGGGTCTGTCTTGCTGATCTTTGGACAGCAAGCACCTGAATATCATGTTCCATGCACAAACGGCCCGGTAAACAGGCACCACATAGTAAGGCAGATAGATGGCTTCACTTTCTTCGCATAAACAGACCTATCAGATGATTCTGATGCTGGGTCTGATGTCCACAGGATTGCTTGCCGCGGCCTTTGCCTTTGAAATATTTGGCGGGTTATTGCCCTGCAAGCTATGTATCTGGCAGCGGTGGCCACATGCCTTTATCATTGTTATTGCGATTTTGGGGCTGGTATCGCTGCGGGCCAGACTGGTTTTTGTTTTGATCGCCGGACTGGCACTGACCAATGCCGGGCTGTCTTTTTATCATATTGGCGTTGAACAGCAGTTTTGGCAGGGTCCAGCCAGTTGCAGTGGCGCTCTTGATAGCGGCCTGTCTAGCGGTGAGCTGCTGGACCTGCTTCTGGCCACACCTGTTATCCGATGTGATGAGATTGCCTGGACATTTTTAGGGGTTTCAATGGCGGGATGGAATATGCTGTTCAGCCTGGCGCAAGCAGGGCTGGCAGGAAAAATGCTGTTCCGCGCATAAGCCTAACTCCCCGGCGCCCTAATCTTTGATATATTTTGAAAAATCCTGCTGGCTGGCCTTTGCCTTTACCCGCCAGCTATCCTATATATAAAGGTGATATTTTTTCCCTTTTAAAAAGAGTGTTTTTGGACATGCCAATAAATCCGCTAGATATCATCAAACAGGCCGCCGCCGGAGAAGCCCGAACAGATAAAAGGCTGGCTGAATATTTGCGGGTCAACCATGCTGGCGAGCGCGCCGCCCAGACCATTTACAAAGGTCAGCTGGCTGTATTGGGCAACCACCCTGACGCTGCTGAAATCCAGCATATGATGGAACAGGAACAGGAACATCTGGATGCGTTTGATCATTTGCTGAACGAATATCAGGTGCGGCCGTCTTTGCTGGATCCGGTATGGGGGGTAGCTGGCTTTATCCTTGGGGCGGCAACCGCGGCGATGGGACCAAAAGCGGCGATGGCCTGTACAATTGCGGTTGAAGAGGTTATCGGCACCCATTATGACAATCAGGTCAAGGATTTATCTGCCAGGGAAGAAGAGCCGGAACTGGTAGAAGTCCTGGCTAAATTCAGAGATGAAGAACTGGAACACCGGGATATTGCGGTTGCCCATGATGGCCGCGAGGCTCCGGCTTATAGCCTGATGCAAAAGGTCATTTCAACAGGGTGTAAAACAGCGATTAAAATTGCAGAAAAAATCTAGCTCTATCTTCTGGCCGGTATCTTCTGGCCGGGATTACCACGCCTTAATGCCCCTGTCTTGATGCCCCTGCCATCATGCTAGCATTGATTATCATTTAAATCCTCTAGCAATTCACTATCCCAATACAGATAATCGCGCCAGCTATGGTGCAGATAGTTAGGCGGAAAGCCGCGCCCCTGTTCTTGCAGCTGCCACACGGTAGGCTGTATCGGGCTGACCAGCGGGTGCATCCTGCAATCGCGCGGCATCATATTGGCTTTTTTCAAATTACAGGGGCTACAGGCAGCCACCACATTATCCCAGCGCGAGCGCCCCCCTTTCGAGCGAGGAATGACATGATCAAAGGTCAGCTCGGCAGCGGGTAATCTGGTATCACAATATTGGCAGGTAAATTTATCGCGCAAGAAAACATTAAAGCGGGTAAAGGCCGGGTGCCGGCTTTGCGGAATATATTCCTTTAGCGCAATAACCGATGGCAGATTCATCTGTAGCGAGGGCGAGGAAACCTGTTCTTCATATTCAGAAATAATGGTTACCCTATCCAGAAATACCGCCTTGACGCTATCCTGCCATGACCACAGGGACAGCGGAAAATAGCTTAAGGGCCGAAAATCGGCATTGAGTACCAAAGCAGGGGGATGCATGCCCGCATTCATTATTTTTCTAGCCTCCTAATTTTTTTGCCAATACCAACTCTGTTAATCCAAGCATGAAGCGTGCAGGCTGACAAGAGCTTAGTAGGCCAGGCAGCTCTATATATTGTGATCGTTTTCGTAAAATCCCTCTAAATATTGTGGTGGGCTAAATGTTGCGGCGGGCTAAATGTTGTGGTGGACAGGTATCAGATCAGCACGCTTTCGCAATAAAATTTGCCAGCCCGTCTATCACTGGCTCATCAATGCTATGCGGCAGTGACGGGCGCAGCAGACATTGCGGGGCAAATCCCCTGTCCATCAGGGCGTTTTCGCTGTTTTTCATCATGCTTATCGGCACCACAAGATCAGCCTCACCATGCGCCAGAAAAACTGGCAAGTCGGTGTTTTGGGTCAGGGTTTGATCAGGGGTCAGCCAGCCGCCAGACAGACAAAATATCCCGCCAAGCGATGCTGAATAGCTGAGACCCGCACTCAACGCTACCATCCCGCCTTGTGAAAAACCGCCCAGAACCATCTCGCTGGCTGGCAGGCGATAGCGCTCTGCCAGGCTGTCCAGCATCTGATGAATAGTCGGCACGGCATCGCTACAGGCCTGGGCGATCATGTCTGAGGATAAATCCGGGCTGGCCAATTCAAACCATTGCCGGCCAAATGGATTGGCAGAACAGATATCTGGCGCATCCGGTACCACCACTACTCTTTGCGGATTATCTTGTGCCAGCAGCGGGGCCAGTGGCAATAAATCCTGGCTATCGGCGCCCCAGCCATGCATCAAGATAATCAGCTGGCGCGGGGCGGGCGCTGCCAGGCTTTCTGGCTGAAACAGGGTGGCGGCAAGTTGGCGCCCTTCTGGCGTAGCCGTCTCCAAAGGCAGCTCTGTTGGTGTGAAACCCACTTTTTAATCTCCTGTTCATCTGATCCGGACAGCCTCTGGCTATGGCAAGGCTGTTATGCTGGCAAATAATCCCCTATGCTGGGGACAGTTGCAAGACAGGGATAGAATTTCAGGTAATGTTGACACACAAGGAATTAGAAACGCTATCTGCGCTGTGTGGCGACACATTGCGGACACGATTTGCCCCCAGCCCGACCGGATATCTGCATCTGGGACATGCCTATTCCGCGCTGGTGGCATGGCAGGCCATAGATAAAAAGGCAGACAGCTTTCATCTGCGTATTGATGATTTGGACAGCACCCGCTGCAAAACAGAATATACCCAGCAGATTTTTAACGATTTACACTGGCTGGGGCTGGAATGGCGCGCCCCTGTTCACTGTCAGTCGGCGCGCACGCAACGCTACCGGGACATGCTGGGTATTTTACAGGCCAGAGACTTAATCTATCCCTGCTATTTAACCCGCAAGGAAGCAGATAGCCTGTTATCGGCGCCGCATGATGCGCAAAATGGGTTGGTGCCCGCACCTTGCACCCGCCATTTACTCGGCTCGGCGGCCAGCCGCGAGAGAGAGGCCAGCGGCATGCCCCCGGTCTGGCGGCTGGATAGCGCGCAGGCGATAGACGCCGTACAACGCCGCACCCCGCTAGCCTGGCAGGATCATACCGGTACCAGCCATCATGTAAATGCGGCCGAATTTGGTGATGTGGTTCTGGGACGGCGAGACAGCCCGGCCTCCTATCACCTCAGTACTGTTATTGATGATGCAGATAGCGATATCACCTTGGTTGTGCGCGGTGCCGATCTGGCACCGGTGACACAGATTCACCGGCTCCTTCAGGCAGTGCTGGACCTGCCAGCGCCGATATACTGGCATCACCCGCTGATTTGTGATGCCGCTGGCCAGCGTTTGGCGAAACGCCATGACGCGCTAAGCCTGAAGCATTTACGCCAATCCGGGGCGACACCCGGCGATATTGCCGCGCAGATAGCAGCGGCAAAAACAAGCATACCAAAAACCAGCATACAAGGCTGAGATAAGGTCAGGACACCTCCGAAATAGCTGTCCAACACGCTAAAAATTAGGCAAAAAACCCTGTTTGTAAGGTTTTTGAATTAATTTTCCTAAAAATAGGTAATGAGTGTTGACATTGTTTGGGGGAAGGCGCATATATTGCATCGCACAACAGTTATTGTGCATTTCCTCCCTAAACTTGGTCGTGAGCTATCTCACGACCTTTTTTTGCCTTTTTTCTATAATATTTCCCCATTTGAAAGCTATTATTTCTATTTTGGAAATAATATGGCCTCTGCATTTATTGTGCATCGCACCAATTTTTACAAAAATCTAGGATTAGAATGCGGGGAAAAGACAGTGCCTAATCTGGATCTTTTTCTGCATCCAGCTGGGCTTGCGGGGTCGCCAGCAACATTACCAAAATCAGCCCAATTGGCAGCAGACAAGAAAGCACCAGCCCATCCCAGCCAATCGCCGAATGCAGGATACCGGCGCTAAGCGAGGCCAGTGCCACAAACGAGAAAATAATCAGATCAGACACCCCCTGCACCCGCCCCCGCTCGGCCGGGCGGGCAATTTGCGCGATCAGGGTGGTACCGGTAACAAACAGGAAGTTCCAGCCCAGCCCCAGCAGAAACAGCGCGATAAAATAATGCCAAAAGCTGGTACCGGCCAGCGCAAAGGCTACAACCAGCCCGTAAAGCAGGCAGCCAAGCAAAATCATTGGCCGCACCCCAAAGCGCGAGACCAGCGCTCCGGTGAAAAAGGACGGCGCAAACATGGCTATAACATGCCATTGGATAACCCGGGCATTTTCTTCCGTCCCCAGCTGACTGACATTAACAATTTGCAGGGGCGTTGCGGTCATTAAAAACGACATGCAGGCATAGCCCAATGCGGCCACCACTAGGCCCAGGCGAAAACTGGAGGTGCTGAAAAAAGCCCCTAGCGGGCGGCCAGCAGGGGCAGCTCGGTCAGGCGGGGCAATCGTTAATCCCGCCAGCGCGAAAAAGGCGAAAAGCTGTACCCCCGCCGCCCCGAAAAAGGCGCCGGCATAGGGCGCA
>JBMZFK010000085.1:0-6924 GCA_049615365.1 Puniceispirillaceae bacterium (SeqCode)
TCGAGGCGCAGTCTGAAACCACCGCAGATATTGGCGGGGTCAGAACAGATTTGGAACGTCTGGGTCTAGGGGATATTTCTATCCAGAGTTTTGGAACAGATCGGGATGTGCTTATCCGGGTGCAAAAGCAGGAAGGCGATGAGCGCGCACAATTACAGGCAATCCAGAAAATCACAGAAGCGCTAGGCGGGGCTTACGAGATTAGACGTACCGAATTTGTTGGCCCGACCGTAGGGGCCGAGCTGGCAGAAAAAGGGATGCTGGCCGTAGCCTGCGCCCTGTTTGCCATTATGATTTATATCTGGTTTCGTTTTGAATGGCAGTTTTCAATCGCCGCATTGCTGGCCCTTACCCATGATGTATTTACCACAGTCGGGCTGTTTGCCCTGACCGGATTTGAATTTAATCTGGCCACGCTGGCCGCGATTTTGACTATCGCTGGCTATTCTATCAATGACACGGTCGTGGTATTTGACCGGGTGCGCGAGAATCTCCGTAAATATAAGTCCTGGGATCAGGAAAAGATTTTAAATAAATCCCTGAATGAAACCTTGTCCCGTACCGTTATGACATCTGTCACCACCGCGATTGCGCTGATAGCGATTATTCTGTTTGGTGGCGCGGTATTGCGTGATTTTGCGCTGGCGATGCTGTGGGGGGTTACTATCGGAACCTATTCTTCTATCTTTATTGCTGTAGGCCTTATTTCGCGTTTTGATTTAAAGCGCAGTGATGATGAAGATAATCACGTGCCTACGCCTGAATATGAGCGCTAGGCAGATAGAACTAGATGGTACAAAACACCACTGATAACCATAATCCGCTAGTATCGGTTCAGGAATTTCCTGATGACGGCAAATTGCAGATTATTCACAGCTATGGGGGCGGCCAGTTTCGGATAGCTGGGCAAACCTATCACGGGCCACAATTTGTCCTGCCTCGCCTGACCGTGGGATGGCCAATTGCCGCTATTCAGGATATCAACACCCGGAATATCACCGCCATATTGGAAAATAATAAGGCCAGCCATATACCGGTAGGGGATAGCGCGCAGCGAACCGAGCTGGTTATTCTAGGGGTAGGAGCGCGTGCCGACAGCAATTTGCCAGATCTCGCCCGCGCTCTAAAGGAAATAGATATCCGCCTTGAGGTAATGACGACAGCTGCCGCCTGCCGGACCTGGAATGTGCTGCTAACCGAAGGGCGGGCAGCAGCGGTAGGGTTGCTGCCTGTTGACTAGAAATGCCCATAGTTAATGACGGTTCCATCATGACGGCTCAAAATAGCTGGAAAACCTTGCGTCAAAACGCGCCATTACTAAGCTATAGCTTGTTATTCCAACCTCCAAAGGACAGGGCGTGTCTTGCAGATCTGTTTTCGCTCGGTCTGGAATTTGATTTTATTCTTGCCCAGGCCTCTGAGCCCATGTTGGCCCTTATCCGGCTGAAATGGTGGGAAGAACAAATCGATAATAATAGCACTGGCAGCTTGCCATTACTTGACCGGATACATGCACATATCGCGGCTGAACGCTTAAAAAAACAGGATATCCTTGCCCTATTGTCCTGCTGGCAGGATTTTGCCGAAGCTGGCGAGCAAAGACATGAAAAAGGCCAGCATTGCTGGGCAGAATTATTAGCCCTGTCGATAGCTCAATATGGGCGTTCTGATGATCGCCTGGCACAACAGATTGGATACGCTCTTTATGACAGCCGTAATGGGCGCATAGCTGCCCCCTTGCCAACCGCGCGTTCTATTTACACAGAATATGGAAAGGGATCAGAATTTCTGATCCTGCTGGCCTATCTGGCAAAACATGATGGTAGCCAGGATATGACCTCGGACCATCTCATCCTGTTCAGGATGTTGTGGCAGGTGCTGATCAGGCCATCTGCCTAGCGATTTCAGCAGGGGCAAAAATCGCCTCTATATCAATCTCATCATTACCTGACCAGCCTTGCATGGCGATAAGCGCACGCCGCGCAAAGGCCGCTTTGCGATCGCGCCCTTTTAGCTTTCGTTTGCCTGTTTTGTTATCGCTGGCTTCCAGCTCGGGGAACAGGCCAAAATTAACATTCATTGGCTGAAAACTATCTGCCATTGCCCCGCCCGTAATATGGGCCAACAGCGCGCCATGTGCGGTTGTTTGCGGCGGTGCATTCCAGCGCCCACCGGTAATTTCAGCCGCTGCCATGCGTCCTGCCATACCGCCAATTGCCGCAGATTCAACATAGCCCTCTACGCCGGTAATCTGGCCAGCAAAGCGCAGGCGCGGCATTTTCGACAAGCGTAGCTGGTCATCCAGCAGACGCGGGCTGTTAATAAAGGTATTGCGATGCAGCCCGCCAAGCCGGGCGAATTGTGCGCCTTCCAATCCGGGTATCATTTGAAATACCCGCACCTGTTCGCCATATTTAAGCTTGGTCTGAAAGCCAACCATATTAAACAGGGTGCCTAGCCGATTATCCTGGCGCAGCTGTACAACCGCATAGGGGCGGCTGCCATCATGGGCATTGGTCAGGCCAACCGGCTTCATCGGGCCAAACCGCAAGGTTTCACGCCCTCTTGATGCCATCACTTCAACCGGCATACAGCCATCAAAATAGGGGGTGTTTTCCTCCCATTGATGAAAGGACATTTTCTCACCAGCCAGCATTTCATCCAGAAAATGTTCATATTGCTCTTTGGTCATCGGGCAATTGATATAATCGCGCCCATCACCAATAGCGCTGGTTTTATCATAGCGCGACTGGAACCACGCAATATCCATATTGATGCTATCTGCATGAACAATTGGCGCAATCGCATCAAAAAAGGCCAGATCTTCCTCGCCTGTAACCTCTCGAATAGCGTGAGCTAGCTTGTCAGAGGTTAGCGGCCCGGTAGCCACAATAACCTGTTCCCATGCCTCATCTGGCAGTCCGTTCACCTCGCCGCGCTGGATGGTAATATTTGGATGGGCTGCCAGCTTTTCTTCTACCCCTTGCGAGAAAATATCTCTATCCACCGCCAGCGCACCGCCAGCTGGAACCGCCGCCTTATCTGCCTCTGACATGATAATAGAGCCGAGCATCCGCATTTCAGCATGCAGCACGCCAACCGCATTTGCGCTGGCATCATCAGAACGAAACGAATTGGAACATACCAATTCTGCCAGATTTTGTGTTTGATGCACATCTGTCGGGCGCTCTGGGCGCATTTCATGCAACACGACCTGCACGCCTTGTTCTGCGGCTTGCCAGGCAGCTTCTGAACCTGCTAGACCGCCACCAATAATATGTAGAGGGGAGTTATCCACCATTAAGAGACCTTTTTAATAACTTCCGGTTTGCTGTTTTTTGGCGTTTTTTCCAGTAAACGCGCTAAATAGTGCCCTGTATGCGATCCAGCTGTTTCGGCCACTTTTTCCGGGGTACCCATAGCCACAATTTCGCCGCCGCCATCGCCGCCTTCCGGCCCTAAATCAAGGATCCAGTCTGCGGTTTTAATCACATCCAGATTATGTTCGATCACAATCACGGTATTACCAGTATCTACCAGCTCATGCAAAACCTCTAATAATTTTGCAATATCGGCAAAATGCAGGCCGGTTGTTGGCTCGTCCAGAATATAGACTGTTTTTCCTGTTGCCCGCCGCGATAATTCCTTGGACAATTTCACCCTTTGGGCTTCGCCCCCTGACAGGGTTGTGGCTTGCTGGCCAATCCGCACATAGCCCAGCCCGACCCGCAACATGGTTTGCAGCTTGTCGCGAATAGAAGGCACCGCTTTGAAAAAGCTTACCCCTTCTTCAACGGTCATATCCAGAACATCTGCGACCGATTTACCACGCCATAAAACCTCCAGCGTCTCCCGGTTATATCTACGCCCCTTGCAGCTATCGCATGTTACATAGACATCTGGCAGGAAATGCATCTCAATCTTGATAACCCCGTCGCCCTGACAGGCCTCGCAGCGCCCGCCCTTGACATTAAAGCTAAAACGCCCGGGCGTGTAGCCGCGCGATTTTGCTTCGGGCAAGCCCGCAAACCATTCCCGAATAGGGGTAAAGGCGCCAGTATAGGTCGCCGGGTTAGATCGCGGCGTGCGGCCAATAGGGGACTGATCAATATCTACCACCTTATCCAGCAGCTCTATCCCTTCAATTTGTGTGTGCGGCGCCGGAATTTCACGGCTTTTATGCAGCCGCCGTGACAGGGCTTTCCACAAGGTTTCCAGAATCAGGGTCGATTTACCACCACCAGACACCCCTGTCACGCAGGTAAGAACGCCAAGCGGAATATCTGCATTTACTGACTTTAAATTATTCCCTGTTGCCCCTTTTAGTTTGACCATGCGTTTTTTATCCAGCTTGCGGCGTTTTTGCGGAACCGCTATTTCTTTCACGCCGCTTAGATACTGGCCAGTTAGCGAGGCAGGGTTCGCCAGAATATCGGATACCACCCCTTCGGCAACAACTGTGCCGCCATGCACGCCAGCCCCGGGACCCATATCCACCACATAATCGGCGGCCCGAATTGCATCCTCATCATGCTCAACAACCAATACTGTGTTACCCAAATCGCGCAATCTGGTCAGGGTTGCCAGCAACCGATCATTATCGCGTTGATGCAGCCCGATAGATGGCTCATCCAGCACATATAAAACCCCTGTCAAACCAGAGCCAATCTGCGAAGCCAGCCGGATACGCTGGGACTCGCCGCCCGAGAGGGTGCCGGAATTTCGGGATAAATTCAGATAGCGCAAGCCAACATTCGCCAGAAAGCCCAGACGCTCATTAATTTCTTTTAATATGCGTGAGGCAATTTCCTGATCTTGCGCAGATAATTGTGTTTCCAGCTCGGAAAACCAGCCTACCGCATCGCCGATAGACAGAGCCGAAATATCAGAGATATCCATGCCCTTGATTTTCACCGCCAGCGCTTCTGATTTCAGGCGCTTTCCATGACAGGCATCACAGGGCTGAATAGCCCGGAACTGATCCAGCTCATCGCGCACCCAATTTGAATCTGTTTCCACAAAGCGGCGCGTTAAATTAGGAATAATCCCCTCAAATGGCTTGGCGGTTTTATAGGAACGCAAGCCATCATCATAGGTCATCTGAACCGATTCATTTCCGCTGCCATATAACAGGATTTGCTGGGCTTTGCTGTCCAGATCACGAAACGGCACATCAATGGAAAATCCAAAATGCTGGGACAGGCTTTCCAGCGTTTGCATGTAATATTTTGACGTGGTTTTTGCCCAGGGTGCCAGCGCGCCGCCACGCAAGGATAAATCACTATCCGGCACAATCAGCTGTTCTTCAAAATGCGAGGATACCCCCAGCCCATCACAAGACGGGCAGGCACCAAACGGATTGTTAAACGAAAATAAACGCGGCTCAACCTCATCAATGGTAAAGCCCGATACAGGACAGGCAAAGCGAGCCGAAAAAACCGTGCGCTGGCCAGATTTGGCATCATCCGCAAAGGTCAGGCCATCAGCCAGTTCCAGAGCGGTTTCTAGCGAATCAGCCAGACGGGTAGCCAGTGTTTCCTGATCCTTTTTGACCACCAACCGGTCCACCACAATTTCGATATCATGCTTTTTCTTTTTATCGAGGGCAGGGGGATTATCCAGCTCGTAAAACTCGCCATCAATACGCGCTCGGCTAAAGCCTTTTTGCAGCCAGGTTGCCATTTCTTTGCGATATTCGCCTTTTCTGCCTCGAATGACCGGAGCCAGAAGATATAACCGCGTGCCTTCTTCCATCGCCAGAATAATATCAACCATCTGGCTGACCGTTTGCGAGGTAATAGGCAAGCCAGTCGCCGGGGAATAGGGCACCCCGACACGCGCCCATAATAGCCGCATATAATCATAAATTTCGGTCACTGTACCCACTGTGGAACGCGGATTGCGCGAGGTGGTTTTCTGTTCAATAGAGATGGCCGGAGACAGACCTTCTATCAAATCTACATCCGGCTTTTGCATCATTTCCAGAAATTGACGGGCATAGGCAGAGAGCGATTCTACATATCGGCGCTGGCCTTCGGCATAGATAGTGTCAAAGGCAAGGCTGGATTTTCCAGAACCAGACAGGCCGGTAATCACCACCAGACTATCGCGCGGTAAATCTACATTTACATTACGTAGATTATGTTCACGCGCCCCGCGGACGCTGATATGGCGGTTATTCTGCTCAAAACCTGTCTTTTTTGTCATTACCAATGCCTGTAGTTAGTCAAATTAATCTGCTGCGGTTATGCCAGATATTAAAATATTGTGCCTGCAAATGATATTTGGTGGCGAATGTGAACGTCAATATAACGCGATTTACCCTCTTATCATCCACCAAGGATAAAAAAAACATATCTCATCTGTTTTGCTGATTATGAACTGTGCTAGTGTATCATCTAACAGATAGTGATTTTAAAACGCTGAACATAATAGAATAACGCTAGGGAGCTTGACAGATGGCTGGCAGTGTAAACAAAGTAACGCTTCTTGGAAATCTGGGTCGTGACCCGGAGGTGCGCAGCACACAAGATGGGATGAAAATTGTCAATCTGTCTATCGCGACTTCGGAACGCTGGAAAGATCGGAATTCCGGCGAACAGCGCGAGCGTACAGAATGGCACCGCGTGGTGATTTTTAATGAGGCTCTGGCCAGAATTGCAGAACAATATTTACGCAAAGGCAGCACTGTTTATATTGAAGGTCAGTTACAAACACGCAAATGGACCGACCAGCAAGGGGTGGAAAAATATACCACCGAAGTGGTGCTTCAGCGCTATCGCGGCGAGCTTACCCTGCTGGGTAGCCGTCAGGAAGGGATGGGCGCTATTGGCAATGATATGGGCGCCAGCCAACCTGCCAGTTCAGGCGGCGGCCAGATGAGCCCGCCACCGCTAGCTGGGGGGGATAATCTGGATGATGATA
>JBMZFK010000086.1:0-6868 GCA_049615365.1 Puniceispirillaceae bacterium (SeqCode)
TGGGTGATGCTTATTGTCTATGGTGTCTGGCATTCTGCCCCTTTTGCCTTTGTTGTATTTTATGCAGGGTTGCAGACCTTGCCGATGGATCAGATTGAATCGGCCAGAATTGACGGGGCGAGCCGTTGGGAACAGGTTCGGTACGTTATCGTACCGCATTTAATGCCGCTGATCATGTTTGTTGCCCTGATCCAGCTGATGGATAATTTCAGGGTTTTTGAACCTATTGTAGGATTTAATGCCGAAGCGCATGCCCAGTCGCTTAGCTGGATCATATTTAATGATCTGGGAGGAGAGACACGCCAGCTTTCGGCCGCGGCGACCTCATCCATGCTGACCATTTTCGGGGTAGCTATTCTGCTCTCGCCAGTCCTGTGGCGTACATGGCAGGATTTTAAGGGGAAATCGTGATGAATAGCGCTGCTAATCGGTATCCTGCACATCTGAAAGCCTTGATATATGGCTTTATTTCCCTTTGGGTTATTCTGGCCGCCTTTCCGTTTTTCTGGACCTTGTGGGGTTCGTTCAAGGTCGAGCTTGATTTTTTCTCTATAGCTGACTGGACAAATGCACTTACCGGCAAAAATACCTCTGATACCTATGGCTCGTCTTTTACCGATGTCGGCTATGCCGGGGCATGGATACAAGAAGAGTTCTGGCGGTCCGCTATAAACACAGCGATTGTTTGTTTCTTTGTTGTGTGCACCTCGCTAACGATCGGTACTTTGGGCGGATATGCCTTATCGCGCTCGGGGTATCGCTATACTTTTTGGCTATTGATCACAGCGCTGATTTTCAGGGCAATGCCGCCGATAACGCTTGTGTCCGGATATTTGTTGCCGTTCTTTGAGTGGAATTTATGGGGGATATTGCCGACCACAATCATTGTGCTGGTGGCGATCAATCAGCCCTTTACCCTATGGATGCTGCATTCCTTTTTCCAGAGCATCCCCAAGGATCTGGATGAAAGCGCAAAGGTGGATGGGTGCACCCAGTTTCAGGCTTTCAGATTTGTAATTATACCGGTTATGTGGCCAGGCGTAATCACAACAGGGCTGTTTTCGTTTCTGCTGGCCTATAATGATTTTGCGGTTACCTCGATGCTGTTATCTGATGAAAACCGAACCATGGTTCCAAAAATTGCTGCATTTCTTGGGACAACCTATACCGAGGGTAATGTGATGTTTGCTGTGGCCGCGGTGGTTTCGGCAACCGCACCCCTGTTTGTTCTGGTGATGTTTTTTCAGCGCCGGATTGTATCTGGCCTGACAGCAGGCGCGGTGAAAGGATAGGCTGATGGCAAAAGGGTCACGTCCGCAACAGGCCGCGCTAAGCCGGGATACAGATATGTCCAAAACAAAAGAGACATGCCGGGTTATTGAAGGCATGGTGGACGGTTTGAATGATCACCGGATTGATGATATCGGAGCCTTTTTTTCAAATAATTTCCGCTGGATGGGTAATCAGGGCTGTGGAACCAAAACTGGCCTGCGCGAATTTCAGGATAATTGGCAACGCCCGTTTCAGGCAGCTTTTTCAGACAAGGTTTGTATTGATGAAGCACGCCTTTATATGGGGGAATGGGCAGCCGCGTTCGGTCGTCAGGAAGCGGTGCATTCCGGAATATTCATGGGTATTGAGGCAACTGGAAAGAAAGTGGAAATCCGTTATATGGATTTCTGGAAAGTGGTTGATGGCAAAATTACAGACAACTGGGTGATGGTCGATTTTCCGCATGTTCTGGCCCAGCTTGGTGTGGATTGTTTTAATGGAGAGGGCTGGGAAGCTTATGATGAGGGGCGCAAGACCCCGCCCAGACCACCTGCAGGGGATTTTTCATGAGCGATGCCCAGCAGCACAACAAATCTGTCATAAGAGCTTTATGTAAATCGCTATATGATTTTGATGAGCAGGGCGTTCGGGACATCCTGAAAAACATATTTTGTGATGATGCTGTTTGTCATTTTAGCCATCCTTTTGGCGATCTTTTCGCTGACCAGCTATATGATGGTGTGTTTGCCCCGCTTGTTGTCGCGCTGCCAGATGCTGAACGCCGCGATATGATTTGTATCGCTGGTGCTGGCCAGGATGCTACAGAATGGGTGGGATGTGCTGGCCATTATGTTGGCCGATTTATGACACCCTTTTTGGGGATTCCGCCAACCGGACATATCGTTCATATCAGGTTTCACGAATTTTTCCGGCTTGTTGATGGCAAGGTAGCAGAGATGCAGGCAATCTGGGATCTGCCCGAGCTTATGATGCAGGCGCGCGTCTGGCCAATGGGCGCATCTTTGGGCCGGGAATGGCATGTACCGTCGCCAGCCAGTCAGGATGGGTTGGCGCCATTGATTGAGAGTGATGGGCAAGCAAATGCAAGTGTTAAGCATGTCATTGATATGCTCACAGCCATGCAGCGTTATCCCTTGCAAGGCGGGGCGGAAGTGATGGAGCTGGATAAATTCTGGCATCCGCATTTTAACTGGTATGGCCCTGCGGGTATTGGCAGTAGCCGTGGTTATGAGGGCTTTCGTAACTGGCACCAGACGCCGTTTTTAGATGCCATGCCAGATAGAGGGCAATATCCTGAAGAAACAGCACCCTATTTCTTTGCCGAGGGGGGCTATGTGGCGGTAACTGGCTGGCCGAATATGTCCCAAACGCTAAGCGGCGGCGGCTGGCTTGGTATCGCGCCAACAGGCCGGAAAATCACCCTTCGCTCGCTGGATTTCTGGCGGCTGGAGGCAGGGCGTATTCGCGAAAATTGGGTATTGGTTGACCTGCTGGATATGTGGTCGCAAATCGGCGTGGATGTATTTGGGCGTATGCGCCAGCTTGCATCTGCACAGCCATTTGTAAATCCGGAACCGCAAACGGAGATGTCATTATGAGCAGGCAATCTGTAACCTCTCCAGGTTTGTTAAGCCGGCAAAATATATCTGGCCGGGTCACGTCAGCGGATGTTGCCCGTCTCGCCGGGGTCAGCCAATCTGCGGTAAGCCGTGTTTTTACAGATGGGGCTTCTGCCTCGGCAAAGACATCGGCAAAGGTAAAAGAGGCAGCTGAAACGCTGGGGTATCGCCCGAACAGGCTTGCGCGATCATTGCTTACCGGCAAATCCTATATGGTGGGGCTGGTTGTTGCTTATCTGGATAATTATTTTTATCCGGAGGTGCTCGAAAAATTATCAAAGGCACTGCAACAGCAAGGGTATCATGTGCTGGTATTTATGGCAGAGCAAACCGCAAATAATATTGATGAGGTTGTTGAAGAAATTCTGGAATATCAGGTTGATGCCATTGTTACGGCATCTGTTGCGCTGTCCTCAGAGCTGGCAGATAGATGCCAGTCTGTGGGGATTCCTATCGTCCAGTTTAATCGTGTTCAGGAACGCTCACGCTTTTCTTCTGTCACCACAGATAATTTTTCAGGTGGCGCAGAGATAGCCCGTCATTTGATATCCGAGGGCTATCAAAGTTTCGGCTATATAGCGGGCTGGGAAGGGGCGTCAACTCAAAGAGATAGAGAGGCAGGATTTTGCACTATTTTGGCAGAACATGGCTTTGAATTGAATTTTCGGGCTGTTGGGAATTTTCATTCTGAACAGGCCTATAAAGCAGCACATAGGCTGGTCTCCCAAAAAGATCGCCCGGAGGCTGTGTTTGTTGCGAATGATGCGATGGCGCTTGTGGTTATGGATGTGTTGCGGCATGAGGCTCATCTCGCGGTGCCGGATGATATTGCGGTTGTTGGATATGATGATATTCCGCCTGCTGCCTGGCCAAGTTATGATTTAACCAGTTTTAGCCAGCCGTCGGATGAGATGGTTGAAAATACTGTCAGCTTGCTTATGCGGCATATTGAAACAGAAGTGCTGGAACCATTGCAGGTTACCATTAACGGCAGCCTGAAAATCAGAACCTCTAGCAAAAAAAGTAGATAGGGTACGAGATGCAGGGATTTGATCCGAAATTCAAAGATTTTCCTGATTATATATTGGGGATAACACGCGAGATTTGGGAAGATCGCGGTATCGCTACCTTGCATGATTATTATACCGAAGATATTCCGGTACGCTCGCCAGGTTCGGTTGTTCGCGGCAATCAGGGGGTTATTGGCGCGACCATGGCAACTCTGGCAGAGTTTCCCGATCGCCGTTTGCTGGGAGAGGATGTTATCTGGTCAGGTACACCAGAAGAAGGGATGTTATCTTCGCACCGTATCTATTCAACGGCCACTCATTCAGGTGACGGAGTTTATGGTCGCGCCACCGGTAAAAAACTTGGCTACCGAATTATTGCTGATTGTCATGCGATTAATAACCAGATTAACGATGAATGGCTTATTCGTGATCAGGGCGCGATTGTGCGTCAATTAGGCTGGACACCATCAGATTATGCCGCTGACCTGATTAAACGTGAAGGGGGTATTGAACAATGTGTCAAACCCTTCACCCCCGAAATCGACATTGCAGGGCCCTATAAAGGGCGCGGTAATGATAATGAATGGGGCATAAAATATGCAGATATTCTGCGGCGTATCATGGGCGCGGATTTGGCGGTTATCGCAACAGAATATGATGAAGCTTGCGCCCTTGAATTGCCCGGCGGTATCTCGGCGCATGGTCTGGATGCGGCGGATAATTTTTGGATGGGGCTGCGGGCCAGCTTTCCAAATGCCGACTTTACCATAGAGCATCAAATAGGGCGTGATGATGCGATGATGCCACCGCGTGCCGCTATTCGCTGGGGTCTGAATGGAAAGCATGAAGGCTGGGGCAGTTTTGGCGCCCCAACTGGTGCAGATGTCTATATTATGGGGGCGAGCCATGTTGAGTTTGGCCCCAGAGGGGTGCGCCGCGAATTTATCCTGTTTGATGAAACAGCTATATGGAAACAAATCCATATCCATAATGGGAGCGTGAAATGAGCCAGCGCGTACAAATTGTAAAATATGCTGAACTTGTGCCATGTCGCACAGCCTTTATCGATGCCCATACGCCTGGTTCGGATCAAAAGGAAAATTTTACCATTATTGGCGGCGGCGTATCTGAATCTGCAGATCAACATGTACATATCAAGGATACGCCCGGCTTTAATATTGGTGCGGCTGGCCAGCCGCCAAAATGTCGAAACTCCCTTCATACCCACCGCACCGCAGAGGTGTTTTTTGTTCTGTCTGGGCGTTGGCGTTTTTTCTGGGGACGCTGGGGAGATGCAGGAGAGGTTATTCTGGAGCCTGGCGATATTTTTAATATTCCCACCGGTATGTTCAGGGGCTTTGAAAATATTGGCTCAGATTATGGTATGATCATGGCAATATTGGGCGGCGATGATGCTGGGGGCGGTGTTGTCTGGGCGCCGCAGGTGATAGAGGACGCCCATGATCATGGCCTGATTCTGGGGGAAAATGGCAAGCTCTATGACCGTAAAAAGGGGGAGGGGTTGCCAGCAAATATAGCCCCCATGCCGGTAATGACAGATGACAATCTATCCATGATGGCTGAGCCATCTGTAGATGAGGTGGTACCACGCTGGGTTGCCCGCTATCTGGACCTTCTTGCACTATCGCGCGACAAGCCGGTACAGGTTATTGGTGAGCAGGGCCTGATTTTTGATAAACCGGGATTTGAAGTGGAGTTTGTGACAGCACCATCTGCTGCCCCGGTCAGCGCAGAACCGCATTATACCGTACTGATGCCGGTAAAGGGGTTTTGGCGGCTGCATCAGAATGGCCAGGACAGCCATATCGGGCCAGGCGATACCGCGTTCTTGCAACCCGATACCAGCTATGAGCTGGCATCGGCAATGTCCGGTGAAGCTGGTTTATACAGGATCAGGGATACAAATGACCCAGCCGGGCCAAGCTGGTGGGAAAGGAACTAACTTATGACCAGAATTCAGACAACCCATGTTGGCTCTTTGCCACGCTCGCAACAGGTAACTGACCTTTTATTTGCCAAAGAGCAGGGCAAGGCTTTCGATCAACAGCAGTTTGACGAGACCATGACAGCGCATGTTGAAATGCTGGTCAGACGCCAAAAAGAAGCCGGAATTGATGTGGTTAGTGATGGTGAAACATCAAAAATATCATACGCAACCTATGTCAAAGATCGCTATACCGGGTTTTCCGGTGACAGCCCGCGTAATGCCCCTGCAGATTTAAAACAATTTCCCGGTTTTCTTCAGCGTCTTGCTGATAGCGGCGGGACACCGACCTATGCCCGGCCAATGTGTACGGGCGAGATAAAGCCACTTGATAATGGCGAGCTGGATAAAGATATCGCCAATTTAAAAGCAGCAATGGCAGGCAATAATATAACACGCGGTTTTATGAATGCGGCCTCACCTGGCGTGATATCCCTGTTTTTGCAAAATGACTATTATCCCAGCCGGCAACATTATCTGGAGGCTCTGTCTGAGGTGATGAAAGCTGAATATAAGGCTATTATAGATGCAGGTCTGGATCTTCAGCTGGATTGCCCTGATCTTGCGCTATCGCGGCATATGCTGTTTTCCGAAATGAGTGATGATGAATTTGTTGAAATTGCCGATAGTCATGTTGCGGCGTTGAATTATGCGCTGGAAGGTCTGCCCAAGGCAAAGATTCGTGTGCATATCTGCTGGGGAAATTATGAAGGGCCTCATGTTTGCGATATTTCCATGGATAAGGTTTTCCCTGTTTTGATGAATACCCATGCTGGCTACATCCTGTTTGAAACCTCAAACCCGCGTCATGCCCATGAATGGACCGTATTCAAAGATCGGGCGAGCGAAGTTCCCGAGGATAAAATTCTGATCCCCGGCGTGCTGGACAGCACCACAAATTTTGTCGAACATCCAGACGTGGTTGCCCAGAGGCTGGAGCG
>JBMZFK010000087.1:0-6857 GCA_049615365.1 Puniceispirillaceae bacterium (SeqCode)
GCTGAAATTCAACTCCTCTTTCTACAAGTCGTCCAGCGATAACATAGCCTGGACGCGTCAGGATGTTAACTGTGACACCATCAAACTCTCCTGCCACAGATAATGGAGCCGTTCCGACAAGCGCCATAGCGCCAGCCGCAAGGCCTAGTAAACTTTTACGAAAATGCATTTTTCACTTCCTCCATTTTAGTTTATCTCACCCCTCACATTGTATCATTTCATATTGTGGATAGAGAGATGTAATTAAAAGAGTAGTGTAAAAATTACAGACTGGGAATAGTATATAAGTAGAATTAGTTTTTTATTGGCATTCGACATTACTGTTGTTTTGCATTTATGGAGCAAGGTAGCGATAAAATGGATGAGATGAACTTTGGCAGCAAGGATGCGCGAGGAAACTGGTCACCTAAAAAGCCAATAGACTATGGCCCTGTTTTTGTTTGGCCACCGAAGCCAAAAGCCGTTTTGAAATGGTTCTTTGCTTTTCCTGGATATTTGTTCCCCTGGAACGTGTTTTATGCCCTTGCTGCCATAGGTATCTGGTATTTTCTGACACCGCCGCTGGAACATTTCCAGACATTAAGCCTGTCCTGGTTTGGTGTAATTCTGGGACGCAACATCTTTCTTGCACTGCTTGTTTATGGAAGCTGGCATATTTGGCTTTATGTATGGCGTAAGCAGGGCATTAGCTTCAAATATAATCGGAATTGGCCGGAGGAAAAAGCAGAGCGTTTTACGTTTAACAACCAGACTTATGATAATATCTTCTGGACGCTGGTCAGCGGGGTGCCAATTTGGACCTGTTATGAGGTGTTGCTTCTTTGGTCTTGTGCGAATGGCTATGTGACGATGATTACCCCATCAGAAAATCCAGTGATGTTCATCGCTCTGTTTTTTCTGGTGCCATTTGTCCATGAGGTGGGTTTTTATTTCGCCCATCGGTCCTTGCATTTTCCATGGCTATTTCGTATTGCGCATTATTTGCATCACCGCAACAACAACCCTGGCCCCTGGTCAGGTTTGTCAATGCACCCCATAGAGCATATTATTTATTTTTCCTCGGCTCTTATATTTTTAATTGTACCGGCACACCCTATTCATATTATAAATCTGTTATCCAGGCTTGGCCTGGCACCGGCACAGGGGCATACCGGATTTGACCGGGTGGCAACAGGCAAGAACGCCTCTGTCGATACTTCCTATTATGCGCATTATTTGCACCATAAATATTTCGAGGTGAATTATGCTGACGGCATGGTGCCGCTTGATAAATGGTTTGGGTCTTTCCATGACGGGACAGCCGAGGCGCATGAGGCGATGAAACACCGAAGACGCAAGCGCGGCATTTGAGGGTAAAGCCGGGTCATAATTCATTTCAGGCAAGGGAGAGTAAGAAGATGGCAAGAGCGATTGAAAAACGCCAGGTTGGACAAACCGGGCTGATGATCGACACGCTTGGTCTGGGCGGTGCCCCTCTGGGGGGGAATTTTGTCGATTTAAGCTATAATCAGGCAGCTGAATTGATCGCTGCTGCCAAAGATGCCGGCATCGGCTATTTTGATACCGCGCCATGGTACGGTTTTGGCCGATCCGAGCGCGTAATGGGCGATTTGCTGCGTTCCAGCGATTATATCCTGTCAGATAAAGTTGGCAGATTGCTGCGTCCGGGGCCAGTCGATGATCCCGCCAGTTTTGGTATGGTCGACCCGCTGCCGTTTCATGTGGTCTATGACTACGGGTATGATGCGATTATGCGGGGCTTTGAGGATAGTCTGCAGCGACTCGGCCTTGACCGCATTGATATTCTTTTGGCACATGACATCGGGGTATTCACCCATGGCGATGAAAATAGCCGCCATTTTAAGGATCTGGCCGAGGGTGGCTACAGGGCGATGGATGAGTTGCGCGCCGGCGGACTGGTCAAGGCCATCGGCCTTGGCGTGAACGAGAATGCTGTCTGTATGGATGCGCTGGGTATCGGGGACTGGGATGTGTTTTTGCTGGCCGGGCGCTATACGCTTCTGGAACAAACACCGCTACATGACCTTTTCCCTTCCTGCCGGGCTGCGGGTACAAGCATCATCTGTGGCGGCCCTTTTAATTCAGGGGTGCTGGTTGGACGCGAAATGTGGAACTATGCAAAAGCACCTGCCGATATTGTTGATAAAGTCCGCAAAATCGGAGCTATCGCGGATAGGCACAATATCCCGATTGCCGCTGCTGCTTTGCAATTTCCGCTTGGCAATGATCTGGTTACATCTGTGATACCCGGCCCTCGCGATGCAAATGAATTACAGCAAATCCTCAACTGGTTTCAAACGCCTGTAACAGGCGATTTTTGGGCAGAGCTGAAAGATGCCGGTCTAGTTGAGCAGAATGCGCCAGTGCCAGCCAGTGAATAACAGCTTCATAACCATCTAAATCGGAAACAAAGATAATGTATAAATTTAGGGATAAGGGCGCGATTCTGGTAACCGGGGCTTCAGGCGGGATTGGCGCTGCAACGGTGCGACAGCTTTGCGCTGCAGGCGGAAATGTCATTGCATCGGGGCGAAATACAGATCAATTGCATAAATTGGCACGAGAGACAGGCTGTTCTGCTCTGCCATTTGACCTTGCCTCTGAGGAAGGCATTCGCGAAGCGATAGAAGGCCTGGATTTGTGGGGTGTCGTCAATTGTGGCGGGTTTGGCGGTGAAATAGCAACGCCAATGGATACGGATATTGATATATTTGACAAGGTTATCTCCATAAATGCTCGCGGCGCGCTTCTGGTCACCAAGTATGCCTCGCAGTCAATGATCCGCCTTGGCAAGGGGGGTGCAATTGTCAATGTATCCAGCCAGGCCTCGCTGGTTGCGCTGAAGGGGCATATCTCCTATGGCTCATCCAAAGCCGCACTGGACAACATAACGCGCGTATCTGCAATGGAACTTGGCAAATATGGTATCCGTGTAAATAGTGTAAATCCCACGGTCGTCATGACAGAAATGTCGGCGTTTTATTGGGGACGCCCGGATATAGGCAAACCGTTTCTGGGTCAGATGCCGCTTGGCCGATGGGCTACAGAAGATGAAATAGCTGCCCCGATTGTCTTTCTGTTAAGTGATGCAGCGTCGATGATTACCGGCGTCTGCCTGCCTGTCGATGGCGGCTTTACAGCGTGCTAGATAAGGCCTAGATGTTCTAGGCAAGGACAGGGGAGCTTTTTCCCGGTAATAATCTGAAATAGTATCTTTTTAATTGTGGATAACAGATGGAAGAAATAGATGGGCTATCCTGATTTTGACTCTGCTGATTTTCTAAAGGCACATATCTGCTCTATTCTGGATTTTTACGCGCCGCATGCCTTTGATGCGAATGGCGGTTTCTTTCATCATTTTCTGGATGACGGATCGGTTTATGATACCGCCACGCGCCATCTGGTCAGCTCTACGCGGTTCGTGTTCAATTATGCGCAGGCCTATTTTCAAACTGGTGACCAGACCTATCACGACTGGGCGGCGCATGGCTTTGCCTATCTCGGCAGTCATCATCGCGGCGCCGATGGCCAGTATATCTGGCAGCTAAAAAACGGCGTGGCTGATGATGGGCGCGCCATGGCCTATGGTCATGCTTTTGTGCTTTTGGCATCTGCCTATGCCTTGCGAATGAATATTTCCGGTGCCAAACAGACCCTGTATGACGTTTATGATTTTATGGAAAAATATTTCTGGGAGGCTGAACATAACGCCTATGCAGATGAACGCGACATAAGCCTGGCCAGCCTTTCAGATTATCGCGGCCAAAATGCCAATATGCATAGTGTCGAAGCGCTCATCGCCGCTTATGAGGCAACCGGGGATACACAATTTCTGACCCGTGCAAAACAGATTGCCCATCAATTTTGTGTGGTGCTGGCCGATCAGTCCGAGGGGCAGATATGGGAGCATTATGATACAGGCTGGCAGGCCGACTGGCAGTATAATATCGATAAGCCGGATGATTTGTTCAAACCCTGGGGCTTTCAGCCGGGCCATCAAATAGAATGGGCAAAATTACTGCTGCAGCTAGACCGGATTAGCCCGGAAGACTGGTATCTGAAAACCGCTATTCGCCTGTTTGATACAGCGATGGAAAAGGGCTGGGATGCGGTTTATGGCGGGCTGGTCTATGGCTATGCTCCTGATGGCAGCTTTTGCGATGCACATAAATATTTCTGGGTACAGGCAGAAGCGATTGCCACATCCTGGCGGCTATATCAGCGAACAGAGGCCACGCGCTATCAGGCAGATTATCACCGGCTATGGCAATGGTCATGGGATCATCTGATAGACCATCAACATGGCGGCTGGTATCGCATCACCGCACAAGAAGGCAACTGGATAGAGCCCTATAAATCACCAGCAGGCAAGGTAGATTATCACACAATGGGCGCTTGCTGGGATATATTATCCGTGATGGGTGAACATTCAGCTGGCCATTAAGGGCCCGCCGACCATTTGCCGGGCTATCTGATCTGGCCCGTGATATCCGGATAAGGCGGTTCGCGCACGAGCCATCATTTTTGCTTGATCAATTGGCTAATTTTTTTACTCTTTATCCTGGCGAGCATTGGCAGAGAGGAGAGCTAAAATGGCTATCAATATCGACCATATTGATGAAGAAATAAAAATAGCCAAATCCGAGCTGTCCGGTAGTGCTGTTGATTTTAAAAAAGCATTTGACCTGATGGATGCTAAAATCGAGCGTGACATTTGCGAGATTGAAGAAATTGTTTCCAGGGGCGAGAGCCCTATTCCGGAAATTAGCTTCCATGACTTATCCTCTGCCGATAATGATTTTGCTGACAGGGTTCGCAAAAGGGGCTGTGTCATTATCCGCAATGTCTTCTCGCAAAGCCGCGTTGACCAGTGGAATGAAAATCTGCTGGATTATGTGCGCAAGAATGACTATTTCGACAAGCAGGCGCAAAAAGCGGGAATGGATAAGTATTTTTCTGCCCTGGCCAGCGGTAAACCTCAAATTTTCGGGCTCTATTGGTCGCGTCCGCAGATGGAAGCCAGGACCTCGCCGGAAATGGCTGAATTGCGGTCATGGCTTAATCGATTATGGAAATGGGAGTCTGAAAACGGGGTTGAATTTAACCCGGATCAGGAATGCCTTTATGCCGATCGCCTCCGCCAGCGTGAACCGGGCGACAACACACTTGGATTAAGCCCTCATATTGATGGCGGGTCTGTGGAACGCTGGCTGGATGATGGCTATCGTAATGTCTATCGCCATATTTTTTCCGGCCAGATTGACCAATATGACCCGTTTGATGCCGCCTACAGAACTACCTCGGCCGAGATTCCCTCACCTGCGGTTTGTTCGATGTTCAGAACATATCAGGGCTGGACAGCCCTAACCCGTCAGGGGCCGGGCGATGGCACACTTAATCTTGTGCCGATTGCAAATGCCATGGGATGGATGCTGCTGCGGGCATTGCAGGATGATGTGGGCGAGAGCAGCCTGTGCGAGGCGAAACCCGGCCGCGCGATGGTTGTAAATGATAGATATCATGCAAAATTACTGCGTGCCTATGTCCCTATCCCCGAAGTGCGCCCCGGTGATACGGTCTGGTGGCATCCGGATGTAGTCCATGGTGTTGAGGATGTAAATAACAATAGCGGCTATAGCAATGTGATGTATATTGGTGCTGCCCCTGATTGTGAAAAGAACAGAGTATTTTTGAACAAACAGAGACCCGCCTTTGAGGAGGGGCGCAGCTCGCCTGATTTTGCCGCCGAAAACTATGAAATTGACTTCACAGGCCGATATGAAAAATCTGATTTATCAGCCCTTGGACGCAAACAAATGGGATATTAGGCCTGACCAGCTCATGGTCTGTGCAGTTGCTAACAGCCCTTGATATTTCCTGCTAGTCTTATCAGGCGGCTATGCTATTTTGGGTGCATGATTTCACCTTATCCTGTTTTTATCGGTTTTTCCCTTTATTCATTTTGTCTTGGCACCTTGTTTCCGCGCATAGGCGACATACAGCTTGCCATGGGGCTGAGTGAAGGCACGCTCGGGCTTGCCCTTACTGGCCTGCCAATTGGCTTGCAAATTTCACTGTTGCTGGCAGACAGGGTGTTGCGCCGATATTCTGTCAGGCTGGTGATGATATCTGGCATGGCATTGATAGCCATGTCCTATGTCATGGCCGCTTTTGCCAGCGCCCCGGTTGAATTTTTTTTCAGCCTGTTCTTTGGCGGCCTTGCGGTGGGTGCTATTGAAGTCCTGCTGAATTTGGAGGCAGACCGGGCAGAATATCAGCTGGGGTACCGGATTATGAACAGAGCCCATGCCTACTGGTCGCTTGGCTTTTTTGGCACTGGAATTTCAGGTGCTATCGTCAGCCAGCTCGGCATTTCTGTCCAGCTGCATTTTATTTGTTTTGGTCTGATAGTCGTTATGGCCACCGCCATTATTTTTATCCGCTATCAGCCCGCCCCGCCGCGCCCTACCACAGCCGAGGGGACAGCCATGTTTGTGCGCCCCACCTATGCGGTCATGATACTGGTTTGTCTAACCTTGCCGGCAATGCTTGCAGAAGGTTCTGCCATAGACTGGTCTGTAATCTATATGCGTGATGTATTTGACACGCCCCCTGTTATTAATGGGCTGGCTCTTGCATTGACCGCATTCTGCCAGTTCATCACGCGGTATTTTGCAGACGGGTTTGTCGATAAATATGGCCCGCGCAGGATTGTAACATACTGCCTGTGGCTTATTCTGGCAGGAAGTTTGATGATTATTTTTTCGCCGTACTGGGCATTATCCTTGCTTGGATTTTCCTGTCTGGGCGCCGGCTCTTCTGTGGTTTTCCCTCTT
>JBMZFK010000088.1:0-6790 GCA_049615365.1 Puniceispirillaceae bacterium (SeqCode)
CTGTGGATAGCCGCGATGGTCTTTGCCGTCTTTTTTATCTCCGGCATTATCAAGGGGTTTTTGGGCATTGGCCTGCCGGCGGCGGCGATGGCGTTTTTAACCCTGATGATCGACCCGCGTACCGCGATATCGCTGATGGTGTTGCCCATATTATTCACCAACACCTTGCAATATTTGCGGGCGCCCAACCCGCGCGATACAGCCCGTGAATATTGGCTGTTTGGGGTGGCGATTATGATCAGTATTTTTATCACCTCGCTCTATATCAAAAGCTTTCCGACCGCGATGTTAACGGTGGCTATCGGTTTTGCAATGGTGGTGTTTTCCCTGCAATTGCTGTTGGGGGTAAAAATTCCCGTGACAGGCAAGCCATTATGGCAGGTTGGGGTAGGGCTGTTTTCAGGGGTTCTTGGCGGGCTTAGCTCTATCTGGTCACCACCCGTGGCGATGTATTTGCTGGCCCGCAATGTAGAGAAAGAAAAATTTATCAGCGCTACTGGCTTTTTGTTTCTGGCGGGATGTTTGCCACTGATAGGCGGGCTGGTTTTGGCTGGCGTGGTTACCCCTGTCAGCCTAGTTCAATCGCTGTTTGGTTTGGTGGCGGTTCTGGCCGGGTTTAGATGCGGAGAGTTACTTCGCGGGCAGGTCTCGCAACGCCTATTCCGTTTGGCTGTATTGGTCGCTTTTCTGGTAATGGGAACGCGTTTGATCATAACTGGCCTGCTCTAGAGGGTTTATTAAAAAATACTATATTGGAGTAACTGGCAGAATATTCAGTGCCCCTTCCACCTTAGAAATTGATGTAAAACCTGCATATACGAAAAGTGCTAACATAGCGATAATGGCGATTTTGATAATGTTGTGTAGCATAATGTCCCTCACTTCTTTTGATTGTTCTGACGAAAATACAAATTAATTATTATTTCTCGTTTTTGTCTTGTTCCCTTGATCATTATCCACAAGAAGGGTGCATGAGACGCACAACAGCTTTTGTAGAAAAGGTTTCTAGCAGTAATTTGTATGAAAAATCAGGCATGCTCATTAAAAAGCGCACAATAATCTTTAGCTCTCTAAACTTGAGGTGGTGCGCCTTTTTTTGACTTTCTTTTTAAAGCGTTTGGATTAGGTCGCGAAGAATGTTGCACTAAAAACATCACCAGCAAAACGCCGAAAGCATAAGCAAAAATAGCCAAGGGTGATTCCAGCAAAGCACGATGTAAATCATCATTTGCGCAGATAAAGGAGGTTTTCCATTCAGAAGTAGTTTCTAAGGCTGAAAAAACCTCGCAAGCAGTCTTTTTTTCTTCCATGACAAAAACGTTCCTCCTCTTTTCTAATTGCTGCGTTAATAAAAGCCGGGTGCTCGAAGCAAAGACACAATAAACATTAAGGTGAAATACCCTGCATTTATCATCACAACAAAGCTAACAAATAGTCTAATTTCAAAAGGCAGCGCATCTTCAAACAGCCTTGCAAAAAAACCATGTGCTAGCAAGATAGCGCATTCGATATACCAAATGGTTAGAAAGCCTGCATTGACCACTAAAAGGGTTTGTGGGCCTATTTGTGCTGCTCCCGCTGAAGATAGAACTGCAACCAACATCCCAATAACAATGCCGGCGCCACCACGATGATAAGGGCTAGGCAGAAGACGCAAAATAAAATCAGTAGGGATAAAGAACACAAAGCGCCGCGATTGCCGTACCGCTCCCTCAAGAACAAAAAAGGGCAATATGGTATGTATAATACTTATAACAATGAGCTTGGAAACAAACAAATTTTCACTTTGAAAGGCAAAATAATCGTCCATAATTAAAAGTAACCACAAATAATTAAATCTTTGAAGTAAATCTAGATTGCCGATTTTAAAAGCATTTTGCCATAAAAGTGGCTTAAGTTAACTAAAAATATAATTGGTATCCACATCACAACTACTGACGGCGTATATTTCGGACAATTGGGCACATAAAGTAAAATACGTTAGCGCTAACTTTTTAAGGGTATAGGTTTAACCTTTATCTCAGGTTTTCAGGTTATATTTGATTAATAGTCAACACAGGATCAAAGATTTTAAATTTAAAAAAACCAGCTATAACTATTCAACGTATTTTATGCAAACTTTGCTTTAACTATATAAACCGAATTAAGAAATTCTGAGTAACAAAACTAAACTCATTTTTGGGGCTTGCTATGAAAGCGGTATTTTTAGGCTCAATCGGTGTTGTTGCTGAAACATCAGAATTACAAAGACAAGCCTACAATATGGCATTTTCTGAACATGGCTTAGATTGGTATTGGAGTGTCGCAAATTATTGCGAAATGTTAAAAAAACCGGGCGGTTTAAATAGAATTTCTTCTTTTTCGAATGGGATATTGTCATTAGATGAAGTGAAGGCCATCCACATCAAGAAGGAAGCTTTTTTTAGCGATTATTTGCGGAGTGGAATTACACCGCGACCCGGTGTTGTTGATTGTATTAAGAAATGTAAAGAAAAGGGCATTCGCATTGGTTTCATTACATCAACATCTCAAAATAATGTTAACAACCTTTTGAATGCGGTCAAAGACTGTATCAATGTTGCAGATTTTGAATTAATCACTACAAAAGAGGATGTTGTAGCTGAAAAGCCCGCTGGCGATATATACAAATATGCATTGGAAAAGTTTAGGCTGAAGCCAACTGAAGTGATAGCTGTTGAAGATACGGAAATTAATCAATCAGCTGCTTTGCAAGAGGAAATTTTTTGCTATTTGTTTGCCGGTGAATATGCAACTACTCAGCATAATATTAATGCAGTTCGTACAATGGCGACAGTCACAAGACAGCTCAATTAATACTTTCTGATGGGACTTACAGTATAAAACAGAATAGCCCATTAAAAAGTCTGTATCTGGCTCAAAATGTCCTTTCCTTGCATGTTTAAAAAATGCAGTAAATCAATAAAAATCCAGTTTTCAGCCAGCTTATTTCCCTCACGCCGGTAGATATCGACCACTCGCATATCTGCATAGTCATGATATGGCGGCATACCAAGATATCCACCTGTTGGTTTTATGCTTAGATTAGGCCAGCCGAAAAACCCGCCATAATGCCCTTCTGCCATGCGGCAAATATGGCCATTAAACAGGCGGTCTTCATTCCGGGTTCTGAATGGGTGCTGGTGCTGCTGGATATAGCGGTCAATGGTATAGGTTGCGCCGATACCTGTTGGCCCCCACCATAGCATATCTTCATGCCAGCATTGGCGTAACTCTTCTTGTGGGCTGGCATATTGCCCTTGGTTAATATCCCAGATCATGCGGTTAATTAGCGCCAGGGTTACGACCCCATCCTCATCGTTCTGACCTGTGACAAGTAGGCCGTCATGTGTGCGCGGTCCAGGCTGAACAAGATGCATGCCTGTTTGCTGGGGAATAGGGGTAAGGCCAATCTGTGCCATCAGATGCAGCAAATCGATAAACAGGGCTGTTTCTTGAATCCGGCCATTTTCAATTTTGTGAAATTCTGCATAGCGGAGCATGGCAATTTTGTTATGTGGCGGGATGGCCACAAAAGGCTGATCAAACAACGCCATGAAATGCCCCATTGAGGCTACCCAGACCGAGGCAAATTCATCAATCTGGTTGCGGGCGGCAAAGAAGATATCCTGTCGGCGCTGAACAGAAGAAAATGCCGCAAGAAAGGGTTTGTAAAAGGCCTCAATTACAGAATCAGAACCATATTGTTCGTGAAAGGGGTGCATACCGCGCCAAAGATAGGTCTCTGCCATGAATTCGGAAAAACAGTCCGACAGCTGGTCAGCATTCGCATTTTCCATGGATTTCTGCCAGTTTAGAACAAGTGTTTTGGCTTTTTGAATATCATCATTCATGCTGATTTTCCTCTTGTTCCCTGTCCCTTGAAAATTAGGCTTGTCAACTGCGCATCTCTCCTCTTACCATTTTTGCATAGGTATGCAAAATGCGTTTTGCAGAATGGAGACGTAAAAGAAGATGGCATCAATAGAGCTTAAAAATGTTCATAAAAATTGGGGTCAGTTTATCGCTGTAGATGATTTTAATCTAACTATTTCTGATAATGAGTTTCTTGTTCTGCTTGGCCCGTCAGGTTGTGGCAAAACAACAACCATGCGGATGATAGCCGGATTGGAGGATGCGAGTTTCGGGGACATTTTCATTGATGGCAAGAGGGTGAATGACCTGGAGCCAAAGGACAGGGATGTTGCCATGGTGTTTCAATCCTATGGTCTGTATCCAAACATGAATGTCTATGAAAATATCCGCTTTCCATTAAAGGTTCGAAAGGTTGATCAAAAAAGCCATGATACCCGCGTGCGCCGCGCATCGGCTATGGTGGAGCTGGATGAGTTTCTGCATCGCAAGCCGGCCGAGCTGTCTGGCGGACAACGCCAGCGTGTTGCCCTTGCCAGAGCCATTGTTCGAGAGCCCAATGTATTTTTGATGGATGAGCCGCTTTCCAATCTCGATGCAAAATTGCGCGTTTCAACACGGGCGCAGATTAAGCATTTGCAGCATGAGCTGAAGATCACAACCATTTACGTTACCCATGATCAAATTGAAGCTATGACACTGGCTGATCGTGTGGTCGTGATGAATAAGGGGCTGATCCAGCAAATCGGCACGCCAACCGAAATCTATGACCGGCCTGCCAATCTGTTTGTGGCGGGATTTATTGGAAATCCGGCAATGAATTTGGTGGAAGGCCATATTAAAAAAGGGTGCTTTAGGGCTGAAAATATCAAGCTTGATGGTCTGAAGTTTCGCGATGGGGACGCTACATTGGGGTTCAGAGCCGAAGATGCCGCTATAATCAATGCGCCGGCAAAGGCCCAAATTAACGCGCCAACCTATGCTATGGAACTGCTGGGCGATGCCACCATGGTTACCGTTAAGGCAGGCAACAGGCTGGTTGCTGTAAAGGCACATAAAGAATTCCGCACAGAAATTGGCAGTGATGTCAGTATTTCTGTTCCGGAAGCAAGCTGTCATCTGTTTGACAGCCAGACAGGTGAAAGGTTGGAAAGCTAAGGTCTATTTTCTGATCACCATGACCCCGATTTACCGGGGCAACAACTTAGACGGATATTTCTGTCTGAACATCAAGAGGGAGTGACACATGTACTTAAAAAAAATCGCTTTAACATCTGCCGTTGCCATTTTGGCAAGTACCGCGGCACAGGCTTGTAATATTTCGGCACGCGTTAGTGTTGTAGGCAATGAATTTCCAGCTATCCAGACCGTTGGTAAAGGCGCTCAGGCATGTAGCGGTGCTGAGGTATCAACAAATCTGACAGCTGATCACCAGAAAATCAATGTCGCCGGCATGAGCGGCAATCCGGCTGAATATACATCTGCTATTATTGCCAACTCATCAATTGTTGCGCTGATGAATAATGATGTTATCCGTCCGCTGGATGATCTTGTTGCCAAGCATGGTAAAGATTTGAAAAAGAACCAGCTGATCACGATCAATGGAAAGGTCATGGCGGTTGCGTTTATGGCAAATGCCCAGCATCTGGTATATCGGGAAGATGTGCTAAAGAAAATTGGCATGGAACCGCCAAAGACCTATGAAGATATGCTGGCGGCGGCTGAAAAAATCCGTAGTGCAGGTATTATGCAGAACCCGGTTGGCGGCGCGTACAAAGCTGGCTGGAACCTCGCTCAGGAATTTAACAATATGTTCCTGGGCTATGGTGGCAGCCACTTTAAAGATGGCTCTGCCCAGCCAAATGTGAATTCAGCAGCAGGTGTAGAAGCCCTGAATATGATGAAGTCACTTTCAGCTTATATGAATCCTGATTTCCTGACCCATGACAGTAACGCCACAAATGCCGAATTCCGTGCAGGCAATGTCGCTATCATGAATATGTGGGGCAGCCGTGCGGCAACATTGGTTGATGCTGATGGCGTCAGTGATGCGGTCAAAAACGGCATGAATATCGCTGGCCCGATGACCGTTGGCGGCGGCAATACACCTGCCTCTACATTATGGTGGGATGGCTGGACTGTCGCAAAGAACGTTAGCGATGCCGAAGCAGAAGCAACCTTTATCGCGATGATGAATGGTATCGATCCATCTATCCTGAAGGATGAGGACATCCGCAAACAGGCGGTGTGGCTGATCGAGGGATATACACCAACAGATGCGGCGCGCGGTGTTTTTGCAGCGGCTCAGGCCAATACAATCCCGTATCCGATGTTGCCATATATGGGTCTGATGCATACCGCACTGGGGGCTGAACTGTCTGATTTCATGCAGGGCAAGGAATCGGCTGAACAGGCACTTGCTGATGTTGAAGCAGCATATATCGCTGCGGCAAAAGAAAAAGGCTTTCTATAGGCCGTTAAACATAGTTTCAAGAAGGGGACATGGTCCTCTTCTTGAATTTTTTCACGATAGATAGCCCGTCATGAAACATTCAACTTTTTTCTGGTTTTTTCTGCCAACTGGCCTTGCGATGCTGTTATTTATCGCTTTGCCGTTGGTATCGGTTGTATTGCAGTCGGTTCATACACCGCATGAAGCTGTTTTGGTAACAGTTGAAAATTGCGGGCCGTTCGGGTGCAAAAAAGAAACCACAATAGACCAGGATGCAACCAGCTCGCTCCGCGCAGCAGAGCCGCTTGGCCGCTTTGTTGGGCTGGATATCTATTTTGACCGGGGCCATTTGGCAATCGCAGAGGTTCAGGAGGCCTGGGCGGCATCTGAAAATTGGAGCGCATTTTTTGCCAAACTGGGAAATTTGCCTTTCTACCGCGCTATGGC
>JBMZFK010000089.1:0-6630 GCA_049615365.1 Puniceispirillaceae bacterium (SeqCode)
CCAGATGACCGAAATACCGGAGCATCCACCAGGCCCGTGCAGAAGATAAAAAAGGCGAGTTATCATAGACGATAATTTGCCGGTCTGAATGGACGCCAATATCACGCATCGCCGCTTCAAATACAGATGCAGAGGGCATCATATGCGGCAGGGGATCCGCCTCATCCTTGATAGTATCAATATCAAAAAATTGAGCGCCAATGATATGTTCTTGAACAAATTCAGCACGCCCGTCGCGCCCCATTGTTGGCAGAAAATAGCTGGCATCCAGAATGGTTATCCTATCGCTATCCTGTGATAGCAGCCATTCCGCAGAGATAATTGTTGTTTGCATCATATCTTTCCTCTCAGCTTTCCAGCCAATAGGGAACAGGCAAACCTTTTGCACGCAAAAATTCTGGGTTCCAGATTTTTGACTGATAGCGCTGGCCACTATCACATAAGATGGTGCAAATCGTATGGCCTGGCCCCATTTCACGAGCCATCGCCGCAGCACCAGCGACATTAATGGCGCTCGACCCGCCCAGCAGCAAGCCTTCCTTATCCAATAGGTCAAACAGGATAGGCATGGCTTCTGCATCTGTTACCTGTACCGGAAAATCAACCTCCAGCCCTTCCAGATTGGCAGTAATACGGCCCTGACCAATGCCTTCAGAAACCGAACCCCCTTCAGATTTTAAATTGCCATTTTTGTAATGTTCAAACAGAGCAGAACCCATTGGATCGGCGATACCAATTTTTATATCTGGATTTTTCTCTCGCAGAAAGGCTGCTGTACCTGCCAGCGTGCCACCAGAGCCAACGGCACAAATAAATCCGTCAATCTGGCCATTAGTCTGTTCCCAGAATTCCGGCCCTGTTGTGCTGTAATGGCCCATTCTATTTGCGGTATTGTCAAACTGGTTTGCCCAAATAACCCCGCCTTGCTCGGTCTGGCGCAATTCTTCGGCCAGCCGTTCGGAATAGCGGACATAATTACCCGGGTCGCGGTAGGGCACAGCTGGAACCAGCCGTAAATCTGCCCCGCATACACGCAGAGCGTCCTTTTTTTCCTGACTTTGTGTTTCTGGCATCACAATCACGCTGCGATAGCCTTTTGAACGCCCGACAAGGGTGAGGCTGATGCCTGTATTGCCAGCTGTCCCTTCGACGATAACACCGCCCGGTTTCAGCTCGCCGCTTGCTTCTGCGTCTTCGATAATGGCTTTTGCGGCACGGTCTTTAACAGACCCGCCGGGATTCATGAATTCGGCTTTGCCTAATATTTCACATCCCGTCATATCCGATAATGCGTTTAGCCGGATAAGGGGGGTGTTACCAATCAAATGTGAAAAATTACGGTTTGTCATCTTGTGTCTCTGGATAAATCTATAAAGCTTCTTTCAAAAAACGCATGAGCCTGACCATACCCCAGAGGCCAGCGTGATTTCCAGAGCTTTTACGTTAAAGGTTTTTATTAGGAAGAAAAACTTGTCACATCAGAAGACAGGTACTTGTTTTTTAGCGGCAGAGAGGCAAAACTTTTTACGGTTTTTAGGTTTTTTAAGAAAAGCACTTTTTTATGCAACAGCTTATTCTTCTTCGTCATGCAAAATCAGATGGGATTTCTGGTGCGGGGTCTGATTTTATGCGGCCACTTGCGGCGCAGGGGCGAGGGGAGTTGCCAGATATAGCAATAGCCTTGCGCCCATATTTAACGGGGTCGATTTGCTGTTTATGTTCTTCTGCATTGCGCACTCGCCAAACCTTTGAGCTGGCTTGTGAATATTGGCCAGAAATAACCCCTATCTTTGTCGATAGCTTGTATGAATTTGGGGCCAGCGCGATTGAAAAAGAAGTAAATAAGGTAGCAGAGATAGCCGATACCATAATGGTGATAGGGCATAATCCCGGATTGAGCCAAATCTTGCAAAAATTACAGCCCGCCAGCCCGTCTCACATGCCAACCAGCTGTGCCGCTATTTTACAAAATAAGGATACAGGCCCCGCTTCTCCGATGCAGCTTATCGGATTTTTATCCCCGAAAATGTAGCACAGGGCAAGGGGAGCGTCAGCCGACCATAAAGGAATAATATGATGCAAAACCATCTAGCTGGCCAGTTTCTGGCAGTTGCAGCCGAAAAAAAAGAGGCCCCCCTATTTTTTGACAAGCGTGACGGGCGCTGGCAGGCGATTAGCTATCGCGAGGTTGCAGACAGGGTGCGCGCATTGGCTGCCAGCCTTGCTGCATTGGGGCTGCAACTAGGCGACAGGGTGATTTTATGTGCAGAAAACAGCTCTAGCTGGGCGATTTGCGATCTCGCTATTATGGCGGCAGGTGGGATTGTGGTACCCGCCTATACCACCCATACGCCGCGTGACCATGCCCACCAGCTGGATGATTCAGGCGCCAGCTTCATTATTTGTTCAAGCGGCAGGATAGGGGCCGGTTTGATAGAGGTGGCAAAAGATAGAGCCGGAATAAAGGCCGCGATTATTATTCCGGGTGCAGGGCAAAAGACCAGCATTCTGGAAAAAGCTGATACCGCCTTTCCCATTCACAAGATTGAGGATTTGTGGGCGGCCTCACCCGAACATGACGCGGTTTCCATAGAAGGGGGCGGCACACAAACCTGTTGTATCATTTATACCTCAGGAACAGGTGGGCAGCCGAAAGGGGTGATGCTAAGCCATGCCTCTATTCAGGCGAATATTGATGCGGCACGAGAGCTGCTAGAAGAAGGAGAGGCGGAAAAAGACGCTGTTTTTCTGTCCTTGTTGCCGCTTTCCCATTCCTATGAACATACAGCTGGCCTGCATTTGCCGGTACAGATGGGCGCACAGGTATATTATTGCGAGGGATCGGATAAAATTGCCGCTAATCTGGCAGAAGTACGCCCGACATTAATGACCGCGGTCCCGCGCCTTTATGAAGTGTTGCATGAGCGCATTACCAAAGGGGTGAATGCAAAAGGCGGAATCTCTGCCAAAGCCTTTCACAAAGCAGTAGAGCTGGGCAGCAAGAAATGGCAAGGGGTGCCTCTTGGCTTTGGTGAGCGCATCATGGATAAACTTCTGGATAAAATTGTCCGGCGCAAGGTGGCGGGGCGATTTGGCGGACGGCTGAAATATTTTGTCTCGGGCGGTGCGGCGTTAAACCCCGAGATTGGTCAGTTTTTTCTGGGGCTGGGGGTGAATATCCTGCAAGGCTATGGCCAGACCGAGGCATCTCCGCTTATTTCTGCTAATCGGCCAGGCGATATCCGCATTGAAACCGTTGGCCCCCCTGTTAGCGGGGTAGAGGTCAGGCTGTCGCCAGAGGGCGAGCTGCTGGCCAGAGGCGCCTGTATCATGAATGGCTATTGGCAAAATCCGGAGGCGACGAAGCAGGCCTTGCAGGATGGCTGGCTATATACAGGCGATATCGCTGATATTTCGGAAGATGGCTTTATTACCATTACGGGCAGGAAAAAAGATATGATTGTGAATTCCGGCGGGGATAATATCGCCCCTGGCCGGGTGGAAGCTGAATTTCTGGTACAGCCGGAAATTGCCCAAATCATGGTTGCGGGGGATAAACGCCCCTGGCTGGCCGCGGTGATTGTCCCCGCAGTAGAGTTGAGATCCCGGCCAGAAGAACAGATGATGGCAGCATTGAAAAAGGCGGTAGCGAGGGCAAATACCCAGCTGGCAGGGTTTGAAAAAGTTCGAAAATTTATTGTGGCTAGTGAAGAATTCACAATAGAAAACAATCAAATGACACCAACCCTTAAAGTAAAGCGTCATATTGTTATCGCCGCCTATCACGATCAGCTAGGCGCCTTATATCGCTAGATATACATCTTTGACAATGCCTGTCTGCCTGTGCCCTATTACCGGCTTTGCTTTACCTGTTCGGGGGTTTGTTGCAGTTATAGCGGGCATCGCCGGGTAGCTGAAACCCGCCTAGCTGGCGCAGAGAGGCCAGCAATTTACGTGATGGCAATAGCTGATACACTACATGCATTTCGGCATACTCGTTGCCTGTTCTCATGCGGCTCACCCTAATCGCCCGTAGCGATTTTTGTCCCTCAATATCCTTAAAATCCGTATCCCGGATATTCAGGGTTTCAGGATACCAGGATTCTGCCGCCGCGATACTGGTAAAGCCGGAATGATCGAGGCTATAGCGGGTGCAAAAAACAGCAAATGCAAGGTTGCTGGTAACGCATAGGACAGGCACAGCTAAGAGAAGCGTATAGATAGAACGACCAGATAGTCTCATCTTTTCTCCCCTCAATTTTTGTTCATGTGGGTCTTAGCCAAAAAGCCTAACGCCATTAACCTTTTGAACAAAATCGGCGAGGGGGGACACGCGAATGAAAGAGAATTAAGCCCAGCCTGCAAAAAGTCGCGCTTGTTATAGAAAATGATAGGCAGACTTTATCCGCTTGGTAGAATATGTTTTTGAAAAATGGCTCCCCGGGACGGATTCGAACCGCCGGCCAAGCGATTAACAGTCGCTTGCTCTACCGCTGAGCTACCGGGGAACAGCGCTCAAAGCTTGGTCGGTTATACATTATCAACGCCAAGATGCAAGCGCCTTTTTATATAAATGTGCGGGTTTTTACCCATCTCCCGGGGCAGGCGCCAGCGCCAGAATAGCCTGTGCAGTTTGCGCGATTGTTTCGGGCTGGCAATCTTTTTGGGAAAGCCGGGCAAGGACCTGGCGCTGATGCCGGCCAACCGAGCTGTCATAGGCTGGATCATAATGCTCTACCAGCAATGCCTTTGCCAGCTCCAACCAGTTTTCAGCGTCAAGCAGCTCGCGCCAGTTCCGGGTTATTTCCGCCCCATGGCGATGCCGCATACCGCCTATCAGCTTTAACATATCGCTGTTCTGGCCAAGCAGGTGATGATAGCCGGAAAGCAGATATTCCGCGCGAGCCCGGGCAGGGGTCTCTATCGTTACCATAGGGCTGGTGGTCATTAGCCGCCACAGCGCGGTCGGCAGTTGCAGATTGCCAATACGCGAGCTTTCAGATTCAACATAGACAGGCCTTGTTTTATCAAATTCCCTTACCCGTGCTATCAGCGCACTTTCAAAAAAACGCTGCGTAGGCTGGGGGGTATCTGGCCAGCGCCCAAGTAAAGAGCCGCGATGACAGGCCAGCCCTTCCAAATCCAGAATCTGTCCCCCCATCCTGGCGATTTGCCCCAGAATATCTGTCTTGGCTGAGCCTGTACGCCCGGCAATTATCACCAGAGACAGGCTGGAAAAATCGGCAACTAGGCAATCCAGAATATCGCGGCGATAGGTTTTATATCCACCTTCTAGCAGGTGGCACCGCCAGCCAATCTTGCTTAATATCTGGGCAAAGGCGTGTGAACGCTGACCGCCCCGCCAGCAATGAATGAGAGGGGCAAAATCTGTTGGGTAATCCTGCAGCCTTTCTTCCAGATGACGGGCAATATTGCGTGATACCAGCGCTGCCCCGTGCTTGCGGGCGGCAAAGGGGGAGGTTTGTTTGTAAATCGTGCCTACCTCGACCCGCTCATCATCCGATAGCACCGGCATATTTACCGCCCCGACAATATGATCTTCGGCAAATTCGGATGGCGCGCGCACATCGATTACCAGATCATATGCCTCTGGATGCCAGTTCCGGGTTGTGATAATGGGCGCGCTCATCTGCCTGTCGCCTCTTTTTCCAGAATTATGCCCTCATGGCGCGGGCTTAGCTTGCCAATAATGGCTGCCTGTTCATAGCCATGCATCTGCATTTGACTACAAATTTCGGTGGCTATTGTGCGGGGCAGAGCTGCCAGAACCCCGCCAGAGGTTTGCGGATCAAACAGCAGATCAATAATAGCGCTATATTCTGCGCCCAAATTTGCGCCGCCTTGCAGATGAATATCCTTGCGATTATGGCGATACAGGCTGGAGCGTATATTTTTTTCTGCAAGGGTCTGCACCCCGTCAATTAGTGGCAATTTATCTGGCCATAGCACCATTCCGGAACAGGCCATACGCTGCATCAAATTCAGCCCATGCCGGGCCAGCCCAAAGCCGGTAACATCTGTCATAAGCGCCGAAGGCATAGCCTTTGTGATAAGATCTGCGGCGCCAGTGTTAGAGGACAGCATCGTGGCAATCGCCGCGTCATAGGCCTCTGGCGGACAGCGGCCTCGCATTTCTGCTGCTAAAATAACGCCAATGCCGATAGGCTTGCTTAACAGTAACAGATAGTCCTCTTCGGCCAGCGCGGGCAGGGCCGGTTTGGCCTGTGATATTCCGGTTACCGCAAACCCCAGCATGGCCTCGCCAGCGACTGTGGTATGACCGCCTATCAGCTGGGTGTGATGGGCGGCCAGCTCTTCTAACGCGCCGCATAGCATCAGGGTTAGGTCTGATTTCTGCATTTCCGGGCGCGCGCGTTGCAGGGTTACAATAGCCTGTGCCGCAATCGGCCTATCGCCAGCTACAAACACATCGCTAAGGGCATGCAATGCCGCAATACGCCCAAATAAATAGGCATCTGATATATGCTGGGAGAGAAAATCAACAGACTGGCTGAACCCGGTTATATCTGCATTATCTGCTGGCATAGGGATACTGCCATAATCAAGGCCAATGCCTGAAACGTGCAAATAGCGCGGATCGACCCCTTT